>JAZGFA010000031.1:0-5523 GCA_036478975.1 Robiginitomaculum sp. | reverse complement strand
CATCATTCACGCGGATGGTCAAAGCGAGCTTTATATCCATAGCGACAAAGTCGGCGACGATGTGCGCGCCCATTTGGGCAATCGCGTTTCCATTCGCAATGAGGACGATTTGCCCGATGGCCTCGCTAATTTGGGCGGAAAGACCGTCTGGGTTGACCCAAGTCTTAGCTCCGCCTTTATGTTTGAAACCCTTAAAACGGCGGGCGCGAAAATCCACGCGGCCATGGACCCAATCATGCTGCCCAAGGCGAAAAAGAACGCGGCGGAAATTGCCGGCACAACGGTGGCGCATATTCGCGACGGCGCGGCCCTAACGCGGTTTTTGCACTGGCTCGCCACCGAAGCGCAAAGCGGGAAATATGACGAAATTCAGGCGGCGCAAAAACTCGAATCCCTGCGCTCTGAACTGCCCGGCTTGAAGGATTTAAGCTTTGAGAGCATTTCCGGCGCTGGCCCTAATGGCGCCCACTGCCATTACCGCGTCAATACGGATTCCAATCTGCGCCTAGAAAAAGGCTCGCTCTACCTGATTGATAGCGGCGGCCAATATCAAGACGGCACAACCGATGTCACCAGAACAGTCGCCATTGGCACGCCGACCGATGAGATGAAAAAGCACTTTACCCTTGTGCTGAAAGGCCATATCGCCCTCGCCGCCATTCGCTTTCCAAAGGGCACGTCCGGCCACGCCCTTGACGCGCTCGCCCGCATGGCGCTGTGGAACCATGGCCTTGATTATGACCACGGCACGGGCCACGGGGTCGGGGTTTATCTCGGCGTCCATGAAGGGCCGCAGCGCATCGCCAAAGCCCCCAATGCCGTAGCCCTAGCGCCGGGCATGATTGTCAGTAATGAGCCGGGTTTTTACAAAACAGGCGGCTATGGCATCCGCATTGAAAACCTACAATATGTGCATGAACCTCGCGACATTGAAGGCGGAGAGCGCCCTATGCTCGGCTTTGAAAACCTCACCTTCGCCCCGATTGACCGCGAATTAATTGACGTTGCTATGCTATCCAATGAGGAACGCGATTGGGTGAATAGCTATCATGGGCAAGTCATGGATAAAATCGGGCCGCAAGTTAAGGGCGAAGTTTGGGCATGGCTAGAGCAAGTTTGCGCGGCGGTTTAACCGCCAAGCAATTCAAGCCACTCGCCTTCCGTCATCACCATCACGCCAAGCTCCGCCGCTTTTTTAAGTTTACTACCCGCGCCGGGGCCGGCGACGAGGTAATCGGTTTTAGCCGAGACGCTGCCGGAGACTTTCGCGCCGAGGCTTTGGGCGCGGGCCTTGGCTTCGTCGCGCGAGAACAGCTCTAACTTGCCGGTAAACACCACGGTTTTGCCTGATATGGGGCTATCATTACTCGGCGCCTGCGCGTCTATAATAGTGACATGCTCTAATAGGCGCGCGGCCATATTGGCGTTTTGCGGCGCGCTCATAAAATCGACCAATGCGCCTGCCCCCGCCTCGCCCATACCGTCAATGGAGAGCAGGTCCGCCCACTGCTCCCCCATGTGATTTTTAGCGGCGATTACGGCTTTCATCATCAGCTCCCATGACAAATAGTGCTTGGCTAAAAGATTGCTATTGCCGTGACCAACATGGCGAATACCAAAGCCGTAAAGCGCGCGGGCAAAACCGATTTCGCGGCGCGAATTAATCGCCGCGAATAGGTTTTTGGCGGAGGTCTCACCCCAGCCCTCCCATGTTTCAAGCTTTATCTCGCCATTACGGGTTTCGAGCGTGAAAATTTCTGATGGTTCGGTGACAAGCCCTTTTTGGTAAAACACTTCAATCTGTTTTGCCCCCATGCCGTCAATGTCATAGGCGCGGCGCGAGACGAAATGGATGAGGCTTTCCACCGCTTGGGCGGGGCAAAGCGCGCCATTCGTGCAGCGCTTAATCACGTCCATTTTGCCCTTCTCGTCGACGCTGCGAATAGCAGGCGCGTCGCAAATTGGGCAATTATCTGGCAGGGTGTAATCGTCGCCGCGCCCAGATATATCCACGTCAAGCACCCGAATGACTTGCGGGATAACGTCGCCGGCGCGCTGTATTTCGACCTTATCGCCAATGCGCAATTTAAGCCGGTTTATCTCATCCTCATTATGCAATGTCGCATTGGACACCACCACGCCGCCGACGGTGACGGGGGTAAGGCGCGCCACGGGGGTGAGCGCTCCGGTGCGCCCGACCTGCACGTCAATATCTTCCACAATGGTGATAGCTTTTTCGGCGGGAAATTTATGGGCGCTGGCCCAGCGCGGGGCGCGCGAAACAAAGCCTAATCGCGCTTGCAGGGCCAAGTCATTGACCTTGTACACCACGCCGTCAATGTCATAGCCAAGGCCGGCGCGGCGGTTTTCAATATCGTGATAATGGGCGAGCAGCCCCGCCGCGTCATCAAACTTAGCCATCAAGCCGTTGACGCTAAAGCCCCAATCCTTAAACCGCGCCACCGCGTCCATTTGGCTCTTGGCAAATGGCGCGCTGATTTCGCCCCATGTATAGGCGTAAAACCGCAAAGGACGGCTGGCGGTAATGGCCGCATCTATTTGGCGCAGGGAGCCAGCCGCGGCGTTGCGCGGGTTTTTATAGGCGTCCCTGCCCGCCGCGATTTGCGCCGCGTTCATCGTCTCAAAATCCGCGTGATTGATATAAACCTCGCCGCGCACTTCTAAAACATCCGGCCAGCCAGATCCGCTAAGGGTCTTTGGCACGTCAATGATAGAGGCGACATTGGCGGTGACGTCTTCGCCAATGCGCCCGTCCCCGCGCGTCGCCGCGCTGACAAGCCTGCCGCGTTCATAGCGAATGCCCGCGGACAGGCCGTCAATTTTCGGCTCGGCGGTAAAGGCGAGCGGCGCGGCGCTTTCTATGCGTAAAAACTTACGCACCCGCGCGGTGAACTCTGACAGCTCCGTATCCGTGAATACATTATCCAAACTCAGCATCGGAACGCTATGGTTGATTTTGCCAAACCGGCCAGAGGGTTTGGCCCCGACCGATTTAGACGGGCTATTCTTGGCTATTAAGTGCGGAAACGCCGCTTCAATGGCGAGCAAGCGTTTACGCAGCTTATCATAATCCCCGTCGGCTATTACCGGCGCATCTTTTTGGTAATAGGCTTCATCATTGGCGCGAATTTCCATGGAGAGGGATTTAAGTTCGGCCATGGCGCGGGCCTCGCTCATATCAAAGACATCTGCCATTAGCCCATAAGCTGACGCGCAGCCGCCCTTGCCGCGTCGGTCACGCGCTCTCCGGCAAGCATGCGGGCGATTTCTTCCTCGCGCGCAGGGCCGATTAGCGGGCTAACATGGGTGATGGTTTTATCGCCAATGGCGGTTTTATGGATGAGAAACTGGCTGTCAGCGCAGGCGGCCACCTGCGGACTATGGGTGACGACCAAAACTTGCGCGGATTTTGAGAGGGCCGATAAGCGCTTGCCCACCGCCGCCGCTACCGCCCCGCCGACCCCGGCGTCCACTTCGTCAAATATCAAGCTCGCATGGCCATCGCCGGCCAGCGCCACTTTAATCGCGAGGGCAAAGCGGCTCATTTCCCCGCCGGACGCCACCTTATCCAGCGCGCCCATCGGCATGCCGGGATTAGTGGAAACGGCAAAACTCACCGCGTCGCGGCCCGATGCGCTATCGCGGCCCTCGGTAATGCGCGTTTCAAACCGCGCCTTATCCATTTTAAGCGCGGGCAGTTCGGTCATCACCGCCTTATCTAGCGCTTTGCCCGCCTTAATGCGCGCCCGCGTCAGGGCGTTAGCCGCTTTGTCATAGGCGTCTTGCGCGATTTTAAGCTGTTTTTGCGCCTTGGCTAAGGCCGCATCACTATTGTCAATGTCATAGAGGTTTTGCGCAAAGCTCGCGCGCACGGCGGCAAGCCCGTCAATGTCAGTGTTAAATTTACGCGCGGCGGCCCGCAAAGCAAACAGCCGCTGCTCGACCCCGTCAAGCGCCCCCGGCTCCACGTCAAAAGCGCTTGCCGCATGGGCCACAGCAGAGCGGGCCTCCTCGGTTTCAATCAAGGCCTTATCCAAAGCGCTCGCGGCCTCGCTTAGGGCGCGGCTTGCGGCGCTCTCCCCCTCGCCTAATTTCCCCGTAACCCGCTCTAGCCCGCGCAGGGCCGTGGCAAGGCGCGCCTCATAATCCCCGTCCCCAAGCGCCGTGCTGGCCGCCGTGAGTTCGGTCAGCGCCCCTTCGGACATTTGCATAAGCCGTCTTTGGCTCGCAAGACTAGCGTCTTCACCGGTCTTGGGGTCAAGGCGGTCAAGCTCGGCTATGCTATGCTCGAAAAAATCGCGATCCGTGGCGGCCTGACGGCTGGCATGCTGTAGCGTTTCAAGGCGCTCCATAGCCGTTTTCAACGCGCCGTAGCTAATATTACAGGCCGCTAGCGCCTTGTCATAACCGCCAAAACGGTCAAGTAATAGGCGGTGGGCGGACGGGTCTAAAAGTCCGCGTCCGTCATGTTGGCCATGGACTTCTAATACATGCGCCCCGATTGCGGCGAGCAGTTTGACGCTGGCGGGCTGGTCATTAATATAGGCTTTGCTGCGGCCGTCACTATTGATGACGCGGCGCAGGAGCAAATCTTCGCTGGCGCTCCCGTCAATGCCCGCATCTGAAAGGGTTTCCCAAATCGGGCTATGGCTCGGCACTTCAAAACTTGCAGTGCATAGCGCCTTATCCGCGCCCGCGCGCACAAGCCCCTTATCGGAGCGCGCGCCCGTAGCCATGCCGAGCGCATCTAGGATGATGGATTTACCGGCTCCGGTTTCGCCCGTAAGCGCAGACAGGCCGCCACCTAATGATAGGTCGAGCGCCTCAATAAGCACCACATTACGAATTGAAAGTCCGGTGAGCATAATCCCTAGAACAGACGTTCACGCAAGCGGCGCCAATAGCCTTGCTCGCGCGGTTTGGCGACTTCGCCCTTAAGGTCAACCCCATGTTTGGCGAGTAATTCATAGCTGTCGGCGTACCATTCACTGTCTGGATAGTTATACCCCAGAACCGATCCGACCTGCGTGGCCTCGCCGATAATGCCAAGGGAAACATAGCTCTCGACTAAGCGGTGCAAAGCTTCTTCCGTGTGGGAGGTGGTATCGTATTTTTCAATCACAGTTTTAAAGCGGCCAATGCCGGAAAGATATTGGCGCTGTTTTAGGTAATAACGGCCCACGGCTATTTCCTTACCGGCCAAATGGTCATGGGTCAGTTGCAGTTTCAGGCGGGCATCACGGGCGTAATCGCTTTGCGGGTAACGGCGCACCACTTGCTGCAAGGCATTTTCGGCTAAAACTGTCGTGCCTTGATCACGGTTCACGTCAAAAATTTGGTCATAATGGCTGACCGCAATCAAATAATAGGCGTAAGGCGCGGAATTATTACCCGGATGCAGACCGATAAAGCGCTCGGCTCCGGCAATGGCTTCGACATATTCCCCGGACTGGTAATTAGCAAAGGAGGACATCAACATGGCCCGGCGCGCCCACTCCGAAT
>JAZGFA010000030.1:0-4118 GCA_036478975.1 Robiginitomaculum sp. | reverse complement strand
TGCGGGCCGATAATTTTGCCCGTCTTAGCAATGTCAGCATTAAAGATTTGCGCGACCCAAAAAACGCAGAACTTTTTGACTTCACCCTTGCGGCGGGCAAGTCCGCCTTTGGTGATAATTGCGCCACCTGCCACGGCACGGGCGGGCAAGGTTTTGACGGCTATCCCAACCTCAATGATGATGTGTGGATTTGGGGGGGAAGCTTTAAGGATATTCGCCACACGCTCCATGTCGGCATTCGCGCCGGCCATGAGGATACGCGCACAAATTCCATGATGGCCTATGGCCGCGATGAAATTCTGTCTAAGGCGCAAATCAGGGACGTAGCGTCTTATGTTTATAAACTCTCCGGCCAAAGCGGTCATGGCTATGATTATGTTGATTTGGCTAAGGGCAAGACAATATTTGCAGACCAGTGCGTCTCTTGCCACGGCGATACGGGCACGGGCGATAGGGAGCAAGGCGCGCCGAACCTAACGGATATGGATTGGCTTTACGGCGGCGAAATCGACACGATTTACAACTCGATTTACAATGGCCGCGCAGGCGTAATGCCTAATTGGAATGAGCGTCTTTCACCGGAAATGGTCACGGCCTTGGCGGTTTATGTTCACGCCCTTGGCGGCGGCGAATATGAAAGCGATACGCAATAGAGAGCCTTACGGGCCTGAAAAGAGTGCGCTCATGACAGAATTAGACATATCACCTCGTAAAAAAGTCGCCGACGGCGTTGAGCAATCACGCGCCGTCGCCACGGCGCCCTCAACCAAGCAAAAGGATTATGTAAAGCGCATCAAGCTTTACCCAAAACTGGCCAAAGGTTTTTTCCGCAATATTAAATGGCTTGCCCTAGTCGTTCTGCTAGGAATTTATTATGTCACGCCTTGGATACGGTGGGACCGCGGGCCAGGGCAACCGGACCAAGCGATTTTAATCGACTTTGAAAATGCCCGTTTCTATTTCTTCTTTATCGAGATTTGGCCGCAAGAGATTTACTATCTTACGGGGCTCATGATTATCGCCGCCTTGGGGCTGTTTCTCGCCACGGCTTTATTTGGCCGCGTCTGGTGCGGCTATGCTTGCCCGCAAACCATTTGGACGGATTTGTTTATTTCCGTAGAGCGGTTTTTTGAGGGGGACCGCAATGCGCGCATGAAGCTTGATAAGGCGCCGTGGAGCGCGAAAAAGTTAGGAAAGAAAACTGGTAAACATATCGTCTGGGTTATAATTTCCGCCCTGACAGGCGGCGTGTGGATTTTATATTTCCATGACGCCCCGACCATTGCGCGCGATTTCTTCACCGGCCATGCGCCCGCAACATCCTATATTTTTGCCGCGATTATGACTTTCACCACCTATGCGCTGGCCGGCTTTATGCGCGAGCAGGTTTGCACTTATATGTGCCCGTGGCCGCGTATTCAGGCGGCGATGATTGACGAAGAAGCCCTCAATGTCACCTACCGCTATGACCGGGGGGAACCGCGCGGCGCCCATAAGAAAAACGCCACATGGGACGGGCGCGGGGACTGTATTGATTGCCGTCAATGCGTCGCGGTTTGCCCTGTGGGCATTGATATTCGTGACGGTTTGCAGCTTGAATGTATTGGCTGCTCTTTGTGTATTGATGCGTGCGACGCTATCATGGTCAAGGTTGGCCGCCCCAAAGGGCTTATCGCATTTGATACGGACACGAATGTGCAACTTCGCGCCGAGGGTAAAGAGGGCAAGATTAATCTCGTGCGGCCGCGCACGGTAATTTACGCCGTGCTGATTAGCGCGATTGGGGCCTTGCTGCTCTACGGGCTTATGACCAGATCCTTGCTCGATATGAATGTGCTGCGCGATAGACAGCCAAATTATGTGCGCCTGTCTGACGGCTCTATTCGTAACGGCTATACGGTGAAAGTTCTCAATAAGGCGACCACGCCGCGCACGCTATCCTTGGCCGTGGACACGCTAGAAAATCCGGTGATTAGCTTTGCCGGCCACCGCGATAGCGAAGGCTATGTCATGCAAGTGCCCGCCGATGAAACCCGCGATTTCAAAATCTACATCACCGTTCCCGACGTGTCGGGTTTGGGGCAAAAATCGGATATGATGCTCATTCTTACGGATAGTAAAACCGGCGAAGTGACCCAGACGCGGGCAATATTTATTAGCGGCGGGGCGAAATAATGACCGCGCAATCTAGGCGAAAAAAAGAGCTAACCGGCAAACATGTGCTGGTGATGTTAGTGGTGTTTTTCGGCCTGATAATTGCGGTGAACGGCTATTTTCTCTATGCGGCGGTGACGACATTTCGCGGCGAGGATATCAAGCAGTCCTACCGCCAAGGGCTTGAATATAATGAGACCATAGCCCAGCGCGCGGCGGGTCAAGCTTTAGGCTGGAGCGCTACGGCTAATCTGATAGAGGGCGATAACGGCGCGTCTCAGGTAATAATTGAGATGAAAGACGCTGCGGGCGACCCGCTAACCGGGCTGACGTTAACGGGCCGATTGCGTCACCCGGCCGATACGGCGCGCGATAAACCGCTGATTTTTGAAACCCTTGGCGCGGGACGTTACATGGCGCCAGCGCTTGACGTGACTGGCAAGTGGCAGTTAAACGCTTTGGCGAGTAAGGGCGATACGCCAAGTTTCAAAATGCAGCAGGATATATGGATACGGTAGAATTAGACGCTGAAGGTTGTCCCTCTGGCTTGCAAAGCGCGCCAATTGCCGAATCTGACCCGCTGGGCCGCGATATAGATTTATCTGAATTTGTTAGAATTAAGGACGGGGTTTCCACCCTAGACCTTATCGTGCAGGGGGCCCATTGCGGCGGCTGTCTGTCTAAGATTGAGCGCGGCATTGGTGAGATTGACGGTGTAAAATCAACCCGCATGAATCTGTCCACCATGCGCCTTAATACAAGCTGGGAAGGGGAGAGCGTAACGCCTAAAGCCCTTGTGAACCGCCTGAGTGACCTCGGCTTTGGCGCGGCCCCCTACGAGATTAACGCGGCGCAAACCCAGTCGGAAAACACCCTAAAATCCCTCGTCAAAGCGCTGGCTGTATCCGGCTTTGCGGCGATGAATGTTATGTTGCTCTCCGTTGCGGTTTGGTCCGGCGGCGGGGAAATGGGCAAAATTGACCATACCATGTTTCATTGGATTTCGGCGCTGATTGCCGTGCCCGCCGTGCTGTATGCGGGGCGGCCGTTTTTCCGTTCGGCCTTGGCGGCCTTGCGTAAAAAGCAAACCAATATGGACGTGCCGATTTCGCTCGCCCTGATATTGGCGCTGAGCCTGAGCATATATGAAACCATAATGGGCAATCCGGATACCTATTTTGACGCGGCGCTTATGCTGTTGTTTTTACTGCTCATCGGCCGTTACCTTGACGCGCGGCTTAAACTGAAAACCGGCGAAGCGGCGCAAAGGCTTGCGGCGATGCAAGTGACATCGGCGACGCGCGTGCTCGCTGACGGCGCGATTGAAACCGTACCGGCGACGAAAATCAAGCCGGGTGACACTTTGCTTATTCCCGCAGGCCAGCGCGTCCCGGTTGATGCGCGCATTATCAAAGGCACGTCCGACATTGACACGCAAATCGCCACCGGAGAAACCGCCCCAGTTGTGATGGGCGCGGGGGATAATCTCTATTCCGGCACGGTGAATTTGACCGCGCCGCTCACCGTCACCGCGATTGCCGCCCACGCGGATTCGTTTCTCGCCGAAATTACCAATTTGGTCGAAGCGGGGGAGCAAAGCAAAAGCCGCTACGTTAAAATCGCCGACCGCGCCGCGCGCGCTTACGTCCCCGTTGTCCACACCCTGTCTATTTTGACCTTTGTTGGCTGGCTATTTGTCGGGGCAGAGCTGCGCCCCGCCGCCCTAAACGCGATTGCGGTTTTAATCATTACCTGCCCGTGCGCTCTGGGCCTTGCCGTGCCCGCCGTGCAGATTGTCGCCTCGGGCCGCCTGTTTAAAAAGGGCGTTTTAATTAAGTCCGGCGACGCCCTAGAGCGGCTCGCCGCGGTTGACTGGGCGGTGTTTGATAAAACCGGAACGCTTACAAAAGGGCAATTTTCCTTGGTCAATAAAGACGCTATTGCGGCCAAAGATTTAGCGATAG
>JAZGFA010000029.1:0-2527 GCA_036478975.1 Robiginitomaculum sp. | reverse complement strand
CCCGCCGTGAGGATGGCCAAACGGCTCCGGCCACCTCTCCCGCCATTTGGGCCGTAGCCGCCCAGATTGAGCGCGAAAACATCGAGCCTTGCCGCATTGGGGTTGGCCAAGTGCCCAGCGCCCCCGGACGCCGCACCATACGCATTGACGGGAAAAACAGCACGGGGACGGAGCTAGCGCGCCGGCTGACAATCATGTGGCTCACCCCGGCCCAAGACCGGCTATTTACCGGCCCCGCTGGAGAGCGGCGACGGTTTTTAGATCGCTTCTGCCTCGTCCACGCGCCAGAGCATGGCAAGGCGTCCCTGCGCTATGAAAAGTCGCGCAGTGAACGCAATCGGCTTTTGTCCGAGGGCAGTGATGACCGGCTGTGGTTTGACGCCCTAGAGGCGGATATGGCGAGCTGCGGCGCGCATATCGCGCAGGCCCGCGCCATCACCGTTGCCGCCCTAAAGGCGGAAATCAACGCAAGGCCGCTGGGCGCATTTCCCAAAGCCGCGCTAATTTTGAACGGAGAAGCCGAGGCCCTATTTGAGAGCGGGGCCGAGTTTTTAGAGGTTGAAGACTTTATCAAAACCAATCTGCGCATCGACAGGGCGGTTGACCGCCGCGCCGGACGCACGCTGCGCGGCGTGCATAAAGCCGACCTCATCGCCTCCCATATTGGCAAATCCATGCCCGCGTCCGATTGCTCCACCGGTGAGCAAAAAGCCCTGCTCATCGGCCTTACCCTCGCCCATGCCCGCGCCCAAGCGGAGCGCAGCCCGATATTACTACTCGATGAAATCGCCGCCCATTTGGACAGCGAGCGCCGCGCCGCCCTGATAGAAGAGCTGCTCGATTTAGGAACGCAAGTGTTCATGACCGGCACGGATGCAAGTCTGTTTGAAGCCTTTAAAGGCCGCGCCCAAAGCTTCCACGTCGAAGGCGGGCAGGTAAACCTTGCCTAGGATTTTTTTACCCCATAATAATTAGAAGGAATTAAGGGAAATATTATGAAACCAGAAATGCTCGTTATCCTCGCCATCTTTGTCAGTTTCTGCCTTGCGGAAATAGTCTTCACCCAGTTTTTTTCTAAATCTGAACAGAAAAAAGGCGACGGCATTGTCGAGCTGTTTTCCACCCTCGCCTTGGTTGGTTTCACCCAGCCCTTTGTTTTGGCGAGCGCGGGGATTATCGCCAGTAAACTCATTCCCCAACATGCGGGGGCGCTATCGGGGCTTAATATTTTTGCCGCGATTGGCTTGCTTTTAATCTTTGATGACATGCTGCAATATTGGTGGCACCGCGCATCCCATAGCTGGGCATGGCTTTATAAGCTCCATCGCCCCCACCATAATGCCCAATATATGAGCATACGGATTGTTTATAGAAATAACTTTTTTTACTATCTGTTCATGCCCGCCCTGTGGGGTTCTGGCCTGATGGTTTACCTGGGATTAGGCTGGGTTTACGCCGGTTATATCGTCGTTAAAATGCTCGTTATTTATGGCGCCCATAGCGATATTACGTGGGACAAGCCCCTGCTGGCGCGGCCAAAACTCGCCCCGCTTATGTGGGTGGTCCAGCGCACAATTAGCACGCCGGCCACTCATTTCGCCCATCACGGCCGCCATAAGGATGACGGGGTCACCCACTATAAGGGTAATTACGGCAATCTGCTTTTCTTCTGGGACGTTATTTTTGGCACGGCTAAAATCAGCCAAACCTACCCGCCCCTATACGGGGTGGAAGATTTGCCTGACACTAGCATAGGCGAGCAGCTTATCTGGCCGATAATCCGCGTAAAATAATTATTCTTGGCGCGCCAATTTTAGCATTGTCTCCAGCGCGGCCTTGAGCGCTTCAAGGTCTTTGCCCGCCGGAACCGCTTTTTTGGCGCAATCATTAAGCGACAGGGCAAAATCCGTATAGAGACGGTTTTGCGAAAATTCCTGCTTATAGGCCGCCGTAACTGTTGCTTTGTAATCGTCCACTTGCTTTTGCATGGCCTTAGCTTTGCCCTTATCGCCGCCGTTAAATTCAAGCAGGCCCGGCGTGACGATTGTCGATTGAATATATTTATCATAGCCGGCTAGCCCTGCGCGCACGGCCTTTACGTCTGCCTTGGCATATTTTTTCGGCGCGTGCGCCATGCGGTAATCGACAAAATCAATTAAAGCCTGACAGCCTTGCATGTCATTAATATTGGGTTTGGCCGCTGCGCCCATTGGCGCTATCAGGAAAGCGCCTAGCGCCAGTGCGAGTGTAAGTTTACGTGTCATAATTTTAGCCCTTTGTTTAAATAGGCTTGTAGCCTAACAGGGCAGAAACCGCGCGCCATCCCCCATATGGGGTAGAGCAGTCATTTTTATTAAACCTAATAAACCCTAGTCACAACGTGCATTTTGCGCCTGACTAGTCTATAATTTAAGGGCAATTTTGCTTTGATTCGCATATGTGAGAATCCTATGGCCGACCCCGCTTCAAACACCGCCGAATATGGCGCCGACAGCATTAAAGTCCTTAAGGGGCTAGACGCGGTGCG
>JAZGFA010000028.1:0-19993 GCA_036478975.1 Robiginitomaculum sp. | reverse complement strand
CTTCATCATCAATGGAAAAGTCAATTTTTTGCGCGGTCCAATCAATGCCGTAAATGTGGAATCCCTCTTCGCTACCGGTAAAAGCAAGATGGCGGCCCTTATGGGTTGCAATCATATGGTTGAAGCTTTCCGTATGCACGGTGCCGCTAATCTCATCGGGCCTATGGCCGACATGTTCCATAATATCAATCTCGCCGCTTTTGGGCCATTCGCCGTAGCTCATATCCGTTGGCAGCATCCAGATAGCCGGCCATGTGCCCCGGCCCGATGGCATTTTCGCGCGAATTTCAAACCGGCCATAAAGCCAGTCGCCCTTATAGCGAGAGTTAAGCCGGGCGGACGTATAATCAGCATTACCCGCCTTTTCCTTACGCGCCTCAATGATAAGCCTGCCGTTTTCAATGCGCGAATTTTTAGGCTCGGCGTCCCCATACCATTGCCATTCCCCATTACCAAAACTGCATAATTTTGGACAGCCATCGCCGGTTCTGTAATTCCACTTTTCTGGGTCAGGCATATCGCCGCTATTAAACTCGTCCGCCCAGACAAGTTTATAATGGGACAAGGTTTGCATTTTGCGCCCGTAGAGGCGGCCCAAGGCGCGAGCGCTTTGCGCGGAAAAATGCACGCCGTCGCCCATATCCGTAAGCCCTTTGGCGGAGACAAAGCCCGCATGGGGGATAAAATTGGACACGTCCTCAAGCACTGCATTTATCTGCGCTGCTTCGGCCTGGCGCTCCAAAATAAATTCGCCAAGCCCGCCGACTATAAAGGGCACATTCGGCGCGCCTAAATCCCTGCGCAAATTAGCGGCGAGGTTCATTAAATTTTCTTGGTAAAGCGGGGTCGTTTCTGCGTTGGCGTCCGACTCCCCTTGGTGCCATAATATGCCCTTAAGTGTGCCGAGTTTCATCGCCAGCCGCGCGTGCTCTACCGCGTCATCATAGGGGTGGCTATCGGTTTGATCGTGATAGGCGCCCGGCGCCCATGCCGCTATCGGAGAGCCGCCCGCCGCCGCAGGAATAAGGCCAATCATCGCCGTATCATCTAGCGCGGCCATAGCCTTGCCAAAACTTAGACCCGGCCCAATGCCCGCCCCCGGCTTATCAAAATGTAGCGGGTCTTTAGCCAGCGCCCATTGCCCGTTTTCAACCAGCATCATTACGCGCGCATTAGGCGCACTCGCCTCATCACCCAAAGGCGCACGCCCCGCCATATTGGACTGGCCTATCAGCAAGTAGAGATCATAGCCCGGCGCTCCGGTTTTCGGCGTGCAGCTGACCAATAATAGCGTAATGCAGAGGCTCGCCAATGCGGTAAAAACAGTCAAAAATTTAGTGTGCATATCAATCTTCTATAAATTATCAGCGGGCAGAATTGCTCCGCTCGCCATTAAAACTTTCGCGGCAAGGTCATGCCCCGCCCGCATGGCGGCCTCAATATTTCCGCCAGATAGGCGCGCGGCAAGGTAGGCGCCATTAAAGCTGTCTCCAGCCCCGGTCGTGTCCAAAGGCCTGATTTTCTGCGCCGGAGCAATCCAGTCCACATCCTTATTATAGGCCCCGCGCGCGCCGGCTTTTACCACGACTTCATCAACCCCCGCCGCGCTCCACCGCGCCGCAGTTACATGCGGGCCAGCGTCGCCAAACAGGTCACGCTCATCTTCCCATGTCGGCAGGGCGATGGTTACAAATGGCATGATAGCATTAATCGCCGCGCGGGCGGTTTGGGCGTCCTCCCACCCCTTCGCGCGGTAATTCGTGTCAAAGGCCACCTGCCCGCCGGACGCTTTTACGGCCCGCGCAATATCGGTGATTACTGCGCGCTCCGCCGCGTTAAATATCGACAGGGTAATGCCCGATAAATACAGCGCCTTAGCCGCCTTCATCGAGTCTATAATAGCGCGCGATTGCGGCCTATCAAAGAAGCGCCGCGCCGCGCTATCGCTTCGCCAATAGGTAAAGCTACGCTCGCCCATATTATCAAGGTCAATGGCGTAAAGGCCCGGCGCCATGTTCGCAATAATAATGCAATCGCGCGTATCAATGCTTTCCCCCTTCAGGACGTCAACAATGCGCTGGCTAAAACTATCATCGCCAAAGGCGCTGACATAGCGGGTTTGAATGCCGCTACGCGAGAGGTAGACCGCCGCGTTAAAGCTGTCGCCGGCCACGCCAATGCGCGCGCTGTCGCCGGCAAGATTTGACAGCTCAATCATGGCCTCGCCAAACACATAGATAGGGTCGGATGGCGCGGTCATGATAAATTATTTCGAGCAGACTTGTTCAGGTTCGGGCAGGCCTTTAATGACAATCTCGCTAATGCCGAGTTTAAGCCCCGCGCCGGATTTAATCACGATCGGCGCGCTGACCGCTGTCCACTTCATCGGATCAGAGGAAATGCATTTGAGCGGAATAGAAATCGTGCCCCATTCCCCAATTGTCAGCCCGCGCAGTTTATCGGAAATATCGACCCTGCCTAAAACCCCGTTATCGCCCTCAGCCGATAATAAAACCGGCACGCTTGGGGCCGCGTCCAGCCGCACTGACAGCACATAACCCGCATCGGGCTGGGCTAAAAAGCTCATATCCGAAGACGCTCCGGCAAAGGCCAGTTCGCCGTTGTCCTTCCAGCCTAGCATAATTGCGTCCTCTTGCGCGAAGCGGTCAAAATTAGCCATCTGCATGTTTTGCGCATTAAGCGCCCAAGGAAAAACCGGACGGCCTTTGACAAAGACTTTATTGCCAACTTGCGTCCCGGCAATGGACAGTTTTTCGCCCAATTTCCCAAGGCTAGATGTATCCGATTTATCAAGACCAAACCCATAAGCAAAGAGCGGGTCATAATCGGCGTCGCCGACATTAAGCACCGCTTGGTCGCTACGTTTTGGCCAAGAAAAGGATAGCTTCCCGCCAAAATCATAGGTTTTGCCGTCAGCAGCGTTCGCCATCATAACGTCGGCCACGCCGCCCGCTTCCGTGCCCGGAAGCCAGGCTGCGACAAAGGCGTCAGAGGCGTTTAGCTCTGGGTTCACCCATAATGGGCGGCCGGTTAAAAATACGGAAACCGTTGGAATGCCCGCCGCTTTAAACGCGCGAAGCTGGGCCAAATGACTCTCGTCTTCGGCCTTAAAATCCACGTCCTTAAGGTCGCCCTTAAATTCGGCGTAAGGCTTTTCGCCGTAAACCACAATCGCCACATCCGGCTTGGCTTTATAGGTGCCATCTTCGGAATAGGTCACATGACTGCCCGCGGCCTTAAAGCCCTCAAGCAAGGTTTGCGCCTTTGGGAAATCTGCGTGGGTCGTGTCCGTGCCCTGCCAAGAAATTGTCCAGCCGCCGGTTTGCTGGCTAATGCTGTTGGCCCCTGCGCCGACCACAAGAATATTCGCGTCATTGGCAATCGGCAAAACGCCACCATTATTTTTAAGCAGGACGAGGGATTTACGCACGGCTTCGCGCGCAATAGCCCGGTGGGCGTCAGAGCCTAAAATTTCGGCGTGGCCCGCCAAAGGGCGGCTTGAAGGCTTGCCCTTATCCAATAATCCCGCTTGCAATTTCACCCGCAAAATCCGTGCTACGCCTTCGTCGAGGCGCTGCATGGAAATCTCGCCGGCATTAACCGCCGCAAGGGTGGTGTCATAAATGCCGCGCCAGCTATCGGGGGCCATGTAAATGTCGACGCCCGCATTAAAGGCGGCAGGGCAATTATCATTGGTGCAGCCGTCAAGCTTGCCCTGCGCGTTCCAGTCGCCAACAACCAGTCCGTCAAAGCCAAGTCGGTCAAATAAAACGTCTTGCAAGAGGGCGCGATTGCCGTGCATTTTTTGGCCGTGCCAACTTGAAAAACTTGCCATTACCGTTTGCGCGCCGGCGTCAATCGCCGTGCGGTAACCCGCCGCGTGAATATCACGCAGGCCGGCTTCATTGATAAGCGCGTCGCCTTGGTCTTTACCGCCAAAGGTTCCGCCGTCGCCGACAAAATGTTTCGCCGTAGCCAGAACGCGCTCGCCTGAAAGAAAATCATCTGTGCCGGCCTTGCCTTGCAGGCCCGTCACCATAGCGCCGCCATAGCGGGCCACGATTTCAGGGTCCTCGGAATAGCTCTCATAACCGCGTCCCCAGCGATCATCGCGGGCCACCGCAAGGGTTGGCGCAAATGTCCAGTCAATGCCCGTAACCGCGACTTCCTTTGCCGTGGCCGCGCCAATGCGCTCGATAAGGTCAACATCATTGGCCGCGCCTAGGCCGATATTGTGCGGGAAAATTGTCGCGCCCACCACATTGGAGTGGCCATGCACGGCGTCAATGCCCCACATAATCGGGATAGGGGTGGAGACGCCTTCGCTCATTGAAGCTTCGTAAAATTCGTCGGCGAGCTTTATCCACATATCAGGGGCGGCGCGGTCATCGCCGTAGGGGCCAGAGCTGCCGCCGTTTAGGATTGAGCCAAGGCGATATTTGGCTACGTCAGCTGGGCTAACCGAGCCAATATCCGCTTGCACGGTTTGGCCGACTTTTTGCTCCGTGGTCATTTTGGACAGCAAGTCAATAATGCGCGTTTCAATCGCCGCGTCGCGCTTAACTCCGCTTGCGCCCTTGGCCCACATTTGCGGGTGAATAGCGTCAGGCTCCGCCGCCATCAGCGCGGCTTCGTCAATCGCCGCAGCTTTAGGCGTTTTGTCGCCGCATGCGGTAATAAGGGTAAGGCCCGCTAATACAGCGGCGACCGTCGATAGGCGTTTAAGTTTCAGTGTCATGTTTGGCTCCTTACCAGTTCCACATTGCGCCATCTTCGAGGCGATTAATCGGCAGATATGCCCGTTTATACGGGAATTTTTTCGCGAGGTCTTCGTCTATATCCACACCGTGCCCCGGCGCGTCGCCCGGATATAAATAGCCACCCTTGAAGCTATAGGCATGGGGGAAAACTTCGTCGGTTTCTTTAGTGTGGCGCATATATTCTTGAATACCGAAATTAGGCACCCACATATCAAAGTTTAGCGCGCAGCCCATGGAGACCGGCGATAAATCCGTCGCCCCGTGACAGCCCGTGCGCACATTATACAGGGCAGCAAAATCGGCGATACGGCGCAAATGGGTGATGCCGCCCGCATGGGTGACCGTGGCGCGAATATAGTCAATCAACTGCTCGTCAATCAAAGTTTTCGCGTCCCAAATCGTATTGAAGATTTCACCGATTGCCAACGGCGTTGTCGTGTGTTGGCGCACAATGCGGTAGCTCTCTTGGTTTTCCGCCGCGACCGCATCCTCTAGCCAGAACAAATGATAATCCTCTAGCATTTTGCCAAGCCGGCCCGCCTCTATCGGGGTGAGCCGGTGATGGGCGTCATGGAGAAGCTCTGTGTCATGGCCAAATTTATTGCGCAGAGTGTCAAAAAGTTTGGGAACATGGTTGAGATATTTACTGGTAGACCAGACGTTTTCCGTCGGCATATCCGCGTCGGCTGGCTCGTAATACAGCTTATCTTTCGACACGCCGTAAGTGCCCGCAAGCCCCGGAATGCCGCACTGGGCGCGAATGGCCTTATAGCCCATATCCACATAGCGCGCGACTTCGTCCGTGGTCTCGCTAATGTCGCCGCCATTAGCATGGCCGTAAACCAAAACCTTATCACGCGACGCGCCGCCCAGAAGTTGATAGACGGGCATATTTGCCGCCTTGCCCTTTATATCCCAAAGCGCCATATCCACGGCGGCAATCGCGCTCATGGTAACAGGGCCGCGCCGCCAGTAAGCGCCGCGATATAAATACTGCCAAATGTCCTCAATACGGCCAGCGTCGCGGCCAATCAGGCACGGAATAACATGGTCGGTAAGATAGGACGCCACGGCCAGCTCGCGGCCATTTAAAGTCGCGTCGCCAATGCCGTAAATGCCTTCATCCGTTTCAATTTTAAGGGTAATAAAATTACGCCCCGGAGAGGTAAGGATAACTTTTGCGGATAAGATTTTCATAATAGTGCCTAGCTTACAATGCCCAACGGGCCTTAGTTTTAATGTCTATTTCAACCCAGATAATGCGTACGCTACGCCGCCGGTTTTAAGCGCTTCATAGGCGCCGATAATCTGCGCCGTTAAAGCTTCATTCCCCGCTATGGATTGCGGGAAGATTTCGCCAAGCCCTAATAGCGCCCGAACGTCATCGCCGCTCTCGCCGCTACTCTGTTTGGCAATTTCTGCAAGCCCGTCCCTAAGCGGGTCGTTTAAAATATCCCCCGCCCGCAGAGTTTGCAAAACATAGCGCATCCACGCCGCAATGGCGAGGGCGGTATAGCCAGTTGAGCGCCCCGCTTGATGGTTTATTTCTAGCGGCGGCAAAAACCGTTGCGGCAATTTCGCAGAGCCGTCCGTAGCGATTTGAAATAGTTCATGACGGATGGATTTATTGGCAAAACGCGCGCCAATACGGTCACGATAATTTGGAAAGTCAATTAGCTCGCTAGCGCCCAAAGACGCAATAAGCTCGCGCTCCGTTAGGGCGTAAAAATAATCACGAAGCCCTGCATCTTCCATGGCGGCGGACACGGTCTCTATTCCCGACAGCAATCCCAAATAAGTCAGCGCCGAATGGGGCGCATTAACAAGGCGCAATTTGGTTTGCTCATAGGGGGTAACGTCAGGCGCAAAGACCGCCCCCGCCAAATCCCACGCAGGGCGCGGGCCGTCAAAATCTTCAATCACCCAATCGGTAAAACGTTCGCGGTGGACGGGCGCTTTATCGGTGAGGCCAATGGCGGCCTTAACATCGGTCAAAAGCGCGGCGTCACTGGCGGGGGTAATGCTGTCCACCATCGTATTGGGAAAGACGATATTGGCCTCTATCCACGCGGAGAGTTTGGCGTCTTTGCGCGCTGAGAACTGCAAAATCGCGCGGCGTAATTTACTGCCATTTTCCGAAACATTATCGCAGGAAATAATCGTGATGCTCGGCGCGCCGCTAGAAAATCGCTTCGCCAGAGCCGCCGTTAAAACGCCAATGGCGGTAACTGGCAATCCCTCGCCAAGCAGGTCTGAGCTAATGCCCTCATGGCTAAAATCAAGCGCGCCGCCGCCCTCAAGGCAATAGCCTTTTTCCGTAATCGTCAAAGTAACAATGCGCGTCGTATGCGCGGCGATGCGCACAATCACATCGGCCCTATCAGTAATGCCGGCCAGCACTTCTTTGACCGCGCCAATCACGCGGTACTCTGGCTGCTCGCCCATAATCTTTAGGCTGTAAAGACCGTCTTGCGGCGCGAGGTTTTCCTTAGCGCGGGTAGAGTTTAGCGACACGGCGCAAATGCCCCAATCGCCGCCAGACTTTGCCATGGCGTCATCGGTATAAACCGCTTGGTGGGCTTTGAAAAATGCGCCCGCGCCCAAATGCACAATGCCAATAGCCGCATTTTCGCGGTCATATTGCGGCTTTGGCGCGCGGGCCCCGTTTAAGCTTTCACGGCAAAGGCGGCTCATGGCGCGCCCCCTAAACGGTACGCTTTTTTGGCCAAATTATAGGTCAAATCCACAATGATTATTTCCGCCTCTTCTTCAGACACTCTGTGCTGACTCACTAGCTCTGCGAGAAAACGGCAGTCCATGCGGCGGGCCACATCATGGCGCGCAGGGATGGACAGAAACGCCCGCGTATCATCGTTAAAGCCGGCCGTATTGTAAAAACCCGCCGTCTCCGTCACCTGCCGACGATAGCGCAACATGCCTTCGGGGCTATCATGGAACCACCAAGCGGGGCCGAGTTTAAGGCACGGATAATGGCCGGCGAGCGGCGCCAGTTCGCGCGCATAGGCGCTCTCATCAAGGGTGAATATAATCAGGCTAAAGCGGCTATCATTACCGTATTTAGTTAAAAGCGGTTTGAGCGCGCCAACATAATCCGTCGCCATTGGAATATCGCCGCCAATATCTGCGCCAAATTTTGTAAACAATGCGCTATTATGATTACGGTGAGAGCCGGGATGAATTTGCATCACCATGCCGTCTTCAATGCTCATGCCGGCCATTTCCGTCAGCATTTGCGCGCCAAATAATGCGCGCTCAGATTGGCTAGCTTTGCCGATTAAACATTTTGAAAACAAAGCTTCACATTCGGCTTTGGATAAATCCGCAGTCTGGGCGCTCGCCGGCCCGTGGTCGCTGGCGGTTGCGCCCTGCTCCATGAAATCAGCGCGGCGTTTGCGCAGGGCGTTTAAATAGCCGTTCCAGACCTGCGTATCTTCGCCGGTCATCGCGCCAAGCGCCGCGATATTGTGCGCAAAATCATCGCGCAAAGCATCGGTAACGTCATCGGGCCTAAACGTGGTAATCACCCGCTTTGACCATTTTTCGTCAAGGCTCTTATGATGGGTCAGCGGGTCAAGCGCGCCCTCGGTCGTGGCGATAAGCTCTATGTTAAAGCGGTCCATTAGGGCGCGCGGGCGATAGGCATCAGTCGCGAGCGCCGCGCCGATTTTATCAAAATAATCATCGGCGGTCTGCGCGCAAAGCTGGTCTTTAAATCCAAACACATTAGCAAAAACATGGCCCATCCACATGGCCGACGGCGTGCCGGCAAAGAGGGTATAATGGCTGGCAAATTTGCGCCAAATTTCACGCGGGTCCGCCCCGCTATTTCCGACACCTAAATCCGCGAGGCTTACGCCCTGACTATAGAGCATACGCACAACATAATGGTCAGGGGTGACCAGCAAAGACGCGGCGTCGGTGAAGTTTTTATTTCCCGCAAACCATGCCGGATCCGTGTGGCCGTGCGGGCTGATAATTGGCAAATTCTTTACACGCGCGTAAAGGCGCCGCGCAATAGCGCGCTCGGTTTGATTGGCGCTAAACAGCCTATCTTCGGAGAGGTTTAACGCTTGCGTCATGATTATTTTTTCTCGCCCAGCATAGCCGCGCGCAGGCCATAAACACGACTATTGATAGTGCGCGCCCGCGTCTCTAGCGGAGCGTAGGCCTGATAATCGACATCGTAAAAACCTTTATTGGAATCGCGATTGCTCCAGTCGACAAGGTGGGCCGCGTCAACATTATTATCGCGGTAACGAAACCAGTGAAAACCGACAACGCTGGGGTCATCAAGCAGGCCGAGGGAGAACGTCTCGTAAAACTTTCCGCGCTCATCTTGGGTGGCGACAATCCAGCCCGCGCCGGTATCATTTTCCATGCCCGTATCAAGGCCCTTGGCGTACCACTCGGTAATCATCACCGGCTTGCCGCTCCAGCGCGCCCAATTGGCCACGTCACTATTTTCATTGGGGTTCCACACATGGTACCAATTATAGCTAAACACATCGACATAGGGCGCGGCTGATTGCCAAATAAGCGGATTATCCTGTTGGTCATAATTTAGGCGATCGCCGATAATCATGTGATTAGGGTCGGCGGCGCGCACGGCGTCATGGACGATTTTATAATAACGGCCCGTCATATAGCTAAAAAATTCCGTGCGGTCGGTTTGGGAAACGGTCACGCTTCCATCCGCATTTGGGCTGACGCCGCGCTCCGTCTTAAGCCAGTCCATCACCTTCATGCGCACGGGGTCATCCCCGTCTAATTTCAAAAACCGGTCAAGTTGATTGACCCGCTGCCCCAGTTCATTATCGGTGAAATAGCCGAGCAGATAGGGGGCATCCTTAGTGCGCGGGGCGACCTGCGCCATTTTGCGGGCGCAATATTGCGGGAACTCATCGTCGAAAATATAATAGAGCATCCACTGGGATTTGAACTCGTCGCCTAGGCGCTCTTTTTTATCGCGCCAGACAAAATGGGCGAGCAAATGCAGCTGCTCCGTATAGGGGGTTTGCGCGCGCTCCCCGTCATTCATGCCGCGCCAGTCGGACCAAGAGCCAAGCGTATTAAAGCCGTTATCGCCAAGCCAGATCTGCGCCTGATTAGCCCAATCTTCAACGGAGCTGTAGGCGCCAAAAAATCGGTCTTTGAGCTTTTTCTCATCGGAGGTCGACTCGACGCCCGCTTCTACGGAATTGAGGCCGACGCTAAAAAATGCGTAGCCTTCGGGGTCCACTAGCCACCACGTGCCATCGCTCTCTTGCGTGGCGTAGAAAAAACCGGTCTGGTCAAACCGCTTGCCCGTCCAGCCGCCATATTGGGACAGGCTATCTTTGGGAATGGCCGCAAGGGCGGGATAATCGGCGAGGACCGGCGTTTCGCGCGGCGTCCAGAAATGATCATCGGTCTTTTTCTTCACCAGTACCGTATCGAAGGATGAGGGCGTATTATCAAAGCGGTTAGCGTCGCCCGCAATTTTCCCCGCGCCGGTATTAGAGCCGCAAGCCACTATCAGAAAAGCCATGCACGCGACCACAATAGAAACCATCGGGCGGGGCAAAGTGGCATATCTGCTCATAATAAATCTCATAATGCCGCGCCTAATGCGGGCCATAACAGCCGCGCCATAAGCGGGCGACCAAAATTTAACAAAAAAAAACGTGCTGCGATAAGGACTATCGCAGCACGCTGTAAGCTTAAATAAGCGTGTTTTTAATACGTATATGAGGCAGACATTGTCAAAGTTCTACCTTCGGTAAACAAGCTCCGGAAGCGAGACTCAGTCTGCTGGAACTCATAACGATCCTTATCAAAGAGATTAACAATCTCAAAGCCAAGCTGCATTTGATCATTTATATTATATGATCCTGACATATCCCATTGCTGGCGGCCTTGGCGCGTTCTAGCATTTCCGTAGAAACTACCACCGGTGTTTTCATCGGTAAAGTCACTGCGGTAATTACCCGCCATACGAATGCCAAATTTATCCGTTTCGTAATAACCGATGAGGTTAAACGAATGCGGTGACAAGCTAAATAAGCCCACAGCCTTCTGGCGCAACTCGCCGCTTTCGTAAGCAGTCGTTCCCAGATCATCTGGAAGGTTTATCTCTTGGGTTAGATAGGTGTAGTTAGCATTGACGCCAAAATTACCCATGAAGCCTTCAAGGAAATCAAAGTTTTGCGTAAGACCAACTTCAAACCCATCGACTTTTACATCAAGATCTTCATCTGCATTGAAATATCTCTTAGTATTGATGAAGACACCCGCATCATCGACGCAACGCTCCGCGCCACCGACGGTTTGAATGCTTGGCGTACCTGTGATAATTCCATCCTCTAGACCCGCAAGCGATGCCGGACATGAGCTTTCTTCAATCAAGAAGTTTGTAACGGTCTTAGTGAAAAGGGTAGCATAAATATTGCTGCCCGGTCGGTTATACCATTCGGCGCCAAACTCAAATGAGTTGGCATCATAAGGCTCCAAATGCGCCCTTGATGCGGACTGATTAACCGACACCAATGGATTGGTCTCAACATTACCCTGATAGCTAAGCGATAAAGTGTCACCTGCGCCAAGGGTAAATGGACTAATACGGCCAATCGTCTTGGAATAAGATCCACGAACGACAAGGTCATCCGATACGTCTAAAATCAAGTTAGCTTGTGGCAAGAAATTTCCAAAATGCTTTGTTTCTTCAAATTCCTTAACAATAGCCTGACCATTTTCGCGTGTGTTCTGCTTTGAGAGGGACTCGCGGGCCGTATCAACATAACGGAAACCCACATTACCGCGAAGCGTCATGCCATTAAGCTCTTGCTCTAAATTGGCCTGCATATACACGGCTGAAAGATTCTGGTTGATGTTAAAGTTTTTTGAGAAATTGGTGCTATAAACAAGCCCGGTCAAAGGATCGATAGCTTGATTGTCATTAAGATCAGCCGCAGTAACCGGCACAATAGCCGCTAAAGCGCGAGCGGAATCAGGAACCATCAGACCTTGGAAGGCCAAGTCGCCGCCAAAGAAGCCCGCGCCCTCATTGCCAAATGATGACTTAAAGAAGGAGTTATCCCAAGCAGATGTGTCGCGGTTCCCCCAATTGTTGAAAATGTCGCCGAAGCCTTTTTGGAAGTTATCGTGCTGTTCGCTTTTAATTTTCACGCCAAAATCAACGGATTTTAAAAGAGACATATCCATTTCACGGCTAAAATCAAGTTGAGCCGCGGTTTGAGTTTCAGCGCGCTCATTATTATTTGCATGTCCGCTAGAGAACACACCAGCGTATAAATTATCCCAAGACCCGCCAACGCGCTCACGCGTATTGGTTAGTCCCCACCCAAATGTATTCACATCAGCTGGGCTTTTGTTCAAATTCATAGCGAAGTTATAAGGATTGCCACCGCCCAGGTTCACATCAGCAATCAAGCCATTGTCAACAAAGGAGCGCCCCCAAAAACGACTGGCATAGTTACCAATACGGGAATAAACTTGGAACTGCGTTTGGCGCGTGTCGCCTTTTGTGTAATGGAGCGCACCGTGCACGTCCCAAGGGCCTTTTTCCCAATCCGCATCTAATGTTCCGGCGAATGTTTTGAAATACTGGTCACGAATACGTTCCTGAACCTGCATTTGCGGGCTATTAATCCGCACATGATTAGCGGTAATGCCAGAGCTGCCCATATCTTGCGTGCCTAAAACGTCATATCGGAAATAACCCTCTCCCGTCGGATTAAGCGACAGATTATTCAAGGGTTGACGCGAATCTTGCTCGCCATACATGCCCGTAAAACGAAGGCTTAGATCTTCAGTAGGTAGCCATTCCGCACCGCCAGCAATAGATAAACGCTCGCCCGTTGTCTTACGGGAAGTGTAGCTCACCTGATGCGGCACAAACAATGCCGACGGCGTATTTGTTTCATCCAAATCAGCTAGCTGAATTCGGGTGCCGTCCGGCGCATATGTTCTATAAGCGCGCACTTTAACGGAATCAGAGCGGAAATCACGGGTTTGATAGCCGGCCGAAACATACGCACCAAATGTTCCCGCATCATTCTTAAAGCCCGCCGACGCGCCCAAATCAGGCACAAGTTTGCCCGCTAACTGTTCGTATTGCCCCTTAGCACTTACAAAGAAATGCGCGTCATCATCGAATGCTAACGCCTTACGGGTTTTCAGATTAACAACACCGGCAATACCGCCCTCATCAAGGCTAACCATCGGTGTTTTATGGACATCAACGCCCGACAGAACACTGGATTCAAACATACCGAAAACGAAACCGCCACCGAATGTAGGGCTGGCCAGATCTTGACCATTAACTTGCGTTTTCGTAAAGCCGTTCATACCACGAATAGCAATTTTACCACCGCGGAAATCATCACGAATAATATTCACGCCTGAAATACGTTGAAGGGATTCAGCCAAATTCAAATCTGGGAATCGGCCCATGCTCTCCGCAGAAATGGAATCAACCACATTATCAGCGTTACGCTTAATCGCAACGGCGGTTTCTAGGGAGCGGCGAATGCCGGTAACTTCAACAACATCTTCTTCGTCCATAACAGTCGAAGGCGCTTGGCCGCCGACTTGAGCTACAAGAATGCGGCCATCTGTTGCGATTGGCGCGTCCGCGTCATCTGCGGCATATGCTGCGCCGGTTAGCATCATTGTGCCAACAACAGCGAGTGACGCCGAGCCTAAAATCCGTGATCGTAATGTATGTTTCGTCATAATCTTCCCCTTCAGAGATCGTAGGCCTTATAAAATCGGCGGCCAACTTACCAAAAAAACTATTTATATGGATGCTGTACTAAATTTAATGTCCTGCGTTGTCAACGCCGTGGCAGACCAATTTCATCGCATAAAAAACTTGTGTTGCGAATTAGCAACAGTTTGCTAGGCTTAGAGCGAATATAGGCCCATTGGTATTGAGCTGGTCTTGTTAATTGAGGTTTCGGCATGGGTGAGTTTAAGGTTTTGCGCGCATCGCGCCCCCTACGTCCCTATCAAAAACTCGCCGATGCACTATTGGCTGACATCCGGTCGGGAGCCTATCCCGCCAATGCGCGCTTGCCGTCGGAGCGCGCTATGGCCGAGCAATTTGGCGTCGGCAGGCCGGTCATACGCGAAGCCATTATCGCGCTTGAAATCATCGGCGCGGTCAGCGTCAAGCGCAATTCGGGCATATTCGTCCTGCCCCGCCCCCAAAACCATAACAGTCTAAGCGTTGACCTTGATGTTGGCGGGTTCGAGCTTTTAGAAGCACGGCGGCTGATTGAAGGCGAAATTGCTTATTTGGCCGCGAGCGCCATCACCGAGGCGGGGCTTGCGGCGCTCGAAGATACAATGGACGCCATGCGCGCGGCCAACGGGCGCGGGGCGATAGATTTGGCGGAAAAACACGATGACCGCTTCCACGCAATCCTCGCCGCCCACGTAAATAATAGCGTCTTGCAAAACATGGTCACGGAAATGAGCGAAGCCCAGCAGCGCTCCCCGCTAGCAAAAAAACTATTCGCCCGCATTCACGGCCAAGGGCTAGGCCGGCGCATTGCCGAGCATGAGGCCATACTCACCGCCCTAAAAGCGCGCAACGCAAAGGGGGCGCGCGAGGCCATGCGTCATCATTTAAGCTGCGTATTATCAGAACTACTCGCCGCCAATAAGCCGTAAGAAAATTACCCTAGCATCACGATTGCCTTTGCTCTAGGGTCGCGAAAATCACAAATGACAAGGCTGTCATATCAGTACGGCCACACATATATTAAGGGGACATCATGTTTTTATCAGGTTTAGATATTGGCGTAGTTATTACATACGCCGTTTTGCTCATGGGCATAGCGCTATGGATTTCACGCGAGCCAAAGGGCCACGTTAAATCCACCGAGGACTATTTCCTCGCCGGCAAATCCCTGCCGTGGTGGGCCATTGGCGCATCGCTGATTGCGGCCAACATCTCCGCCGAGCAAATTATTGGCATGTCCGGGCAAGGCTATGCCGTGGGCCTCGCCATTGCTGCCTATGAGTGGCAAGCGGCGATTGTGCTGATTATCGTGGCGAAATATTTCCTGCCTATTTTCCTCAAGCGCGGGATTTACACCATGCCGCAATTCCTTGACCAAAGATTTGGCTCAGGGGTTAAAGTCACCATGTCGGCTTACTGGATTTTCCTGTATACCGCCGTCAATTTGACCACCGTATTATGGCTCGGCGCCCTCGCGGTAAACGCACTGACCGGCGTATCCGTCTTTATGGGCATGGCAGGGCTTGCCGCTTTCGCGATTGCCTACTCTATGTATGGCGGGCTGAAAGCCGTGGCGATGACCGATATTATTCAAGTGGTAATTTTGGTCATGGGCGGATTGATTATTGCGCGGCTCACCATGGGTATGATTGGCGGCGAGAGCGGCGTGGGCGGCGGTTTCAAGCGTCTTTACACGGAGCTTCCGGGCAAGTTTGAAATGATTTTTGACAAAGACCATCCTGCTTATGGCGATTTGCCGGGCATTTGGACCCTGCTAGGCGGACTGTGGATTTTGCACTTTAACTATTGGGGCTTTAACCAATATATCATCCAGCGCGCCCTTGGCGCTAAGGACCTTAAAGAAGCGCAAAAGGGTCTTGTGTTTGCCGCCGGCCTTAAACTGCTTATGCCGGTTATCATCGTGCTTCCGGGCATTGCCGCTATCATGCTCGCCACGCCGGAATTTGGCATGGTTGACGGAGCGGCTCTGGCAGAGAAATCTGATCGCGCCTATCCCGAAGTGATGAAAATTATGCCGAGCGGTCTACGCGGGCTTATCTTTGCGGCGCTTATCGCGGCGATTATTTCCTCCCTCGCCTCTATGATGAACTCCATCTCAACCATCTTCACCATGGATATTTATAAGGACAAATTACAGCCCGGAAAAGCCGACAAGCATTATGTCACCGTCGGACGCATAACCGCGCTCACCGCCATGGTGCTAGCCCTATTCCTAGCCCAGCCACTTCTCGGCGGCATGGAAAGCGCGTTCCAGACTATCCAAGAATATACCGGCTTTATTGCGCCGGGCGTGGTCGCCGTGTTCCTGCTCGGCATGTTCTGGAAACGCACCAATTCGCAAGGCGCGATTGCCATGCTGGTTGGCTCCATTGTGTTCTCGCTCATCTTGAAGTTTGGCGCAGGCGACATTCCGTTTGTCATCCGCATCTGGATTATCTTCCTCGCCTGTATGGCCCTTGGCGTCATCGTCTCCCTGATGACCGCAGAGCCAAAACCAGAGCAGCCCGTAGCCCTCTCCGACATAGAGTTCAAAACTACGAAAAGCTTCAATATCTGGACGGTGATTATCGCCATATCCCTCATCGCGATATACGCTATCTTCTGGTAGGGGCTCAGACATATATTAAAGTAAAAGCCCGCCCCTATTTGGAGCGGGCTTTTTATTTACTCCTGACAGCTTGGCGTCAGTATGGATGTGCTATAGGGACGGATAAATATCCTCACATAACAAAGCAGCCCCATGAAAAAATTTGATTTTAAAAAAGCGAACAAGAAATTATATAGCGGCAAAATTGGCCGTTTTGATATTGTAGACGTTCCGGCTCTTCCCTACTTAATGATTGACGGGGTGGGCAGCCCCAATATTTCGGGAGTATACGGCCAAGCGATTTCCGCTTTATACGCCCTAAGCTACGGCCTTAAATTCCACAGCAAAATAGAGCTGGGCAAAGACTATGTCGTCGCGCCCCTAGAGGGCTTATGGTGGGCCGATGATATGAGCGTTTTTGCGTCCGGCGATAAAGACAAATGGCAATGGACAATGATGATGCGCCAACCGGTCTGGGCGACCGCGCCTTTGCTAGCGGATATACGCGCCGTTTCAACCGCCAAAAACGCCAAAAAGAAAACCCCGCCAACGGACGCGCAAACCCTCGCCAAAGTCCGGCTTGAGGTTTTAACCGAAGGCACATGCGTCCAAACCCTCTATGTCGGCCCCTATGATAAAGAAGGCGAAACCCTGCGCGCCATGCACAGCGAATTTATCCCGCAAAACAACATGACCATGACCGGAAAACACCACGAAATTTACCTAAACGACCCCAGAAAAATCAGCCCCGAAAAGCTGAAAACGATATTGCGGCAACCTGTGGAAGTCGCGGAGGGGTAGCCTAGGGGTGGCTTTGACAGTCTATGACCGCCAAGTCCTCCAAAGACATTTTGGTCCTCTGAGCGTCATCAATGCCATGCCTATCTGTCAGACATGCCTTGCGTACCCCGTTAAAGATTTCAGAGTCTCCTCGCGGAACGTTAAAGTATAAAGCCCTAGCAACACTTGGCGCACCGATGAACTCTTTGAACCAATAGCGAGACACCTCTTTATTGACGGTCAAACCCAAACCCTTCTCATAAAAAACCCCCATTTGGAACTGCGCCACAGGGTCCCCGAGCGCGGCGTCCGCCTGATAGCGTTTAATTGCGCGGCTGAGCCACTCCGTGGATTCATCAAGGGAATTTTGATTAACTATCGCCACGCTATATTTGCCATTATTTTGCAAATGCGCATCAATGGCATATAGCGAATGAAGCTCTATCATGGCGCGCCGGTCACCACTATCCGCGCGTAATTGTGCATTATCTATTCGCCGCCTACCCCATTTAAGATGGCACCGAGAGTAAAGCCCCTTGCACCCACTTCGGAGCCTATAAAAATAGCTTAGGCTCCCAGGCTCCGTCGCCTTACTAATCATTGCTTCTCGCACTGAATTTTGCCATTTCCATGAAACGTCATCATCGTAAAAACTGATTACTGAAAACTTTCTGACAACGTCTAAATTGCGCTGGCCATATCCCAAGCTTGAAACCGGGTCTGGCAGCAATGGAAGATGCTCGCAATTATAGCGTAATTTTTTATCGCCGCGATAATCGATGGAAATTAATGCGGCGCACATAATTTCATTATCACGGGCAATACCCTGCATACCGACACCCCGCACCATTTTTAAAATGCCTTCGTCCGATAATGCGTTTTCTAATTTGCGCTTTTCCTCGGCCTCTAAATGCTCGATAAAATCTATAGGATTTCTATGCATAGGGTCATAGGCGCCGTAGCCAAGCTCAAGCCCGCGCTTAAACCAATGCAGCACTTTTTTACGGTTTCGATGACCGTTGGAATTATCAGAAAGCCACCCAGCCAAATCCACTGCTGCGCGGCCATCCCCTAGCTCGGCGGCGCGCTCCGTTAGCTTTAAAAAAGCCTCCTTATCCCGTTTCACCCCATACCCATGACGATATTTATTCGCCAAAAACAGCATCGCCTCCACATTTCCCGCATCGGCTAATGCGGTGAGCTCTTGCACGGCGTTAACGTAAGATTCTCGCTTGCGTTTTACGGGCGGCGCGGCGCCTTCTCTTATCCATGGCTCGCCCCATAAGGCGTTAAAACGCACTGCTAATGCCTCACGTTCCGCCAAAACATCCTGGTCATGGATTGCCCTCTCCGCCCAATGGAGAGATTTAGAGGCGTTTATTTGTCCAAAGAAATCAGTTTTATACTGGTCGCTTAAATATTGAGCCGCTCCAGGGTAATGTTTTTCAGCAGCAAGGCTGCACCAAATTTTTCGGTTCTTAGTCCACGCTTCGCCCGTTAATTCTGGGCTTTCAGACAGCCTGCATAGAGTAAACAAGCCTTGAGCATCGCCGAGCCGCGCCGCCCTTATCCCTAGCTGCACCTGCAAAACCATTGGGTTGTACAATCCATTCGCTTGGGTTTGCATTGGAGCGGGCCAAACAATTTCTTCAAAATTTCTCGGAAAGCTTTCCGGATTGACAGCATGCGCCCTCGCGCATACAGCCAAAAACCCCGCGCCAAGAAGTAATATAAATTTAGCGTTACGACCTAAAATAAATTACTCCTCATACTCCGCTTCAAGCTCATCATACCATGCCCTTAGCGTATTGAAAGCGGGCTTATGCTCGCCCGTTTCGCTCATCAGGCCTTTGCGGTTCCAGAATTCTTGGTATTCGGAATGGAAGCGGCGCGGTGATTTGAAGTCTTTTAGCACCCACGGGGAGGAGCCGCGCAGGAAGGGGATTTGTTTGGCCATGGCGATGGTTGCCTCGTAGACATCCTCTTGATACTCGACCGAGAATTTCCGCGTGGTTTCCGGGTCATTATAATGGATGTATGCGCCGGCTCCGAATTCGGAAAATAGCAGGGGCTTTTGCGCTACCCGCTCCCATTTCACATCTGGGATTGTGTGTAGTTTTTGTCCGCCATACCAACCGCCATAATAATTGACCGAGAGAATATCGACGAGCGGGGCGAGCGGATCATCGACGATGACCGCGCCTTTTTTGTGGCGGCTTTGGTTTGACGCTTGCGACACAAGGCGCGTGCTATCGGCGGCGCGCACGTCCTCAATCATCGTGGTCAGAAACGCGTTGCGGCTGTCCTTAATCGGCGTCTCATTGGCGACGCTCCAAATGATGATAGAGGCGCGGTTCATATCGCGGCGCATATTATCGCGCAGCATGGTGCGCGCATTGCGTAGCACGTCCATATTATCAAAGGCCACGTCCCAATAAACCGGCACTTCGCTCCACACTAATATGCCCATTTCATCGGCAACGCGCAGGGTTTCCTCCGAATGGGGGTAATGGGCGAGGCGGACGAAATTGCCGTTCAGCCCGTCCTTAATTTCAGAGAGCAAATCGCGCGCCCCCTCCGTGCCCAGATAACGGTCAGCGATTTCGCCGAGCTTTTCTTCATGCATGGAAATGCCCCGCAGGAATATAGACTTACCGTTGAGGATTATGTCATCGCCGACAACTTTAATGGTGCGAAAGCCGATACGGTCATTAAGGGTTTGGCCATCAAAGCTGACCTTAACGTCATAAAGTTTTGGCGATTTTGGCGACCATTTTGACAGCTTAGGATTGGCGGCGATATGGCCGCTCGCCGTGCCGTTTGTGCCCGTGGTGAAGCTTTGACTTACCCCAAGCTCGGCAATGGAAATCTCAACTTTGCGGCCCGCAGCCTGCGCGCCGTCCAGCGCAACGTCAACCGCGATGCGGCCATCATCCTCTAGGCGGAGCCAATAATTACGCACTAATGTTGGCGCGCTTTCGACGAGCAATACAGGGCGGGTAAGGCCGCCATAATTCCACCAATCGGTACGGGCCGGCGGGATAGAGGTTTCGCCGT
>JAZGFA010000027.1:0-13372 GCA_036478975.1 Robiginitomaculum sp. | reverse complement strand
GCCACCCATTTTAAAATTAAAGGCGTCAACTATTCCATCACCTCCGCCTGCACCACGTCATTGCACTGCATTGGCGCGGCCGCCGAGCAAATTCAATGGGGCAAGCAGGACATTATGTTTGCCGGCGGCGGCGAAGAAATGGAATGGCCGCTGACCTCGCTTTTTGACGCCATGGGCGCGATGAGCAGTAAGTATAATGACGCTCCGGCCACGGCCAGCCGCGCTTTTGACGCCAGCCGCGACGGATTTGTCATTGCCGGCGGCGCGGGCATGTTAGTGCTTGAGGATTATGAGCACGCCAAGGCGCGCGGCGCGAAAATCTACGCTGAAATCACTGGCTACGCCGCAACATCTGATGGCTATGACATGGTGGCTCCGTCCGGCGAAGGGGCAGAGCGCGCCATGCGCCTTGCCCTTAAAGACGCCGGCCACGGGGTGGATTACGTCAACCCGCACATGACCAGTACGCCGGTTGGCGACGTCACGGAATCCGCCGCTATTTACCGCGTATTCGGCGGCCCATCTAGCGTTAATGGGGAGCCGCACATTAGCGCCACCAAATCCATGACCGGCCACAGCCTCGGCGCGGCGGGCGTGCAAGAAGCCATTTACAGCCTCATCATGATGCATGAAGGCTTCGTCGCCCCCTCAATCAACATCACAGATATTGATCCAGAAATCCCGCCGCTCAACATTGCGCGCGAGACAAAACAGGCCGAATTATCCGCCTTCATGTCCAATAGCTTTGGCTTTGGCGGAACGAATGGCTCTGTGATTATGAAGAAGATTTAGGGGATAGCGCGGCTATGGCTCATGCCAGTGTTTCTAACGAAACACTCCTAACGGCACTTATTGCAGCAGAAAGCTACGCTTTCGCTGTTACACTCTTATTTTTGCCATTCATTAACCCTATTAAGCGACCATAGCCGCCAATAGGAGATTACCATGCGCCGTATCAAAACCACATTTGCCGCCATTCTGCTCGCCGCGAGCCTTACCGCTTGCGCGTCGACCAAGCCGCAGCAGCAGGCCAAAACCGGGCAATCGCCGGTTGATAGCGCGCGGCAAGCCCAAAAGGATTTTGAGCAAAGCACCATGGTGCAGGCCGTATCCGAGCATCTTGGCGTCACCTCCGAAGCCGCGGCCTCTGTTATTGAGCGCCTATTTCGTGAGCAAGGTCGCCCCACGGCCTATATTACCGGCCAAGAGATTAGCGCGGCCATGGTCGGCGGCGTGTTTTACGGCAAGGGCACACTCTGGATGAAAGATGGTCGCCAAATGCCAATTTTTTGGCAAGGGCCAACGGTTGGCTTTGACGCGGGGGCGGATGGCTCCAAAGTCTTCACTCTTGTTTATGGCCTTGAAGATCCAAATTATATTTATCAGCGCTTTTTGAAAGCCGAAGGCTCCGCCTATCTTGTCGCCGGCATGGGCGTCAATTTTCAGCGCGCCAATGGCATCACCCTTGCCCCTGTGCGGAGCGGCGTCGGCGCGCGCCTTGGCGCTAATGTTGGCTGGTCAAGTTATACGCGCAAGCGCAGTTTCATTCCGCTATAATAAGCCGCTCTAAATTTTAGAAATAATGCCCCATGCGTCACGGTCGGTAAGCGCGTCCCAGTAATCCTCGATACGGTCCGTTATCTGGTCATGGGCTTTGGCAAGGCGGGCCAGCAGCAAGCAATACCCAACGGAAATATCCGCGGCGGAAAATCCGCTTTCCAATATATAATCCTTATCGCCCAGCTGGGTTTCTAGCAGAGAAAATTGCTTGGTCAGTTCCCTTTGCGCCCAAGCGTCAATGGAGGCGGAGCGGTCGGCCTCCTTAAAGAAATGGCGTTGATACATTAGCGCCGCAATCACCGGGGCGAGCGAGCCTTCCCCGTAATGTAGCCATTGCAAATAGGTCCCATATTCCGGATCGGACGGAGGCGGGGACAGGCGGCTAGAGCCGTATTTGCCGAGGATATATTGCAAAATAGCCACGCTCTCAAACATCAACATATCCCCGTCGCGAAAGGCGGGGACCTTATTAAGCGGATGAATCTTTGTATATTCATCGCCGCCATATTTACCGGGAATGAAATCAAGCTTTTCAACCTTATACGGCAGGCCCAATTCTTCGAGGAGCCACAAAACCCGCATGGAGCGCGCCTTAGGCAAATGATAAACAGTAAAATCAGGGGTCATGTTTTTCCTTAATATCCCGCCACGCTGGCAAAGCCGGCGAGCATAACCAAAAGACTAGCGATCGCGATAGCGCAACCGATAAGCACCGCCGCCACCGGGTTCATTTGCGCCGCCGTTTGCGCAAGGCGAATGTCAACAAGAAGGCTAGCGATATAGCCGACGAGCGCAATGGCATAGGCCAGCTTAAACGGCGCAAGCCCGCCCAAAAAAAGCGCAAAACCTAAAGCCATAATAATGGCAAGGCCGAAAACCGCCCAGCTGCGCACAATCATCCACGGGCGAAACCGCTCTGGCGCGCTGATAAGATAGCTGATGAGATAGATAACCATCGGCGCGGTAAAGACGGTCATAGTGAGAATTACCGTTAGTACGGGCGCGGAAATTCCCGGCTCCACGCCGCTATTTTGCGCGGCCCCGTAAGCGCAAAAAAGATAAAGCGGGACGGTCAATCCAAGCGCGATAAGCGCGGGCATAAAACCCGTGCGCCCCGTATCCATTTGCGCGCGAAAACCCTTGCCCGCTAGGGCCGCAATGACGCCAGAAAATATGCTCACGATTTTATTCTACCCATGATTATGTGCGCTAAATTATTTAATGATTTCGCCAAGGATACCGCGGCCGATAGTGCCAAGAAGTCCATTGCTTGATGGCCTTCTCTTACTCCCCGCGGGGGTGGTGCTTTTATGCACGACCCTGACAACCCTGTTATTTCTATCAAGAACAAGCGCGCAATGCACCTCGCCGTTGATTGTGTAGTCATTATATTCACTAAGACTATCAACCTCCGTATGAGAGGTGGGAGAGGCCCCCGGCGTGATAACAAAAGCCGTTTTCAAATAGCCATGGTTTTGGCGGGCTGTTTCACGGTCCATTTTAAGCAGTATGAAGTTTTTTTCTGTATCCATGCCCGTATCCATAGCAAACATCGAAAAATACGCGCCAAGCTCCGTTGAGTTTCCGTCGCCCGTATCAACAGAAGCTCCGCCATCAAGATAATACACGTCCCCCTTCACAATATTGTGGTGATTAATTCCGCCCCAACCGCCTGACGTTGTTAACACGCCAACTTTTTCACGGGCATCCCTGATTAAAATATATTTCCGCAGGCCGTAATGTTTATAATACTGCCTAATGTCTCTGTCTCTGATTATGAAGTGCTCTGCCTCTGGGTCATAGCTCATCCTCTCAAATCCAAAGCCGGCAACAACCGCAGTCGAAGACGTCGATGTCGTCCGCCGGCGGGTCTCATATTGCTCTTGGGTCTCATAGGGGCTTTTAGTGCTCTCATTAGCGCCAGAGTCAAACCGCTTATATAACACCGAAACGTCTTGTGCTTGCATTGGGCTATTTAGCGCAATTGTGCAGCGTCCGGCCGTGTCGACTAATTGCGACCACTCCATGTTTTGAGCGGTTTGGACGGGCCGCGCGAGCGGCGCAGCAGGCGCAATTTGCCCCGTAGTGGAATACTGTGAAGTGGGCGGCGCCGAAGCGCGCCCTTGCTCCCGTGCCAATCTATCCTGCCTCAACCGGTCCGCAAAGGCCGCGCGAGCCGCAGCATATTCAGCCTCTTCGGCCTCTTCTTCAGGGGTTCGCTCATAAAGAAGATCATACCATTCAGCCGACCCAATGGCCGGACCGTCCGCAGAGGGGCTGGCAGGTTCCGGCGTTTGCGCCGACGCCGATATGCCCGACGCCAAAATGGCGGCTAAGATTAAACTTGCTTTAAAACTTCTTTTCATCACCACATCTCCTCTTAAGCCCCGAATAGAAAATAAGAAAAACCCGCGATTTTAGCAAGCCATAATTATATGGCCAAACCCCGAACCGTCAGCTTTCTTCCCCGCCGCCGAAATAGCGGATTAGAATTTCGCGGTAAATCTGCGTAAGCTGTACAATGTCGCTGACCAAAACCCGCTCATCAACCTTGTGCATGGTGGCGCCGATAAGGCCAAATTCGGCTACGGGCGCATAGTGAGTAATATAGCGCGCATCGGAGGTTCCCCCCGCCGTGGACAGGGCCGCCGGCTTGCCGAGAACCGCCTGCACCCCCGCTTGCAAAACATCGGTAAAGCCGCAGGGCTGGGTTAAAAACGCCTCGCCGGTCACTCGCAAATTTGCGTCAATGCTCCCGTCAAAATCCGCGGCGTGTTTTTCAAGTTCCTCCATTATCCACACCTTTAAATCATCGCCCTTATGCTCTGTGTTAAAGCGGATATTAAACTGGGCGCGGGCGGTTTTTGGAATAACGTTATGAGGTTTATTGCCCACATCAATTGATGTCACTTCAAGGTTTGACGCTTGAAAACCGCTATTGCCGTCATCGAGATGGCGCGCGGTTAGGGCGGTTAAAAACGCCATGAGTTTTGGCACGGGATTACTGGCCAGTTTTGGATAGGCCACATGGCCTTCATTTCCGGTCACGGTGATTTTAGCATTCAAAGAGCCGCGGCGCCCGTTTTTAATTTGCTGGCCGAGCGCGGTTGGATTGGTTGGCTCTCCGACAAGGCAGTGGTCGATGACCTCCCCCGCATCGGTGATGGCTTTTAGCAGTTTTTCCGTGCCGTTAATCGCCGGCCCTTCTTCGTCGCCGGTTATCAGAAATGACAAGGAGCCTTTGGGGCTCCAGCCGCTGGCGAGCAGCTCCGACACCGCGCCGACATAGGCGGCAATTCCGCCCTTCATATCCGCCGCGCCGCGCCCCCATAAATAGCCGTCTTTAATCGCGCCGGAAAATGGCGGCTGGCTCCAGGCTTCCTCATCCCCCACGGGCACAACATCCGTATGGCCCGCATAGCAAAAATTAGGTGCGGAATTTCCTAGCCGCGCGTAAAGATTATCAACCCGCTCCCCCTCATCGCCGTCCTTGCCAAATGGGTAGCGCGTGCAGGTAAAGCCCATCGCCTCTAGGGCGGTTTGCAAAACCCCAAGCGCGCCGTGGTCAGCGGGGGTAATGGACGGGCAAGCGATAAGCTGGCTAGCAAAATCAACAGGGTCTATTGGGGCAGGATTTTTCATAGAATGGTTAAAGCCTAGGAAGCGGGAATTTGCAAGCGCTAGGCGCGCATCAAAGCTTTAAGGTCAAAACCGAGCGCCTCGCACTGGGCGAGGGTCGTCGGTTTATCTTTGTCTAATATGCGCCTCGCCGCCATGTGGTGGCCGGGCTCATTGGCCGTATGCACGCAAATTAACGCCCCCGCTTTAAAGAAAAATAGGGTGAATTTCCCCGCATCCCTATCGCCGCGCATAACCACTTCATCATAGCCCGCCGCAAGGCCGACCATTTGCACTTTGATATGATATTGATCAGACCAAAACCACGGGGTAGCCGCGTAGGGTTTATCAAGGCCCAATATGTGATGGGCGGCGACGCCAGCTTGGTCTATCGCGTTTTGCACGGACTCTAAATGCACCGGCCCGCCATAGCGCAAATTGATACCGTGGGCGCAATCCCCCGCCGCGTAAACATCGGCGATATTTGACAGGGCGCGGGCGTCTACGCAAAGCCCGCGATCGGTTTTAATGCCGATGGACTCGCCTAAATCCGTATTGGGAATAACGCCAATGCCAACAATAATTGCGTCCGCCCGAAGCACGCGGCCATCCTTTAGCCGCGCCCCAAACCCGCCGCCGGTTTTCACGATGGAGGCCACCATGGCGCCGGTTAAAATCTTTGCGCCTTTATCCCTATGCAGGCTTTCTAAAAACGCGACCATTTGCGGCGCGGACAGGCCGGGGATAATGCTATCTTGCGCTTCAATCACCGTGACTTTCTTGCCAAGCTTAGTCAGGGTCGCCGCGCTCTCTAGCCCGATAAAGCCGCCGCCAATAATGATAAAGCTCTCATGTTTTTCTAGGCCGACTTTCAGGGCGTCAACATCCGCAATGCCCTTAAGGTAATAAACCCCGTCCGTTTTTGGGGCGCAGACGCTTTCGGGCAAGCGGCGCAGGCGCGCGCCCGTGGCGAGGATAAGCGCGTCATAGTCAAAGCCAATGCCGGCGTCTGTGCTGACATGTTTAGCCTTTTTATCAATCGCGACCGCTTTCATATTTTGATGCACGCTAATGTTTTGCATGACGTAATAAGCCTCTTGGCGCAGGAATAATCGCTCGCGCTCAAATGTGCCCTCAAGATAGGCCTTAGACAGCGGCGGGCGTTGATAGGGCAGGAACGGCTCGCCGGCGATAATATCAATGGGGCCGGCGTGACCTTTGGCGCGCAGCACATGGGCGGCCTGAAACCCCGCTTGACCTCCGCCAATAATCACTACGCGCTTTTCACTCTTATCCATGTCATCCCTTTACGCGCCTTAATATGTTTCTATAGTTAGCCCAGAGACAGGCAAGCGACAATAACTATCAAGCGGCGGAGATAATATGAGCATTATTGATAAGAGTAAAATCACCTCGCGCAGGGGCACGGGCTACCCCGCCCCCTTTGACGCGCCGTGTAAGGCGCGCGCCGCTTTAAATTTAGGCGACCATGGCGGGCTTACGCAATTTGGCGCGCATTTGATAACGCTTCCGCCCGGCGCATGGTCATCCCAAAGGCACTGGCATAACGCGGAAGACGAATTTGTAATGATTGCCTCTGGCCGCCCCACTTTAGTTGATAATAACGGAGAGCAGGAACTTGCGCCGGGTGATTGCACGGCCCATCCGGCAGGCGAGGAAAATGCCCATCACATGATAAATAAAACCGATACGGACGTTACTTATTTGGTTATTGGCACGCGCGCGCCGCAAAACGATAGCTGCGCCTATCCCGATATCGATATGGCCCTGCCCTCCAACGGAACATCAAAGCGTGTTTTCACCCGCAAAAACGGTGATACTTTTTAGGAGTTTTCATGAAAGCCTATAACGACAGCTACTCTAATATTAGCGTATTTGGCGCGCTTATCCGCGCGCGCAAAGATTTTGGCGGCAAGCGCGAGGCGATTATTGACGCCGATGATAAAATCTACACCTATGATGATATGGTGCGGGCCAGCTTTGCCCTTGGTAGCGCCCTTAAGGGCGGCACGCAGCGCGGCGAGAAAGTCGGCATTATGCTCCCGACCGGAGCCGGCGCCATATTGTCGTTTTTCGCCCTGCAAACCATTGGCCGTATTCCGGCCATGCTTAATTTCACCGCGGGCAGTCATAATCTGATTGCCGCTTTCAAGGCGGCGCAAATAACAAAGGTGATTACCGCAAAACGCTTTGTTAAAATCGGCCAGCTTGAGCCGCTGATTGAAAAACTCTCCCCGCATGTGGAGTTTATTTATCTTGAAGACGTCAAAACGAAAATGGGCGTTAAGGACAAAGTCATTGCCGTGCTTGGCTCCGCCATGCCGAGCCTATTTATGGCACGGCCCCGCCCCGGCGCGCTCGCCGTCGTGCTGTTTAGCTCCGGCACGGAAGGGGACCCAAAAGGCGTAGCCCTGTCCCATAAAAACCTTGTCGCCAATGTGGAGCAAGTGCGCGCCCATATTCCCCAGCTTTATCCCGAAACCGATATTGTGTTTAACCCCCTGCCAACCTTTCACTGTTTTGGCCTGACAGCGGGAACATTACTGCCGTTATTTTTGGGCCTGAAAGTCGCGCTCTATCCTTCGCCCCTGCACGTGAAAATTATTCCGGAGCGGGTTGAGAAAATGGGCACGACGATTTTATTTGCCACGGATACATTTTTATCGCGTTATGCTCGCGCCGCCAAAGGAGACGCCCTATCAAGCCTGCGCTTTGCCGTGTGCGGAGCCGAGCAGGTCAAGGACGAAACCCGCGCCTTTGTTCGCAGTAAATTCGGCATGGAAATTTTAGAAGGCTACGGCGCGACGGAAACCTCTCCCATGCTCGCGGTCAATAGGCCGGAGGCTAACCGCTCTGGCACGGTCGGTCATTTTCTGCCGGCAATGGAGCATAGGCTAGAGCCAGTTCCCGGCATAGAGGCGGGCGGGCGGCTATTTGTGCGCGGGCCTAATATTATGATGGGCTATATCACCACCGATGCGCCCGGCATCATTACCCCGCCCGAAGGCGGCTGGCATGATATGGGCGATGTGGTGGATATTGACGAGGACGGCTTTATCGCCATTCGCGGACGGGTGAAACGCTTTGCTAATATTGGCGGGGAGACCGTCTCTCTCGCCGTAGTGGAAAATTGTGCCAGCGCCGTTTGGCCTGATAATGAGCATGTGGCCCTAACCCGCCCCGACGCCAAAAAGGGCGAGCAAATCGTCCTGCTGTCCGACTGCCCTAGCGCCGAGCGCACGGAGCTTAGAAGCTGGGCCCAAAACCACGGCGTCTCAGAACTGGCCTTGCCGCGCAAGGTTTACATCGTTGACGCTATCCCCCTGCTCGGCACGGGGAAGGTTGACTATAATGGCGCAAAGAAAATGTTAGAAAAAATATTGGAAGACAGCGCGTCAGCCTAATCGCGCAGCAATTCATTCACGCCGGTTTTCGCGCGGGTCTTGGCGTCTACGGTTTTGACGATAACGGCGCAGTTTAGATTGTGGGTTCCGTCCTTGCTTGGCATGGAGCCAGGCACGACCACGGAATATGCTGGCACTTCGCCAAATGTAGTCTCGCCGGTCATGCGATTATAAATTTTGGTGGATTGGCTGATAAATACGCCCATGGCCAGCACCGCGCCTTCGCGCACAATCACGCCTTCCACGACTTCGGAGCGCGCGCCGATAAAGCAGTTATCTTCGATAATCGTCGGGTTGGCTTGCAGCGGCTCAAGCACGCCGCCAATGCCGCTCCCCGCGCTAATATGGCAATCCTTGCCGACCTGCGCGCAGGAGCCAACGCTGGCCCATGTGTCAATCATCGTGCCCGCGCCGACATGGGCGCCAAGGTTGACATAGGACGGCATTAGCACCGCGCCGGGCGCAATATAGGCCCCGCGGCGCACGGCGGCCGGCGGCACGGCGCGAAAGCCCGCCGCTTTAAATTCTGCTTCGCCCCAGCCAAAAAACTTGCTCGGAACCTTATCAAACCAAGCCCCCGCGCCCGTGCCCGTAGACGGGCCGCCGCTAATGATCGCATTTGGGTGAATACGAAAGCCGAGCAGAACCGCTTTTTTCAGCCATTGATGGACAACCCAGTCGCCGCCCGCCTCTTTACTGGCCACCCGCAAGGCTCCGCTATCGAGCGCCATAATCGCGGCTTCGATCGCGCCGCGCATCTCTCCGCGCGTATCCGGGGAGAGGTCGGCGCGAGCCTCCCATGCGGCGTTAATGGCGGTTTCAAGCTCGGCATTGGTCATCGGAAGTATCTCTCTAGGTTTACAGGTTAGCGGCACGATAGACAGGGGCGCTATAATGTCAAACAGCTCGCTCATAATAGTCAGCATAAAGGGTCTTTTTCTTGCCGCCATTTAGTGGCACAAGGGGCGTATGAAAACCGATAAACAAGCGGGCATTGATGCCCTGCGCCCGTGGCGGGCGATAGGGCGGCGCAAGTCGCGGCGCATCATGGTTGGCAATGTCCCGATTGGCGACGGCGCGCCGATTGCCGTGCAGTCCATGACCAATACGCTGACCCATGACATTGACGCTACGGTGGCGCAAATTCGCGGCCTTGAAGAGGCGGGGGCGGATATTGTGCGTGTCTCGGTTCCCGATAAGGAAAGCGCGGCGGCGCTCAAACATATTACGGCCCAGATAAATGTGCCGATTGTCGCTGATATTCATTTTCATTACAAACGCGGCATAGAATCGGCGGTGAATGGCGCGGCGTGTTTGCGGATTAATCCGGGCAATATTGGCGGGCAAAAACGCGTCGCCGAAGTCGTCGCGGCGGCGCGCGATAATGGCTGCTCCATTCGCATTGGGGTTAATGGCGGCTCGCTGGAAAAAGAGCTTTTGGAAAAATACGGCGAGCCTTGCCCTGACGCCATGGTCGAAAGCGCGCTCATGCATGCGCGTATGCTCGACGATGAAAATTTTCGCGACTATAAAATCAGCGTCAAGGCGAGCGATTTGTTCCTGACCGTCGCGGCCTATAACCAGCTAGCGGATGCCACGGACGCGCCCTTGCATTTAGGCGTAACCGAAGCGGGCGGCACGCGCATTGGCACGGTGAAATCTTCCATCGGCATGGGTAATCTACTGTGGGCCGGCATTGGCGACACCATTCGCGTTTCACTCTCTGCCCCGCCGGTTGAAGAAATTAAAGTCGGCTTTGATATGCTGAAAGCCTTGGGCATACGCACGCGCGGCGTGAATATTATTTCCTGTCCGTCCTGCGCCCGCCAAGGCTTTGACGTGATTAAAACCGTGCAAATATTAGAAGACAAGCTCGCCCATATTTCAGAGCCAATATCGCTGTCGATAATTGGCTGCGTGGTGAACGGCCCCGGCGAAGCCATGTACACGGATATTGGTTTTACCGGCGGCTCGGCGGGCTATGGCATGATGTATGCGGCGGGGGCGAAAACCGGCAAGACTGATAATAATGATATGATTGCCGACATCGTTCAAAAAGTCGAAGCGCGTGCGGCGATTTTACGCGCTGAGAAAACCGCCTAGACAGGCGCATTTTTTTGGGTTTAAAAGCACATTATGCAATTTGATAAAACCGAAATTGAAGGCGTTTTCACCATTGCGCCCCGCGTCTTCACCGACGAACGCGGCGTGTTCATGGAAAGCTTTAAGCAAAGCGCCTTTACGGCCGCGACGGGCCGTGACGTTAGCTTTGTGCAAGATAATTGCTCCGCCTCCCTGCGCGCCGGAACCGTGCGCGGCTTGCATATGCAAAACCCGCCCCGCGCCCAAGGCAAGCTCGTATCGTGCACGCGCGGATCCATATTAGATTTCGTCGTCGATATTCGCAAAGCGTCCAGAACCTATGGCCAGCACATTAGCCGTAAACTTAGCGCCGATAACCGCGTGCAGCTTTGGATACCTGAAGGGTTTTTGCACGGCTTTGTCACCCTAGAGGATGACAGCGAAGTGCGTTATAAATGCACCGAGTATTACGCCCCGCAATGTGAACACACCATTGCGTGGGATGATGCGGATTTGGGACTGGATTGGGGCGTCAGTGCGGGGGCCGCCATTCTCTCCGGCAAGGACGCATTGGCCGTTGCGTTTAAAGATATGGTTTCCCCGTTTTAAAATAACGGCTAAGAAGGCATATGAAAATTTTAATTACAGGAGGGGCAGGGTTTATTGGCTCCGCCGTAGTGCGCCTTGCCATTGCGCGCGGCCACAGCGTCGTCAATGTCGACTGCCTAACCTACGCCGCCAATCTCGCCAATCTGGATAGCGTCAAAGACAGCCCCAATTACGCCTTTGAGCGCGCCGATATTTGTGACGGCGCAGCGATGGACGGCGTGCTTACCCGCCACAAGCCCGGCGCGATTATGCACCTTGCGGCGGAGAGCCATGTTGACCGCTCCCTTGACGGGCCGGACGCCTTTATCAAAACCAATGTCATCGGCACGTTCACCCTCTTGCAATCGGCGCGGCGCTATTACGAAAACCTAACGCCGGATAAGCGCCAAGCCTTTCGCTTTCACCACGTCTCAACCGATGAGGTTTACGGGGATTTGAGCGCAGACGCCCCCGCCTTTAGCGAGCGCCACGCCTATGACCCCAGCTCTCCCTACTCCGCGTCCAAAGCGGCGAGCGATCATTTGGTGCGCGCCTGGGGTCGAAGCTATGGCCTGCCCTTTGTGATGAGTAATTGCTCTAATAATTACGGACCATATCAGTTCCCAGAAAAGCTAATTCCCGTGGTTATTCTTAAAGCGCTCGCCCATCAGCCAATTCCAATTTACGGGGCGGGGGATAATATCCGCGACTGGCTTTATGTCGATGACCACGCAGGCGGCTTGCTGACAGTTTTGCAAAAGGGCGCGCTAGGCCAGACCTATAATATTGGCGGCAATAATGAGCGCACCAATTTGGAATTGGTGCAAACCCTCTGCGCTTTGATTGACGACAAAACAGATGATGAGTTTAGCCATGCTAGCCTGATTGAATTTGTCACCGACCGCCCCGGCCATGACCGCCGTTACGCGATTGACGCGAGCAAAATTGAAAAAGATTTAGGCTGGACGCCAAAGATAAAAGCCGATGAGGGCCTGTCAAAAACCCTCGATTGGTATTTGGAAAACCGCACATGGTGGGAGCCGCTTATCGGCGATGGCCTGCGCGCAACACCCTCCCGTCTGGGCCTTAAAGGCAAAGCCTAATGCGCCTCGCCATTATTGGAAAAACTGGACAGCTTGGCCGCGCGCTTTTAGGCGCGGCAAAAGGTAATGGCGTAGCCGCCATCGCCTATGGCCGCGATGCCTGTGATTTATCCGAAGCGCCAAGCGTCATAGAAAGTTTCGTCGCCGCCTTGCCGCAAAACATTGACTGCCTGGTCATCGCCGCCGCCTATACGAATGTTGACGGGGCTGAAGACGCGGCGGATTTAGCCATGACGGTTAACGCCGCCGCCCCCGCAGCGATTGCGCGGGCCTGCAAAAAACGCGGCCTGCCCCTAGTTCACATCTCCACCGATTATGTTTTTGATGGCGCGGCCACAACCCCCTATGCCGAGAGCGCCAATACCGCCCCGCTTAATGTTTACGGCGAGACCAAGCTCGCCGGTGAACGCGCCATAATAGAGAGCGGCGCGCGCTCCATAATCCTGCGCACATCTTGGGTGTTTGACGCCGGCGGGAATAATTTTCTCACCGCCATGTTGCGCCTCGCAAAAACCCATGACAGGCTTAGCATTGTTGACGATCAGTGGGGGCGCCCGACCTATGCCCCGCATTTAGCGCGCGCGGTTTTTCTAGCGGCAAAATCCCTCTGCGGCGCAGGGCAGGCTGACGCGCAAATTTACCACGTCACCGGCGGCGGCGAGATGACAAATTGGCACGGCTTTGCCGGCTATATTTTTAAGGCCGTAGAAAACTCACCGCAGATAAAACCGATTAGCACGAAACAATACGGCGCAAAGGCCAAGCGGCCAAAATTTAGCGGGCTTGATAATAGCGCATTTGGAAAACGCTTTGATTATGTGCTACCCCATTGGCAGAGCGGCGTTGACGCGGCCCTATCACAGCGCAAGGAAGCCCTATGACACAGCAAAGAAAAGGCATAATCCTTGCCGGCGGCACGGGCACGCGCCTGCACCCCTCCACCATTTCTGTCTCCAAACAGCTTATGCCCGTCTATGATAAGCCGATGATTTACTA
>JAZGFA010000026.1:0-7891 GCA_036478975.1 Robiginitomaculum sp. | reverse complement strand
GTAACATGGTCGCCCGCAAGCAGGGGCACGGGGAAGTCAAATTTCCCCTCATTGCCAGTCATGTTTTTCAGCGGGTGGGCCAATATAAACCCTTCAGGGTTTACGTCCGCAACCCTATTCCAAGATTTAATCAGTCCGGCCTTGGCAAGCCCTTCCCACAAATCATCGGCAGCAATGAGTTTATCACCCGGCTTTGACCATGGCTCAAATTCCGCATCTTCCATTTCGGTAACTTCATACAGGCCATAGCTAATGCGCGTTGAATAACTCACCGCGCGATTGGCCGGAATTGTCCACGGGGTTGTCGTCCAGATAACGACGCTAGCGCTTTCGCCGCGCACAGGGAATTTCACATAAATCTGCGTGGCGCGCCTGTCGGCATATTCGATTTCAGCTTCGGCCAAAGCCGTGCGCTCTACGGGGGACCACATGATGGGTTTGGAGCCGCGATAGAGCTGGCCGGTTTTGGCAATTTTTAAAAGCTCGCCGCAAATAATGGCTTCGGACTCAAATTTCATCGTCAGATAAGGATTATCCCAATCGCCGATAACGCCGAGCCGTTTAAATTCTTCGCGCTGAATATCGACCCAGCCCTGCGCGTATTCACGGCAGCGCGCGCGAAACTCATCGCCCGGCACGTCGTCTTTGCTGCGGCCCTTGGCGCGAAATTCTTCTTCGACCTTCCACTCAATAGGCAGGCCGTGACAATCCCAGCCCGGCACATAATTGGCGTTAAAACCCATCATTTGATGACAGCGCACCACAATGTCTTTGAGAATTTTTTGCATGGCCGTGCCCATGTGAATATGACCATTAGCATAGGGTGGTCCGTCATGGAGCACATAGCTCGGCTTATCGGCGCTCTGCTTACGCAGGCTATTATACAGGTCAATTTCTTTCCAATGGGCGAGCCATTGCGGCTCTTTTTTCGGCAGTCCCGCGCGCATGGGGAAATCGGTTTTTGGAAGAAATAGGGTTTCGCGGTAATCGCGGCTATCTGCTGTATCGGTCATGGTAAATCTCTTGGGGTTTGGAAAGGGCAATGGAATCATATTTCCCGGCGGCGTGGTTTACGCGCCGGGGGTGATAATTCGGATGCTGTGATATGCCGTGTCCATAGGCTTGCGGTAACACGGGAGCGCCGCATCGCCAAGGGTGTTTAGGGGCGTTTACGCAATAAAGGCTTTGCGCGCGCCCGTATCAGGTTTAAGGGGAAGCTGAAAAGGAAGCCCTGCCATGACCGATAATCAGCCGCAAAAACCACCCCAAAAACAAACAATGGAATTCAGCGGTAAAATCATCGTTATATTGTTCCCGCTTGTCGCGGTTCTTACATGGTTTTTGATGGAATCACGCGGCGTCTTGTTTCAAAAGAAAATCGCCCTGCCCTTTATCCTCAGCGCCGTGCTTATCACCGCCGGCTTTGTCGCCTTTATCGCCCTTTTAGCCAAGCTCGAAGAAAAGCCGCACACCCGCAATATGGTCGCGGGTTTTTTCATCACAATCTGCGTGTTAATGGGCTTTGGCGTATTCCACCTAAACGGAATATTTTAAACCCCAAACAGCGCGTCGTTAAAGTGAACTATCGAGGGATCAAAGCACTCTATCTAATTACTCCCCCTTAGCAGTAAATTGCCTTACCCAAAACGCAATTTGGAGTGTAATCCCCGTTAAAAAGATACAGCCAATTATTCCTAGACTAATACTTTTTCCTTCACCTAAAGCCATAGAATCGGACGCTTTATTCTAGCGGTATTCTCGTAACGGCAACACACAGCCGCCTTTATGCCCCGCGCCCAAATAGCGCCCGCGCGCCAGCCTTGTCCTTGACCATTTGCGCGGTCATCGCCTCTAGGCTATCAAAATTGGCGTCTTCCCTGATGAAAGCGCGAAAGGCCACCTCTAGGGTTTGGCCGTAAATCTCTTGGTCAAAATCAAAAATATGCATTTCTAACCGGTGGTCTTTGCCATCGACCACAGGCCGCGCGCCGACATAGGCCACCCCGTCGCGCCAATTATCCTCGCCTTCAATGCGGCACTGGGCGGCGTAAATGCCCGGCCTTGGACGTAAGCGGTCATGGAAATATAGATTGGCCGTCGGAAAGCCTAATGTGCGGCCAAGCTGGTCGCCGCGCATCACTTCCCCGTCCACTATCCACGGACGCGAGAGCATATGGGCGGCAAAGAACACGTCGCCATCGCGCAAAGCCTGCCTAATTTCGGTAGAGCCATATTTGCCGTAGGATTGGTGCAGACTAATCGGCTTAATCCCCGTAACGCCAATGCCGCGCGCCGCGCAGTGTTTTTTCATGCTGTCAAAATCGGCGCAACGCTTATGGCCGTAATGGAAATCTTCGCCCACCACCACATGTTTAATGCCAAGGCCTTTATGCAAAACCGTCTCGACAAACTGCATGTCATCCATCTGGGTCATCGCCTTATCAAAGGGTAGCTCATACAGATTATCGACGCCCATTTCCGATAAAATCACCCCGCGCATACGCGCACTCATCAGGCGAAACGGCTCGCAATCCGGGTTGAAATACTGGCTTGGGTGAGGGCGAAAACAGGCCACGCCCGCCGGAGCGCCCAAGTCTTTAGCCACCGATAAGGCTGCGTCTATAACGATTTGGTGGCCGCGATGTATGCCGTCAAAATTACCCAGCGCTATCACCGCGCCTTGCTCGCCTGCTCTTAAATTATCAAAATGGGTGAGGGTTTTCATCCGCTCTTAGTCGCGCTTTGAGGTGTCACCCTCTGGCCGCTTTGGCACGATAACGCCGGCGTCGCCGCGAATAATCGGCTTGCCATTAACAGAGCAGCGCACCTTCATTTTAATGCGGCCCGTGCGCTGGTTTATCTCTGCCACTTCGGCGCGCGCCACCACAATGTCGCCGATAAAGGCGGGCTTGCGAAAGCGCATGTTAAGCTCGACAAAAATCGCGCCTGGCCCGGGCAAATCATTACCTAGCACGGCCGATATTAAGGAGGCCGACAAAGCCCCATGGGCGATGCGCTGACCAAACATGGTGGTCTTGGCATATTCCGCGTCCATGTGGATAGGGTTGTAATCACCGGATAATTTGGCGAAGGTCTCAATCGCCTCCTCGGTGGTTTCCATGGATTTTTCAAAGGCCATCCCGACTTCCATTTCGTCGAGATAATAGCCGCGTATAAATTCACTCATGCCGTTTCCTGTAATATTGCCAATTCTTGTAATATTGATTACCCACAATAGCCTAAGGGCCGACGACTACCAAGCCAAACTATTCATCGCGTAACGGGCGCTAATGCCGTGCTCGCGGATAAGATCAAACACCGCTTCGCTATTGCCGCTATCCAGCCCGTCGCCAATGAACAGGCAGTCATAGCCCTCATTTTGCGCGCCTAGCAAATCCGTATGGATATTATCGCCAATGGCCAAAACCCGCGACGGATTTGGCACATAGCCGAGCGCCTCGTCCATCCACGCCCGCGACAGACGGTATATTGGCGGATGCGGCTTGCCCGCATAAATCACCTCGCCGCCCATATCTTCATAAAGCTTGGCCAGCGCGCCGCCGCAATAAATCATGCTGTCGCCGCGTTTCACCCGCACGTCAGGATTGGCGCAGACCATCGGCAAATTGCGCTCGCGGGCCGCGCCCAAAAGCTCCGTGTAATCATCGGGGGTTTCGGTCTCGTCCTCAAACAGGCCCGTGCAGCTAATAAAGGCCGCGCCGTCCATGTCAGAGAAGTTAAGCTCTAGCCCGCCATAAAGCCCGTTATCGCGCTCTGGCCCAAGGCGAAAAACCGGGCCGGGCGCGCGCCGTGATAGCTCGTCAATCGTCGCGTCGCCGGAGGTCACAATCGCGTCATAGAGATTATCCGGCACGCGAATAGCGGCAAGCTGCTCTGGTATGGCGCGGGACGGGCGCGGGGAATTGGTAACAAATATCACCGTGCCATTATTTTCGCGAAAGCGGGCCACCGCCTCGCACGCCTCAAAAAACGGCTCGCGGCCATTATGAATGACCCCCCAAATATCACAGACGAGCACGTCATAATCATGGGCAATTTGGCCAAGCCCGCCAAGGGCGCGAAAATCGGTCGGTGGAGTAAGTGTGTTCATAGGTTTCAGGTAGCGGCGAGCGGGGGCAATTGCAAGGCGGCAGGGCGTAAAAAAACGGCCCGGGAAATCCCGAGCCGTTCACTTCCAAATCGCCTAGGCTGCCCCCAAGGCGGCTTAGTAGTTAAAGCGCGCCGTAATGCCGGCCGTGCGCGGCGCATTGGTTCTAAAGCCAAGACGTGCACGCCCGCCGCGTTCGCGGTCAAAGGAGAGGTTGGTGTTTTTGTCGAACACATTGCTTACATAGGCTTGAAGTTCCCATGTATCAAAGTCCAGACCCGCCGTGACGTTCATGATTTCATAGGCGTCAAGGGTCAGGTCCACTTGCGTGATGTCCGCGCCGCTTGCGCCGCCAAATGGCAGGCCAGAGGCAAAGTTACCAGAGCCGCCAACTTGGTCGCTTGGCTGGGTAATACGGTCACCCACCACTTGCAATGAGGTGGTGATATAGCCGCCTTGACTTCCCGCAAAGTCGGTGTCGACATTATAGGTTGCGCTAGCGGAGAGCTGATATTTCGGCACAGACGGTAGGCGATTGCCTTCCTCTACGCCGCCCAGAACAGAGCCCGTGCTATCAATAACCGTAGAGTCAAACTCTGCGCTGATAAAGCTGCCGGTAAAACCAAAGTCCCAAGGGCCTTGGCCTTTAGCCGCCATTTCAAACTCGATACCCGTTGTATGCGCTTCTGGCACATTAAACGAAATGCGCGAAGAACAAGAGCCGGCGTCAAGGGTAACTTGCAAATCAGAGATTTGGGTATGGAAAGCCGCCGCATTAAAGGTCAAACCATTATGGGCAATCTTCATACCGCCCTCATAGTTCCAAAGCGTCTCATCTTCATATTTTTGGAATCCGCCAAATACTGCCGCATCCGCCGCGTTACAAAGCGTGGCGTTAAGCGGGTCATTAACCCCGCCCAGACGGAAGCCCTGTGATGCCTGCGCGTTAAGCGTCACCGCATCGTTAAGCTCATAGCTCGCGAGAACCCGCGGCGTGAAGCCAGTGGATGACGTCTCATCGACAATGCCGCTATCGCCATTGGCAAATAGGCCGCCCGTCGTGATGGTGCGGGTTTCGTCATAGGAATAGTAACGCCCGCCCGCCGTGAGGTTAAGACGGTCTGTCGCCTCATATGTCGCTTCGCCAAATACGGCCACTTGCGTTAAATCATAGGGCAGGTCCGAGTTAAACGGCGAGTCGAGATTGGCAAAACCGTTAGCCACAGCCGCCGACGTGCCAGCGCCAAGCGCCGCGTCCGTCGCCGCCGCGTATCCCGGAGTTGGGAGGCGCTGGGCGTAAACCCGCTCCGTGTCAGAGTAAAACACGCCGCCAACCCACTGCAGAGGGCCTTCATAATCGGAGCTAAGGCGCAGCTCTTGGGTAAGCTGGGCCACGTCCGTTGTGTCCTTAAGATTAGACGGCAGTAAAACATCCGCCGCCGTATAGCCCAAATCAACCGACACACTACCCGTAAGGGCGCTGGCGTCACGGCTGACCAAAATGGCGCGGTCCGTATAGCTCGTGACAGAGGTCAAATCGAGCGAGCCAAGGTTTTTCTCAATGGTCAAATCGGCGATTAAAGTCTCGTCGCTAAAGGCTTCGTCAAGGCGCAAGAATTGCTGACGCTCGTCAAAGGTAACAGCCGGGCGCGTTGTGGTAAACGGATTGGCGTAGAGATTGAAAACCTCTTGGCGGTTAAAACCTTCCGTATCAATTTTTTGATAGATAACGCGCGGGGTAATGGACAGACCGTCGGATGGCTCAAATACCATAGAGACGCGACCACCGATGCGCGTGCCGCTATTAACGTCTTCCTTAATGTCGCCGCCTTCGCGTAGCGCGTCAATAAAGCCCGCATATTGGGTGACATACCCAACGGCGCGAATTGCCGCGTTTTCGCCAATCGGCACATTGTAAGCGCCTTTTACATGGCCGCCAATGCCACCATCGGTAACGCTATTGACGTTAAATTCAACTTGGCCTGACGTGTTATCTAGCTCTGGCTGATTAGTGATGTAACGCACAGTGCCGCCAACGGAGCCGGAGCCAAACAGCGTACCCTGCGGGCCGCGCAATGTCTCAACCCGGTTGAGGTCAAAGAGGTCAAGGTCAGGAGTAAAGAGGGATAGCGAAATAACCGACTCGTCAAGATAGACGCCGACTTGCTCTTTCACGCCGGGCTGATCACGGACAATCTGGCCGGCGGAAACGCCGCGAATAGCAATCTGGCTTTGGCCAGGGCCGAGGTTTTGAATTGTCAGGCCGGCAATATTGCGTGACAGCTCTTCTAGGTTCGTCGCGCCGCTGCGCTGAATATCCACTTGGCTCTGGGCGTTTAGGGAAAACGGCACGTCCTTCACGGTGGAGGCGCGCTTGGTCGCCGTCACGATAATTTCGTCCGTGACCTGCGCGAGGGCCGATGGCGCGATGAGCGCGGCAATGAGCATTGCCGACGCTCCAGTTAAAAGGGCTTTCTTATGGGATGCAATAGTCATGGTGTTCTCTCTAAGGTTATAGGTATAGCTATCAGTTCAACTTTAGCCTAACCTCGCCATGCGCGCCCTTTCAAGCCAAACTCGTCAAACCCTTGATTTAGTTAAATATTGTGGTATTTTCGCCACAGCGGAATTGTCTTGCGCTGTCATAAGGATAACCACCTTTTGACGCAAAAATATTGCGCGTTTTAGGGGACTTAAAAACTCCTCACGCCCCGCCCCTTGACGTACGGCCTTAGCGTCCTTATCTCCCCCCTATCGGCGCTCTCTCTTTATGGGCGCGCTAGCCCTATCAACCCTAGAAAACCAAGAGACAGACTATGAAATTTCGTCCTCTCCATGACCGCGTAGTAATTAAGCGCGTTGCAGAAGAAACCAAAACAGCCGGCGGCATTATCCTGCCCGGCGCTGCCCAAGAAAAACCCTCTGAAGGTAAAGTCGTTGCCGTAGGCCCCGGCATACGTGACGAAAACGGCACATTCGTAAAGCTTGACGTGAAAAAGGGCGACCGCGTTCTTTTTGGCGAATGGGGCGGCACGGAAATCACCCTTGACGGCCAAGACCTTCTTATCATGAAGGAATCCGACATTATGGGCGTGGTTGGTTAAGTGTATTTGCCTTGGCAAATACACACCCCGTTATAGCGTTCTACAAGAACGCGCGGCGGGCCAAACACCCTGACTAACTACATTATTTAACACACACACTCTTTAGGAGATTTTATTATGGCGGCTAAAGACGTCAAATTCGGAACAGACGCTCGCGACAGAATGCTTCGCGGCGTAGACATCCTCGCAAATGCGGTCAAAGTGACCCTCGGCCCTAAAGGCCGCAATGTTGTTATCGAGCGCAGCTTCGGCGCGCCTCGCATCACCAAGGACGGCGTATCCGTCGCCAAAGAAATCGAACTTGAAGATAAGTTTGAAAACCTCGGCGCGCAAATGCTGCGCGAAGTGGCCAGCAAGACCAATGACAAAGCCGGCGACGGCACGACAACGGCCACCGTTCTAGCCCAAGCGATTGTTCGCGAAGGCCTAAAGCGCGTAGCCGCTGGCATGAACCCGATGGATCTAAAGCGCGGCATTGATAAAGCGGCAAGCGAAATCGCTGGCGACCTTCTTAAAAAGGCCACCAAGATTTCTAAGTCTAGCGAAATCGCTCAGGTCGGCACAATCTCTGCCAATGGCGAAAAAGCTATCGGCAAGATGATTGCTGAAGCCATGGCGAAAGTCGGCAATGAAGGCGTCATCACGGTTGAAGAAGGCAAAACCGCCGAGACCGAACTTG
>JAZGFA010000025.1:0-2877 GCA_036478975.1 Robiginitomaculum sp. | reverse complement strand
TTGAAGGCGCAGAGCAAATGGACAGCATTTTATTGTCCGTGCGCTGCACCGCATTTTTAACCCAGCGCTTTTTAAGCCGCGCGAAACAGGCGGGATATTTGAAAAACACCACCGTGGTTTTGCTCAGCGATCATTTGGCCCATAAAAACACCCAATATAAGAAATTGCAAAAAATAGACCGGCAAAATTTTGCATTGATAATGGAGCCGCATGGCCGCACGGGCTATGTGCAGACCCATGGCTCTATGATTGATATGTATCCAACCCTGCTAGAGCTTACCGGTTACGGCTTGCCGGAACGCCGCCAAGGGCTTGGCATATCCTTGCTGTCTGGAAACCCGACTTTAGTGGAGCAATACGGGGTTGAAATGCTCGATAAAGTAATTTTGGGCGATAAGGAATTGCGCGCGCGGCTTTGGGACGCTTCGCCTTAATCGGCGCGGTAAACAAATTTGCGCAGAGCGATATAATTAAACCCGAACGCCAATGCCGACCCTATGGCCAGAGCGAGTAGCGGCTTTGAAAACAGGGGAACGGCGAGTGCAATCAGCCCGCCATAAGCCGTAAAATTAATCCCCGCCCCAAGGCTTTGAATGGTGAGGTAACGCGCCGCTTCTGATTTTACGCTATCGGTTTTAAGTCCGCGAAAGCTTAGATAGCGATTCAGCAGCCATGTAAAAACAACCGCCGTGCCAAAGGCGGGAAACCACGCCGCTATCGGTCCGAGGCCTGCATAATGGGTCAGAACGTAAATCATGCCCGCATGGACGATAAACCCGCCTGCGCCCACGGCGGTAAACCCGATGAGACGTGGCAGTTCATTTTTAATAAGTTTTTTCATAGATTTTCGTAACGTTAAGGATTGCCCTGCAAACAGGGTTAGGAATTCATTTAGCGCCTTACTCTTGCCAAGTTAGGCGGTTATTTGAAATTAAGTTTTACGGTGAAATAATGACGCAAGTTTTAATATTTGATAGCGGCATTGGCGGGCTTTCCGTTGCACGCCATATTCATGCGCTTTTGCCGGCGGCTGTTTTAACCTACGTCGCCGATGACGAATTTCGTCCTTACGGCGATAAAAGCGAAGCGCAGCTTAATGCGCGCTTGCCGGGCCTGCTCGCCAGCCTCGAGATTGCTTGCCAGCCGGACGTTATCGTGATTGCCTGTAATACGGCCTCAACCACGGCCTTACCCGCCATACGCGCCGCGGTTAACGCCCCGGTGGTCGGCGTAGTCCCCGCGATTAAACCCGCCGCCCAGCAAAGTTTAACTAAGTCCATAGCCGTGCTTGGAACCCCCGGAACCGTAGCGCGCGCCTATGTTGATGACTTGATTAGTGAATTTGCTAGCGACTGTGCCGTGACCCTTGTCGGCTCTACGGCGTTAGTGGAAATGGCAGAGCGTAAACTTGCCGGCGGGCCGGTGGATATGGCGCGGCTTAAACGGGAAATTGCGCCAATATTTACGCCGCCAAACGGCCATAATATTGACGCTGTAGTGCTAGCCTGCACCCATTTTCCATTGCTTGTTGACGAGCTTGAAAAATCGGCGCCGCATAAGGTCGCGTGGATTGATAGTGGGGCCGCCATAGCGCGGCGCACGAAGCTTTTACTCGGGCGCGCGCAGGCTTTAGAAATGACGGCAGGGACGTCACGCCACAACACAGCCTTGCTTATCGGGCCGCAGCCTAGCCCAGCGCGCCGTAAAGCCTTTGCGGATTTCGGCTTTGACCGCGTGGTCGCCCTTAAACCCTAATGGAAAGTTTAATGGCCCAGCGTTTTGTAAAGCGCATAAGCGCCGCCAAAGAGGGCAAATATCACCACGGTAGCGAGGGCGAAATTCTTGCGCATGATTTCCTCGGCGCGCGGGCCGGTTGTATAAACAAGCGCCGCGACCAAATAGAAACGTAATGTGCGCGCTAAAACGGCCATCAGGATAAAGACGCCGAAATTAAGTTTCATCGCCCCGCTCATAATCGTAATGACAATATAGGGGAAAGGGGTCAGACCCGCGCCAAATACCGCTAGCGCCCCGTGGCTATCATAGAGGGCCTGCAATTTCGCCACGCTCTCGCCCTTGCCCAACTTTTCCAGCACGGGCAGGGCAATGGCATCCCAGGCCCACATACCAATCGCATAGCCAACAATTCCGCCAAGCACAGAAAATACCGCCGCGACCATAGCGTAGCGCCAAGCGCGTTCCCGCTGCGCCATAATCATCGGGATAAGCAGCGTATCCGGCGGCAGCGGAAACATGAAAGCCTCAATAAAAGCAAGGCCGGCCAAATAACGCTCTGCGCGCTCATGGCCAGCAATGTCTTTGACGCGATCATAAAGAGATTCAAGGGCGTTATTTATCATATGCGTGAGTAACCCGAAACGGTTAAGACTTTCCAGTGAAAAATGCGCCCGCGCCAGCCAATAAATATGGTGCACCCGGCGCGATTCGAACGCGCAACCTCTGCCTTCGGACCCTGGCTTTCCTGCACAAAAATTCGAGTGGACGCATCAACAAGACCCATTTTGGATCCAGAGTTGGAATGCTGTCTATGATAGGTGTGGTTTCTTTGTCATTTTGAGCTAATTCAGGCAAGACGAGCGTATATTAAATTTCAATGATAAGGAAGATTGCTAATGATGCATAACTTATTCTAACCATTAGGTGAGAATCTCTCATTTCAGATTTTTATTCGCATGCAGTAGCTATAAAAAGATAATGCCTTCTGTTTTACAAGCTGACGGTTAACTGAATTACTGAAAATAATAAAGGTGCGAAGAATGACAAAAATGTCTGGTGCAGATGCTATACTTCAATCATTGCTTGATCGTGGTGTGGACACAATATTTGGTTTTGCGACGATGCTGATGCGGGATTTTT
>JAZGFA010000024.1:0-5232 GCA_036478975.1 Robiginitomaculum sp. | reverse complement strand
GCGGGTGTAGCTCAGTTGGTTAGAGCGCTGGCCTGTCACGCCAGAGGCCGCGGGTTCGAGTCCCGTCACTCGCGCCATTTTTCTTTGGAATAATGGCGGACATTCAAAATCCCTCAACTTAACGGTTGGGGGTTTTTGTGTTTTCGGCTATGCAAGAATATGAAATTTACACGCGCAACCTTTATTTGGCTCGGCCCGCTTATTGCGGCGGCCCTCTCATTTCTCCTACTACAGCTGGGCCTAGAGCGCAAAGCCGCTCTTGCGGCGGGGGTTGCGGCCTTAACCGTTATCTGGTGGGTCAGCGAAGCTATTCCCATACCTGCGACATCGCTCGTGCCGTTTGCCCTGCTGCCCCTATTTGGAATTTTAGACCATAAGGCGGTCTCTGCCGCCTTTGGTAGCCATGTGATATTGCTGCTAATGGGGGCCTTTATGCTCGCCAAGGCGTTAGAAAAGAGCGGCGCCCATGAGCGTCTGGCGGTTTATATGATTCGCATTGTCGGCGTTTCGAGCGGCCGCCGCCTTGTTTTAGGCTTTATGCTGGCGTCAGGGTTTCTGTCCATGTGGATATCCAATACGGCGACGACGATTATCATGCTCCCCATCGCTTTGGCGATTTTGGCGGGGGTAGAGAATAAAAACCTGCGAATCGCCCTTATCCTTGGCATTGCTTACGCGTCGAGCATTGGTGGCATTGGCACGCCGGTGGGCACGCCGCCCAATGTTATCTTTATGGGCATTTATGAAGAACAGACAGGCAAAGAGTTTAGCTTCCTTGAATGGATGAAAATTGGCATGCCTGTGGTGTTGATTTCCCTGCCGATTATGGCCCTATGGCTGACGCGGCGGGTAAAGCTTGAGGCGGATATTGCTTTGCCGAAAATTGGCGCTTGGCGCACGGAAGAACGGCGTACGCTGATAATGTTTGGCCTGACTGCGCTGGCATGGATTACCCGCAAAGAACCGTTTGGCGGCTGGAGCGGGGCGCTGGATATGCCCGGAGTTGGCGATAGCACGGTGGCGCTACTGGCCGTTGTGATGATGTTTGTTATTCCCAATGGCAAACGCGACGAGGACGGCAAGCGCGAGCGCTTGCTTGACTGGCAGACGGCGCGCGATATTCCGTGGGGGCTTTTGCTTCTATTTGCGGGCGGCATTGCCATGGCGAAGGGCTTTACCGCCTCTGGCCTGTCGGCCTTGCTCGGCGATTGGCTGGCCTCCCTGTCTAATTTGCCGCTTATCCTGATGATTTTGACGATTTGCTTGGTTGTGACCTATCTGACCGAGATTACCTCTAATACGGCAACGGCGACCCTATTAATGCCGATACTCGCGGCGGCGGGGCTGGCGACGGGGATTGATCCCGTACTGTTTATGATACCGGCGGCGATGGCGTCAAGCTGCGCCTTTATGCTTCCCGTGGCGACCGCGCCCAACGCCATTGCCTACGGGCTAGGGGGCATTGAGATTAAGGATATGGTGCGCGAGGGGGCGGTGTTGAGTTTTGTTATCTCTATCGTGATTGGGCTGGTTTGCTTTAAGCTGCTAGGCTAGGGCTTGAAGCGCGCGAGACTCGCCTTATATGCTCAATATTGACGGATATTCTCTCTGGCATATTAATGGCAATTGGGTTACATCCACGCGCTAAGGCATAGCGCGCCACACTATTAGATTTTCTAGGACCTATCATGACTACAGTTCTTCTTATTATCCAATTGATGATTTCCATCGTTTTGATTGGCCTTATCTTAATCCAGCGTAGCGAGGGCGGCGCCCTCGGTATTGGCGGCGGCGGCGGCGGCGGCGTCATGTCCGGGCGCAGCTCTGCCAATGCGGTGACAAAGGCGACGACTATCCTTGGCACGCTGTTTATTATCAATTGTTTGGCTCTTTCCGTGTTCTTTTCGCTGGAAAACCAAGATAAAAGCGTTCTGGTTGAGGATAAGTCAGAAACTGGCTTGCAAGTAGCCCCTGACTCGTCCAAAGATGCTTCCCCGTTAGCTGATGAAATTCCGGCGGCGGTGGAAACCCCAACAGCGCCTGAAGAAACGCCTCAAACCGAGGCTGAAACAGAGACAGCAGATAAGCCTGAATAGCCGTCTTGGACAGTCCAAGCTGTGGCTTGGGCCTTAGTTTTGAGTGAACGGACGACTATGCCACGTTATATTTTCATTACTGGAGGGGTTGTGTCCTCCCTTGGCAAAGGCCTTGCCTCTGCCGCCATTGGCGCCCTGTTGCAGGCCCGCGGTTATAAGGTACGCCTGCGTAAACTTGATCCTTATCTAAACGTCGATCCGGGCACTATGTCTCCCTATCAGCACGGCGAGGTTTACGTCACCGATGACGGGGCCGAGACCGACCTTGATTTGGGCCATTATGAGCGCTTTACCGGCGTAAGCGCGGCCCAGTCCGATAATATTACCACGGGCCGTATTTACCAAAACATCATCACCAAGGAACGCCGTGGCGATTACCTTGGCGCGACCGTGCAGGTGATTCCCCATGTGACCAATGAGCTAAAGGATTTTGTCCTGTCCGATGCGGGCGAAGACGTGGATTTTGTCCTCTGCGAAGTCGGCGGAACCGTTGGCGATATTGAAGGCTTGCCGTTTTTTGAAGCCCTGCGTCAGCTCTCCCAAGAATTGCCGCACCGCCAGACCTGTTTCGTGCATGTGACCTTGCTGCCCTATATTGCGGCGGCCGGAGAGATGAAAACCAAGCCGACCCAGCATAGTGTGAAAGAATTGCGCTCTATCGGTATTCAGCCTGACATTTTGCTATGCCGCGCCGACCGTCCTATCGCCGAGAGTGATCGCCGTAAGATTGGCCGCTTTTGTAATGTGCGCGAATCGGCGGTTATCCAAGGGCTTGATGCGCGCTCTATCTATGATGTGCCGCTCGCCTATCACGCGGAAGGGCTTGATAGCGAAGTGCTAGCCCATTTCGGTATTGATGATGCGCCTGACGTCGATCTGACGCGCTGGACGACCATTTCTAAGGCGCTAGCGGAGCCGGACGGCGAAGTTGAAATTGGCGTGGTCGGTAAATATACCGTCCTGCCTGACGCCTATAAATCTATCACCGAAGCGCTCGTCCATGGCGGCATTGCTAATAATGTGAAGGTCAAAATCAAATGGCTTGAAAGCGATGTGTTCGAGGGTGACGGCGAGGACGTAACCGCCGAGCTTGAAGGTCTACACGGCATTTTAGTGCCCGGCGGCTTTGGCTATAGGGGCGCAGAAGGCAAAATTCGCGCGGCGACATTCGCGCGCGAGCATAAAGTGCCGTATTTTGGCATTTGTCTGGGCATGCAAATGGCTGTGATTGAGGCGGCGCGCAATTTGGCGGGCATTAAAGATGCCACCTCCACCGAGTTTGAAAATGGCGGTGAGCCTGTGGTTGGTCTGATGACCGAATGGACTAAGGGCAATGAGCGCCTGAAGCGTGAAGGCAAGGGCGATTTGGGCGGCACTATGCGTCTTGGCGCTTACCCCGCGAGTTTGGAAAAAGGCTCTTTAGTGGCGCAGGTTTATGGCACTGCGGAGATTAGCGAGCGTCACCGTCACCGCTATGAGGTCAATATTGATTATAAAGAGCGGCTTGAGGCGGCGGGCCTGAAATTCTCCGGCATGTCACCGGACGGGGTATTGCCGGAAATCGTCGAACTTCCGGGCCATCCTTGGTATATTGGCGTGCAATATCATCCGGAGCTTAAATCGCGCCCGTTTGAGCCGCACCCGCTTTTTGCTGGCTTTATTGGCGCAGCGCTGGAGCAAAGCCGCTTAGTTTAGGCGTGTTTGAATAATAGCGACAATTTTACTGCGTTATCCACAAATGGCGCTTGAACTTAATGGCGAAATACCGTAAGCCCCGCACAACTGGCGCTATATGAGCGCCTTTAGCAATTATATGGAGGCCCGCTATGGCTGTCCCAAAGAGTAAAATTTCAAATTCCCGTCGCGGCATGCGTCGTTCACACGATAGCCTTACGGCGACTAATTATATCGAAGACAAAGACAGCGGCGAGCTTCGCCGTCAACATCACATCGACCTGAAATCAGGCATGTATCGTGGTCGTCAAATCCTCAACCCGCAAGACGATTAAGCGGGTTTGAAAACGAATATCAAATAGGCCCGTTCAGCGTGGCCTATTTTTTTGCCTAAATTACCTTACGCTATGAATTGGAGAGCCTGATGGCCGCTATTGAACATATCTTTGCCCGTGAAATTCTCGACAGCCGGGGCAACCCGACCCTTGAGGTTGACGTCTTGCTTGAAGATGGCAGTTTTGGCCGCGCGGCGGTTCCCTCCGGCGCATCAACCGGCGCCCATGAAGCGGTAGAGCTTCGCGATGGCGGAACGCGTTATGGCGGCAAGGGCGTGCTTAAGGCCGTGCAAAACGTCAATACGGAAATCGCCGACGAGCTTTTGGGCCGCGAATCCAGTAATCAGCGCGCCATTGATGATATGCTCATCGCCCTAGACGGCACGCCTAATAAGGCGCGCCTTGGGGCCAATGCCATGCTCGGCGTCTCTTTGGCCGTGGCAAAGGCCACCGCAGAAGAGCAGGGCGCGGCCTTGTTTCGCTATGTCGGCGGCGCCAATGCCCATGTGCTGCCCGTGCCGATGATGAATATCATCAATGGCGGCGAGCACGCGGACAACCCAATCGACGTGCAAGAATTTATGGTTATGCCGGTTGGCGCTAAGACATTTTCTGAGGCCCTTCGCATGGGCGCGGAGATATTTCACGCGCTTAAGGCAAAGCTAAAAGCCGATGGCCATAACACTAATGTCGGTGATGAGGGCGGCTTTGCGCCGGGTCTTGCGTCATCGGTTGCCGCGCTTGAATATATTATGAGCGCGATTGAAGCGGCGGGCTATAAGGCCGGCGAAGATATTTTCCTCGCCATGGATGTGGCTAGCTCTGAATTTTACAAAGACGGCAAATATCACCTTAAGGGTGAGAGCAAAGTGCTGTCCTCCGCCGAATTTGTCGCTTATCTTAAAGACCTTGCCGATCGTTTCCCGATTATTTCTATCGAAGACGGCATGGATGAGGATGATTGGGACGGCTGGAAAATGCTGACGGACGCTATTGGCGACACATGTCAACTTGTCGGCGATGATTTATTTGTCACCAATCCTGTGCGCCTGAAAAAGGGCATAGAGCTTGGCAGTGCTAACTCCATCCTGATTAAGGTCAATCAAATCGGCACATTGTCAGAAACC
>JAZGFA010000023.1:0-2899 GCA_036478975.1 Robiginitomaculum sp. | reverse complement strand
GGCGCGGAATTATTACCCGGATGCAGACCGATAAAGCGCTCGGCTCCGGCAATGGCTTCGACATATTCCCCGGACTGGTAATTAGCAAAGGAGGACATCAACATGGCCCGGCGCGCCCACTCCGAATAGGGATGCTGGCGTTCTACCTCATCAAACAGCAAAACGGCGGTTTTATAATCGTTCTTATCAAGCCTATCAAAAGCCTCGTTATAAATGGCTTCAGCGGGGCGCTCCACATAGGCCAGCTTCTCTTTTTTCTTAGAGCCGCCAAAACTAGAGCAGGCCGAAACGGTAACGGCTATCATAATAATAGCTATTGCGTTTTTGAGCAGGTTTAACGGAGCCGCCGCATTTGATGAGGCCCTCGCATTTGATGAGGCCCTCGCATTTGATGAGGCCCTCGCATTTAATGAGGCCATCGCATTTAATGAGGAATGAGACATAGACTAACTTTCAATCACGCGTGCAGCCATAAGACTCACGCAAATACACTATTTGCAATAGTCTTACTGTTAAGCGGTCGCGTCTTCAAGGATTGATGCAGTCGGATGTGTGACGAATTGGTCATAATTGTGACCCGCATCACCCGCCGCGCTGTCGCTCATCACCGCAAAGCGCCAAGCCTGCGGATCGGAGAACAATGCGGTTAATAGGGCGTGGTTGAGCGCATGGCCGGATTTAGAGGTAGTCACCTTGCCAAGCAAAGGCCCGCCAACATACAAATCGCCCAGTAAATCTAGCGCTTTATGGCGCACAAACTCATCATCAAAGCGCAAACCGCCCGGATTGATGACCTTATCCCCGTCTACCACAACTACATTGTCTAGCGAGCCGCCTTGGCTCAAACCAGCATCTTGCAGGGCTGCCACTTCGTGCAGGCGGGCAAAGGTACGCGAAGCGGCAAGGCGCTCGCGAAATGTTCGTACATTCGGCTCAATAACCACGTTTTGCTGGCCAATAGCGGCCTCGGCAAAGTCAATCGACACATCAAGGCAAAGGCAATGATGCGGTTCTACCACCGCAATGGCTCCGCCTTCATTCAAAGGGAGGCGCACTTCAACCCGTTTTAAAACCTTAATATAACGGCGCGGCGCGGCTTGACGGGTAATGCCGACTTGCTCAATAAGCTTTAAAAAAGGCTCGGCGCTACCGTCCAAAGCCGGAAGCTCTGGCCCGTCAATATCAACATAAAGATTATCAATGCCCGCGGCGGCAAGGGCGGCCATTAAATGCTCAATCGTCGCAACCGTAACACTGGCCGCATTTCCGATGGTCGTGCAATTACGCACATTGGTAACATTTTGCGGGATGGCAGCAATTACATTATCGCGGTCGGCAATATCCGTGCGGATAAATACAATGCCCGTGCCAATCGGCGCAGGGCGCATGACAAGCTTAATACGCTCCCCGCTATGCAAGCCCACGCCAGAGCATATGGCCGGCCCCTTAAGGGTCGCTTGCCTCTGAACTATATGACTTAGATTTGAACGCATTGGGGCCTCGGCGTGAATGAGCCTATTAACTACGATAAAGCGGCGGGCTGCACCATTAAACGGATGTTACGTTTTGTTTCATCTCAGCAATAAAAAACGCGCCCTAAAAGGCGCGCTTTATATATTTAAGTCTTTGAAAGATTAGCGGTTTTGACGACGCAAAAAACTTGGTATTTCCAGCTCATCATCCCTATCGCTGCCGAACAAATCCCCGGTGTTTTTTAACGCAGTCGGAGCCGCGTGACGCGCGGGGACTGGCGCAGTTTTTTTGCGGCCCCAAAGGCTAAATGTGTTACGAAATACCGATTGCATGGCAGGGGCTGGGATAGCCTCTGGAACAGGCTGCACTGGCGCTGGCGCGGCGGCAATTGGAGCCGGAGCGGGCGCAGGAGCCGGAGCAGATTGAGCCCGTTCCGCTTCATTTATACGGGCCATATATGCCGGAGCCGCAGCGACTGCTGATCGAGCATAGGCAGGAGCGGGCGTTGGAGCCGGCTCTGGCCTCGGAGCTGGAGCAAGCGCAGCCTCCTCTTGCTCGTCATAACCGGTAGAAATTGGCGCATTATAGCTTTGATAGCCTTCATTTTGAGCAAGGGCTTCACCATCGGCTTCAACGCCGGTTGCAACAACAGAAACGCGGACAATGCCGTCAAGATCCGGGTCTAGGGCGGAGCCAACAATGATATTGGCATCGCTATCAACTTGGCCGCGAATAAGGTTCGCCGCTTCGTCAACTTCAAACAAGGTTAAGTCCTTGCCGCCAGTAATGTTAATTAGCACGCCCTTAGCGCCGCGAAGGGAGACATCATCAAGCAATGGATTGGAAATAGCGGCCTCGGCGGCTTCAATCGCGCGGCGCTCTCCGGTAGCTTCCCCTGTGCCCATCATGGCTTTACCCATCTCACCCATAACCGTACCCACATCGGCAAAATCAAGGTTGATAACGCCAGGAACGACCATCAAATCGGTGATAGAGCGCACGCCAGAGTGCAAAACTTCATCGGCGAGGCCAAAGGCATCGGTCATGGTTGTGGTTTCCGTGGCAATGCGGAACAGATTTTGGTTTGGAATAGTAATAAGCGTATCAACGACAGGCTGAAGACGGGCAATACCACCTTCGGCAAGGTTCATGCGGTTTGTGCCTTCGAAGTGGAAGGGTTTTGTCACGATAGCCACGGTCAAAATGCCGCGCTCACGCGCCGCGCGCGCAATAACAGGCGCTGCGCCAGTGCCCGTGCCGCCGCCCATGCCAGCGGCGATGAAAAGCATATGTGCGCCTTCAAGCTGCTCAAGGATTTCAGCCATGCTGTCCTCGGCGCTCTCTTCGCCTACTTCAGGGCGCATGCCCGCGCCAAGACCTTGCGTTACATCTCCGCCCATTTGAATACGGCGATCGGCCCGCGATA
>JAZGFA010000022.1:0-5135 GCA_036478975.1 Robiginitomaculum sp. | reverse complement strand
AATCGGTTTCTTCAAACAAAGCTTTCACCTGACGGGCAACCTTGCGGCGCGTGTCGGCGTCCGGGCCGTAAATCTCTGCCAGCAAGGTAGAGATAACCGGCGGGCCGGGCGGCACTTCGACAACTTTGACATTAATCGCGCTATCAATCGGAGCGGTTTTCCTGCGCTCGCGAATATCACGGGCAATCTCATGGCTTGTGCGTTTGCGGTGGCTTTTACCCGACAGATTGATTTGCAAATCGCCAAGCTCCGGCGACTCGCGCAAGAAGTAATGGCGCACAAGCCCGTTAAAATTCATCGGCGCGGACGTGCCCGCATAGGCCTGAATATTGTCAATTTCTTCAATGTCCTTCACCACTTCAGCGAGGGTAAACAGCGTGCGCTCCGTGTCTTCAAGCGACGCGCCTTCGGGCAAATCGACGATAAGCTGCATTTCGGCTTTATTATCAAAAGGCAAAAGTTTCACCCGCACGGATTTGGTAGCAAATAAAGTCATAGAGGCCATGGTGACGATACCCACAAGGATAAGGAATATCCAAGAGCGCTTACGGGTTTTGATAATCGGTTTCACTGCGGCGGCGTAAAACGCGCCGAGTTTACCGGCCTCATCATGGTGATGCCCGCCGCCTGTTGTTGCTTTAGCTTTGCTGGCCAGTTTCATCATCAGCCATGGCGCAATAATCACAGCAACAAAGAAAGAGAAAATCATCGCGGCGGAGGCATTAGCCGGAATCGGCGCCATATATGGCCCCATTAGGCCAGAGACAAACATCATCGGCATAAGCGCGCAAATCACGGTAAGGGTGGCGACGATAGTCGGGTTGCCCACTTCGGACACGGCGGCAATAGCGGCCTGCGCGCGGCCGCGGTCATCATCCATGCTCCAGTGGCGGGCAATGTTTTCCACCATAACAATGGCGTCATCGACCAATATGCCAATGGAAAAAATTAGCGCAAATAGGCTAACCCGGTTAATCGTATAGCCCATCATATAAGAGGCAAACATGGTCAGCAAAATTGTCGTCGGAATAACGATGAGGGTGACAAGCGCTTCGCGCCGGCCAATCATGAGGCCGATAAGAACAACAATAGAAATCGTCGCAAGGCCCAAATGGAACAAAAGTTCATTGGCCTTATGGTTAGCGGTGGCGCCGTAATCGCGCGTGACATTCACGTCAAGACCGGCAGGAATAAGCCCGCCCTCTAGGGCCTCTACGCGCGCGAGGATAGCCTGTGAAACTTTCACCGCGTTCGCGCCCGGCCTTTTAGCCAGAGCGAGGGTCACGGCGGGGGCAACGCGCCAATGGCTCTCCTCGCGCTCTAGTGACCATGCACGCATTTCCGTGTCCTGCCCCGTGACCGTAATATTAGCCACATCAGAAATATAGACCTGACGGCCCTTGGCCCCGCGCACCTTAAGGCGCTCTAATTCGGCAGGAGATTTAATCGTGTCGCCCGCTTGCAAAACATACGCCTTACCGTCCGCCTTAGATATGCCGGCAGGGAAAGCATTAGCCGCCCCGCGCAAGGTTTGCACAAGGGTTTGCAGCGATACCCCATAGGCGGCGAGCGCGTTAACATCAGGCTCTACGCGAATTTCAAGCTCGCGGCCGCCAGTAATTGTGGTCAGGCCAATATCATCAATTTTGATAAGCTCGGCTTTTAGCTCGCTGGCAATCATGCGCAGGCTCGCATCATTCCACAAATTTTGCGTATAGTCCTGCGGCGTGATGGTCAGGGTGACAATCGGCACATCATTAATGCCGCGCCCTATCACTTGCGGAGCCGGAATATTAGGCGGAATGCGATCAAGATTGGCGTTGATTTTCTCGTGAATACGCAAGATAGCATCGTCCGCGTCCGTGCCCACATTAAAGCGCGCCGTCACCAAAGCCCCGTCGTCTTGGGAGGCGCTATAGACATGTTCTACTTCGGGGATAGCTTTGAAAATTTCTTCGAGCGGCTTTGATACTTGCTCAACCACATCCGTAGCCGCTAGGCCCGGCGCGGCAATGCGCACGTCCACTAAAGGCACGGAGATTTGCGGCTCTTCCTCGCGCGGAATACTAATCAGCGCCATAAAGCCCAGCGCCATGGCGGCGAGCAAAAATAACGGGGTGAGCGGAGAGCGAATGGTCGCGCGGGTCAGTGACCCTGAAATATCAGTTTTCATGACGGGCCTTAATGCTCTGTTTTGCGCGCTTTGCGCGCGGGGTGAACCACGGAAGTCGAGGCGGGGCTGATGACATCACCGTCGCGCAGGCCGGAGAGAATTTCAACAAACCCTTCCGCGTCCGCTTTCGGGTTTGCCAAAATAACCGGCGCGTCGATGATATATTCACCGACATTGACCTTCACAAAATCAATGCCGTAGCGTGTGGTCACATAGTCTTTGGAAATGCGCAGGGCGCGGCGCTTACCGACCGGAACAAGCACGTCTACGCGCTCGCCGACAAGGGCGGATAAGCCGCCGTCAACTACGGCGTCGGCGACAACCGCGCCGCCGCGTAGCTCTGGGTAAATCTTAGAAATGGTCGCATGTTTAGTTTCGCCGCCGCGCGCAGGCAGGCGCAGGGTTAGGCTCTCGCCCTGTTTAATTTGCCCCGCATGGCGCTCTGGAAGGGACAGGCGGACAACCCCGCTAAGGGTCGCGAGCTTGGCAATCACCTCGCCGGGCGATACGGCAGAGCCAACCACAATATTGACCTGGGTAATACGCGCATTTGACGGGGAGACAATAACGCCCTTGCCGCGATTAGCCGAAATGGCGTCACGCTGGGCCATAGCGCCGGTTAAGCTTTTTTGGGTTACATCGACGGCGGTGCGGGCCTTGTCGCGATTAGCCGGCGTTACAAAGCCCCTATCAAGCAATTTTTGCGCCCTATCGAGTTCAGATTGATATTGAGCAAGCTGATTTTCAATGCCGGCAATGCGCGCATTAATAGCGGCGATTTGCGGGTTAATGCCTTCGTCGCGCACGATAGCCAGAACCTGTCCTTTTTTCACCACGTCGCCTTCGTCAATATTCAGGCGGGTGACAATGCCGGAAATTCGCGCCCGCGCCATGGCGCTATCACTGGCCTCAAGCCGCGCCACTACGGGGCGAAAATCGGTGATGACTTGCTCATGCACGGTAACATTTTGCGCAAAAACTGGCAAAGTCACGACAAGGCTAGACGCGGTTAACAAGGCGGCGGTAAAAAGCTTAAATGGCATTGGTTTTCTCATTTTATTTCAGCAGGGCGAATAGGGCATATATTATTGGGTAAGAGGAAGGCGCGCGGCGTTCCAGCCAATAGTACCGCCATCCATATGCGTAATATTGGTAAAATTCAACGCCTTAAAGCTCCTAAGCGACGCCTTGCTACGTCCGCCGCTACGGCAATGGATAAGATAGGCTTTATCCGGATCAATGCGCGATAACTGCTCGGCAAAATCGCGGGCTTTAAAATCAATATTGATAGCGCCTTCAATATGGCCGCTTTCAAATTCGCGGGGCGTGCGCACGTCAATCACAGTTAAATCATCACGCTCGGCTATCATTTGCGCCGCGCCGCGCGCATCCACAAATGTAATGGCCGCCTGGGAGCCGCTAGCCTGCCCCTCGGATGACGAAGCCGATATGGCTTTTGAGCAGGCGGCTAATAACACGACGGCTAATGCAATAATAATGAGGGTTTTCATGGGATACTCCTTAGGGTTAAGACCAGTTATTCAGAGGCGTAATACAGACATAGCCTCAAGTCAATATACATTTTACGCAATACACTTTATGATTATGTATAAAGATGGGAGTTTTGGCGGTATTTATGCAGTAAATTGCGGGCCATTCAAACGCCCTGCGCGGATTTGCCTCGCGCCAAGGCCGCAATACCGCCCTATACAAAGCCCATGACAAAATCGCTTCTTATCCTCATTATCGGCTTATCCCTTGGCATAGTGCCAACGACGCTCTCACTTACGCCGATATCTGGTCAAGATGGCGGACTATGGGTGCAAACCTGCACAGGCAATTGGGTGTCGCTTGACCTCAGCGCGGACGGCGAAGCGCCAGACGCCCCAATTCTGCCCCACGCCAAAGCCTGCCACGCCCTATGCCACGCCCGCGATGATATGAGCGATGATGAAAGTGAAATATAGTTAGCGTTTAGAGCTTTTCTTCTCGTCTTCTTCGTCAAATATTGGGCGGTCTTCTACGTCGAGTAATATGCGCTCTGCGTCGCCTTTTGGGTCTTCGAATTGGCCGGTTTTTACGGACCAGAAAAACGCGTATAGGCCAATGCTTCCAAGGGCGAGCGCAATCGGTATCAGCCAAAATAGCGCGGTCATTTGCGTATCATCCGCAGGGCGTTGAGCATCACAATCAGCGATGAGCCGGACATGGCCAGCGCCGCGATGAGCGGATTAACAAAGCCAAATACGGCGAGCGGAATGGCGCACAGATTGTAAATCACCGCGAGGCTTAAATTCTCTATCACCCGTTTTTGGGCCATGCGCGCCGTTTCTATGGCGTAGGGAAGCGCGGCGAGGTTATCGCCTTGTAAGATAATATCGGCGGCGGCGCGGCTTATGTCTGACGCGGTGGCCAGCGAGGCCGAGGCGTAAGCGCTCGCCAGCGCCGGCGCGTCATTAATGCCGTCACCAATCATCAATGTATGATGGCCGGCCTGCGTGCGCTCTGACAATACCAATTGCTTATCCTTGGGCGTCATGCCCCCGCGCGCATGGTCAAAGCCAAGCTCTGCGCCCATGCGCTGCGCTATAATTGCCTTATCGCCCGATAGCAGTTCAACCCCTATGCCGAGCGCCTTTACGGCGGCGACGGACTCGCGAGCGTTTTTGCGCGGCGTGTCTTCAAAGCTAAATTTAACCGGAAGGCGGTTTCCAATTTTAAGCCAGCTTACACTGCCAATATCAGTATCATCGGCCTTAACGTCACGGCCAAAGGAGACAGATTTACCGTCCATCATCGCCCGCAGGCCTTCCCCCGCAGTCTCCGATATGTCGCTAAGCCCTATAGGGCTATCGCCGGTAAATCCGTGCAAAGCCTTGGCAATTGGGTGTTTGGAATGGACGCTAAGGGCGGCGGCTATCGCCAAATCCTTGGCCGCAATATCATCCTTATTGACCAAGGA
>JAZGFA010000021.1:0-13036 GCA_036478975.1 Robiginitomaculum sp. | reverse complement strand
ATAACGCTTTGGTGGCTAAAGACTAGCTATGAATAGCGCCTTCACATTAGAGTTTAACCGCGTCAGCCTTGCGCGCGGGCCACGCCCTATTGTGGACGGTTTTTCCCTTGAGGTGAAGGGCGGCGATTTGGTTTGGCTTCGCGGCGATAATGGCATGGGTAAAACCTCGCTCCTGCGCCTTGCGGCTGGTTTTTTAAAGCCTCAAGATGGACAAATGCTCTGGAGCCAAAACGGGCACGCGGTCAACCCCGCCAGTATTTGCGCCTTTCAAGGCCATAGGGACGCGCTTAAACCTAACCTGACCATAGCAGAAAACCTCAGCTTTTGGGGCGAGCTTTACGGGCAGCAAACCGCCATTGAAGATGCGATTTCGCGGGTTAACCTAAGCGCCCAATCGGGCCAAAAAGCGGGCACATTATCGGCGGGGCAATCGCGCCGCGCCGCGCTCGCCCATTTGCAAATCGCGAATAAGCCCATCTGGATTATGGACGAGCCGGGCGCGGCAATTGACGCCAGCGGGACCGAGCTTATTGACGATCTTATACGTAGCCACATAGAAAAAGGCGGGGCCGCCCTGCTCGCCTCTCACGCCGCCCCGCGCGCCTTGGCTAGCTCTGCCCGCCAGATTATGCTTAGGGCCGCCCCGTGATGGCCCTGATAAAATATGAATTGCGCCTTGCCCTGAAAGGCGGCGGAGCGTGGCTGCACGGCGTGCTGTTCTTTTTTCTATTCTCCACCCTGTGCGCCATTGCCCTTGGCGGCCATAAATCCGTGCTTGCGCCCATAGCCCCCGCCCTGATTTGGCTCGCGGTTATTTTTGCGCTTCTCTTGGCCTTTGAAAGCCTGTTTCAAGAGGACGCATCGGACGGCACATTAGAGCAGCTTAGCCTCTCTGGCCTGCCAATGATTGCGGCAGCGGGGGCAAAGCTTATCAGCCATTGGATACTCACCGTTTTGCCGCTGCTGTTATTTATCCCCGCCATTGGCTACGGGTTTGGCCTCTCTGGTATAAAGATTGCCGGGCTGTTTAACGCCGTGCTTATCGGCTCACCGGCCTTAATTATCTATGGCAGCTTTGCTAGCGCCTGCCTGATTGGCTACCGCAGTGCGGGCCTGCTCATCATATTGCTGACCGTGCCGCTTATAGTGCCGACGCTGATATTTGGCCTCAGCGCTGTGGACAGCTTCGGCGCGAGCGGTATTATGGGCGCGCCGTTTAAAGCGCTTGCGGGCATTAGCCTTGTGTCCATCGGACTTGGCCTGCCCGCTATTTCCGCCGCGCTCAATACCTATTTGGAGACCTCATGATTAGCTGGCTAGCCAATCCCCTGCGCTTTGCAAAATTTGCGCGCATCGCCTCGCCCCTATTCGCGCTGGCTGCATTCCTGTGCATTGGCGCGGGGCTGTGGATGGGGCTATTCATCTCCCCCGCGGAAGCCTATCAAGGCGATAGCGTACGCATCATGTATGTCCACGTCCCCGCCGCATGGATAGCGATGATGGCCTATAGCTTTATCGCCGTGGCCAGCTTTACCGCCTATGTCTGGCGTCACCCGCTCGCCGATATTGTCGCCCGCGCCAGCGCCCTGCCCGGCGCCGCCTTTACCGCCTTAGCCCTGGTGACCGGCAGTTTATGGGGCTCGCAAACCTGGATGACTTACTGGGAATGGGACGGGCGTATGACGTCCATGCTTGTCCTGCTATTTATCTATATTGGCTATATGTCGATTTGGGCGGTGATGCGCGATACAAAACGTGCCGCGCGCATAGCCGGCCTTATCGCCATGGTCGGGGCTATCAATATTCCGATTATCAAATTCTCCGTCGATTGGTGGGATGACACATTGCATCAAAAGGCAACCATTTCCTCCCCAGGAGCGCCGGGCATGGGGCCAGAGTTTCTCACCCCGTTATTTCTCATGATGTTTGGCTTTTCCTGCCTATTTGGCTGGCTGGTGATTAACCGTGTCCTCACCGCCTTAGCCGCCAATAAACGCGAGGCTGCGAGCCGCGCCGATAAGCATATCAAGCCCGCCAATGTCACCGTGGAGACGCTCTAATGTTGCCCGATTTTGGAAAATACGCCTTTGTGGTTTGGGCCAGTTACGGCCTGACCGCCATCACTTTAACCGCACTGGTTATCCATACGCTTATCGCGCGTAAGGGCCGCTAGTGAGCGGGACTGACATAGGTTTTCTAGGCGATAGCCCCATGGCGCGCCTGCTTGCCATGATGTCCCGCCTGCGAGACCCTGTGACGGGCTGTCCGTGGGACATAGAGCAAAGCTTTGCCACTATCGCCCCCTACACAATCGAAGAAGCTTATGAGGTCGCGGACGCGATAGAGCGCGGCGATATGGAAGATCTGCGCGAGGAACTAGGTGACCTTTTATTGCAAGTCGTCTTTCATACGCAAATCGCTAGCGAAGATAAATTGTTTAACTTTGACGAGGTCGCCGATGGCATCACCCGTAAAATGGTACGCCGCCACCCACATGTATTTGGCGATAGCCCGCGCGAGGACGCGGATAATCAAACCCGTAATTGGGAAGCGTTAAAGGCTGAAGAGCGGGCTAAGGCGAGCGATGACCGCGTGCTTAGCGGCATTGCGCTTAACTTGCCAGCGCTAACCCGCGCCGTTAAATTGCAAAAACGCGCGGCGGCTACCGGCTTTGATTGGCCTGACGCGCGGCCTGTTTTGGAAAAAATCGTAGAGGAGTCCGCAGAAATTCTAGACGCGGTGGACAGCGGCGAGAGCCAAGAGCGCATTGGCGAAGAAGTCGGGGATTTACTATTTGCCGTAGTTAACCTAGCGCGGCATTTAGGCGTTGATCCTGAGGCGGCGCTTAAGGGTGGAAACGCAAAATTTACCCGCCGTTTCAATGATATAGAAGACAGTATTAAAGCGGGCAATCAAAGCTTTGATGATTATGATTTGGGCGCGCTAGAGGCCCTATGGCAAGCGGCAAAGGGAAAAGGGTTATAGCCCTAATGCGCTAATAAATTCCCCCTAATGCGCTAATAAGTTCCAATGACGTGAGCGCACAATGCCCGCCTCAATCGCCGGCAGGCGCACGCTCATTTTAGCCTCGCCCTTATCGGTGGTTTCCTCGCTAATCACGTCCCCGTGCTCATGCAGCCACGCGCGCACGGCGTATTCGCTCGGCGGTATCAGCATATCGACCACTTCATCATCGGCGCCAAGCTCGGCTTCTAGCCCCTCCATCAATTCCGTAAGCCCCTGACGTTTTATCGACGAGATTAAAAATGATGAAGTTGCATTTTCATTTTCACGGCTCGCGGCGGCGCGTTCCTGCGCCACGATGAAATCTTCGGGGCTGAGTAGATCTGCCTTATTCATCACCTCTAATATTGGTTGATGATGGTTTGGCCCTGCGTCGAGGGAGTCGAGAATATCGAGCACGTCTTTTTTGCGCCGCTCTGACATTGGATCGGACACATCGCGAATATGCAGGATAATGTCCGCCTCTTTGACTTCCTCTAATGTGGCGCGAAAGGCGGTGACAAGATGAGTCGGGAGATCTGAGATAAAGCCCACCGTATCTGACATCACGGCGGAGCGGCCACTGGGCAAGGGCAAAATACGGTGCGTTGTATCAAGGGTGGCGAACAGCATATCTTTTTCTAAAACCCCGCCCTCGGTCAGGCGATTAAACAGGGTTGATTTGCCCGTATTCGTATAGCCAACAAGGGCGACCACGCGCTCTGGGGCCCGCTGGCGTTTGGTGCGTTGCAGCTCGCGCGTGCGCCGCACTTGGTCAATTGCCTTGCGGATTTTGCCGATTTTCTGGTCAAGCATACGGCGATCGGACTCAATTTGAGTCTCGCCCGGTCCGGCCAAAAACCCCTGCCCGCCCCGTTGACGTTCCAAATGGGTCCAGGTGCGCACAAGGCGTGAGCGTTCATAGGATTGGCGCGCAAGCTCCACTTGCAATCTACCCTCTTTAGTGGCGGCGCGCAGGGCAAAAATTTCCAAAATCATGCCGGTACGGTCAATGACTTTAGCGTTCCAAAGCTCTTCGAGGTTGCGCTGTTGAATCGGGGCCAGTGAAGTATTGATAATGACTAATTTTGCCTCATGGGCGGAAACCATATCGCCAATTTCCGCGGCCTTACCCTTGCCGAAATACTCGCCGGCGCGAATTTCACGCACAGGAACCACATGGGCTTCAACCACATGGGCATCAAGCGCCTCGGCGAGCCGGACAGCTTCTTCCAAATCATAATCGGAAAATATCGCGCTACCACCGCCCGTAACCGGGTGAATAATAACAGCCTTTATCGGCTCTGCATTAAGATCAATCATAAGCGAGCCTTTAGGGTTTTAGTCAAGATTGGCCTCATCTTCGGCTTGGTCAAACAAGCTTACGGGGCCGGAGGGCATGATGGTAGAGATAGCATGTTTATAAACAAGCTGCACTTGGCCGTCACGGCGTAGCAAGACGCAAAAGCTGTCAAACCATGTTACCACGCCTTGAAGCTTTACTCCGTTGACCAGAAAAATGGTCAAGGGCGTTTTAGACTTTCGTACTGCGTTGAGAAAAGTGTCTTGCAAATTTTGTTTTTTATCGTTGGACATTATAAGTTCCTAATTATTATCGCGATTCAGGGGCGCGCCACACGTTTAGTGTGTAAGCAGGTGATGGGGATAGGGCAAGATATTTATGATTAATATACACACACTTAACGCCCCTATTGCCTCCAAAGCGCCGGCGTAAACGCCGCCATCGCCGCTAGCACCTCAACCCGTCCAAACAGCATGAGGCTAGACAATATACCAAGCTGCAATCCATTCATTTCTGCGTAGGGCGAGAGCGGGAAAGTCGCCGGCAGGAGCGGCCCCATATTGGACAGGCTCGCCGCGCTGGCCGATACGGCCACCGGATAGGCCATGCCCGCCGCGCCGAGGGCAACAATCCCCGCCGCGAAAACTAGCGTATAGCCAAAGAAATACATCCAGACGGACAGAAAGGCTTGATCCGGCAGAATTTGCCCGCGAAAGCGCACGAGCTTAACCCTTGAGGGATGGCTCATTCTGTCAATATCCGTGCCCGCATGGGAGAGCAGTAAAATGCCGCGTATAATCTTAAGCCCGCCCGCCGTAGAAATGGCCGAGCCGCCAATGAGGGCAATAATAATCAGTAAGGCGGAAGGCAGGGTTTCAATGCCCGCTGGCCGGTAATTAAAGCCGGCCGTACTCACCATAAAGATGGCTTCAATAAGCACCGTATAAAACTGCTTTATACCCGCATGGAAAAGCCCAAACAGGATAAGCGCGGCGATTAAAACCAGCAGGCCGCGATGCTCTAGGTTTAAAAACAGTTTGTGCCCTTTGCGCCAGGATTTAAGCCGCGCAAAGTCCCAAAGCACCGCCACATTGGACGCGCCAAAGAAACAGGTAATCGCAAGGATAAGGACGCCGAAACGGCTAACATAGCCCGATAACGGGCCGTTTTGCGGCGTAAGCCCGCCGGTAGATATGGCGCTAAGGGACAAGCAAAGCGATTCAAATATTTGCGTACCGGACACTAAAAGCCCGACAAAGCAAATCGCGGCAATAAATCCGTAAATTAATGCGATAATGCGGCCCACCCCAATGAGGCGCGAGAAAAGCTCCCCCCTGCGCAGGGTGAAAAGTTTAGAGCGGTGAACCCCGCTGCCGCTAAGGTTAAGGGCCGCCAGTATGACCACGGCAAATGTCGCTGTCATCACCCCGCCTCCCCATTGCAATAGGGAGCGCCACAGTAAAAACGTACGCGGAATATCTTCGGCAATTAACGTGCTGGCCCCGGTGGTGGAAAAGGCGGAAACGCTCTCAAAATACGCGCGCGAAAATGTCGGCGTGACGCCGCAAACAACATAGGGAAGCGCGAAAACTATCGGCACAAAAATCCAAAATAGCAGTAAAAATATCATGGCGTCTTTTGACGTTTCCCGCGACGGAGAATTACGGGTCATAAATACCAAAGCGCCGCCAAGCAGCGCAGCAATAAGGCTGAAAAACAAAAACACAACGCTCATGGAGGCCTCGCGCAGCAGGAAGCCCGCGGCCCCCGTTAGGCCCATAATAATGGCGCAAAACAAAAACGCATTACCAAGCCATAATATGATGCGGGTGACAGCCATTCAAACAGCCTCTAGAAGTATTCCATGCTAACGCGGAAGAGTTTTTCAACGTCCTTAAGCACGGCGCGTTCCGCTAGCAAAACCACATGGTCACCGGTTTTAATCAGCAAATCTTGATCCGGGGTGAGAATTTCCGCCCCGCGAATGACCGCGCCAATGCCAATACCGTCCGGAACATCCATGTCGGCGATAGTGCGCCCCGCCATTGGAGAGGTTTCTAAAACTTCGCCCTCCATCACTTCGGCCTTGCCGTCTTCGATGGAATAAAGGTCAATGATGCGGCCACGGCGCATATGGCGCAGAATTGATGACACCGTACTGGCGCGCGGGTCAATCACCATATCAAGGCCAAGCGCCTCTTTCATATCTTGAAAGCTAGCCTCATTTATCAGGCTAAAGGCCTGTTTCGCCCCTAGTTTTTTGGCAAGAACCCCCGCTAAAATATTGGTTTTATCATCATTGGTCAGGCACAAAACGCATTCGGCTTCGCTCACGCCCGCTTCCTCTTGCACGCTCGCCTCCATGGCGTCACCGTTAAGAATAACCGTGCGTTTTAGGCGATCCGCCGCCGCCTCTGCTCGCGTCTTATCGCGCTCAATCACGCGCACGCGAACCCCCGACTTAACCTCTAACTGCTCGGCAACATAGGCGCCGACATTCCCGCCGCCTACAATCACAATATGGCGCGCCTTAGTGCGGCGCTCGCCGCTAGCAATATCAAGCAGGCGCTCCGTATGCTCCGTACGGGTGACGAAATAGGCATCATCGCCCGGAATAAGCGGGTCATCTATCTGGGGCGCAAACACTTGCCCGTCGCGTTTAATACCGACAACGGCGGCGTGAAGCCCAGAAAACAGATCCGGAATTTGACGTAGGGGCGTGTTGATAATCGGGCAATCTTCGGTAATCGTGATACCAATTAAATTCACCGTGCCGCCGGCAAAGGGCATGACGTTAAAAGCCCCGGGCGTGTTGAGGCGGCGCAAAATGGTCTTGCCGACCTCAATCTCTGGCGAGATAATAATATCGATAGGCATGTTTTCGCGGCTATACAGATCATTCCAGTCTTCGTCCAAATAACCCTGCGCGCGCACCCGCGCTACCTTGGTGGGAACGCCAAACAGCGAATGGGCCACCTGACAGGCGACCATATTGACCTCATCGGAATAGGTAACGGCGATAATCATATCCGCGTGTTCTATGCCCGCGCGCAATAGGGTCGCAGGGTGCGCGCCGTGCCCGACAACGCCTTTTACATCCAAATCCGTAGTGATTTGATTAATAAGCTTGGCCGATAAATCGACCACGGTGACGGAATTGTTTTCCTGCGCGAGCTTTTGCGCAATCCCATAACCAACCCGTCCAGCCCCGCAAATAATAACGTCCATAACTTACTCCCCCGCTACGATTTCGACGTTGCTGCAACCCCAAGGGATTTCAGCTTACGATGTAGCGCTGAGCGTTCCATACCGACAAATTCCGCCGTGCGCGAGATATTTCCGCCAAAGCGTTCAATTTGTTTTTGTAGATACTCCCGCTCAAAGTGCTCTCTCGCGTCTCGAAGCGGCATGGAGATAATCCGTTCTGAACTATCGCTACTGCCCTGCCCTCTGACAACGGAAACCTCTGGCGGCAAGGTTTCAAGGGTAATCGGCGTTGATGGATCCCCCGTAGCCAGTATCAGCAAGCGCTCCACATTATTACGGAGCTGGCGCACATTTCCCGGCCAGTCATGGGCTTGCAAGGCCGCCATAGCGTCATCCCCAATTTCGCGAGAGGGCAATCCTGTTGATGCCGAAAGCCTTTGGATGAAATAATTAACAAGCTGCGGAATGTCTTCGCGGCGCTCTGTCAACGGAGGAGCCGTAAGCGGCATCACATTAAGGCGGTGATAGAGGTCATTACGAAAACGCCCCGCTGTCGCTAATTCCTCAAGGTTGCCTGAGGTCGAAGTAATTAGGCGCACATCTACCTGCACATCGTCATTGCCATGTATGCGGTTAAAGCGCTGCTCCACTAAAAGGCGCAATAATTTACCCTGGGTCTCCAGCGGCATATCGGCGACCTCGTCAATATAAAGCGTCCCGAAATGCGCCTTTTCCAGCAAGCCGGTTTTAACCGTATTGCCTTCCCCGTCCTCGACCCCAAACAGCTCCTCTTCTACGCGCTCAGGGACCATAGAGGCGGCATTAACCGCCTTAAAAGGCCCCGTCGCGCGGCTAGACTGCTGGTGCAAAAGGCGGGCGAAAAGCTCCTTGCCTGACCCTGACGGCCCAGTGATGAGTACACGGCTATTGGTCGGCGCAATCTTAGCAATTTTCTGCTTAACTTGCGTGATAGAGGAGCTTTCTCCGACAATCACATCTTCCGATGTTGCCCTACCCTTTAGGTCGGCGTTTTCTTGTTTTAAGCGTGAAGATTCTAGAGCGCGTTGGGCGGTGACAATCAGCTTCTCACTCTTAAACGGCTTTACGATATAATCATACGCGCCCTTACGAATCGCGGATACAGCGGTTTCAACCGTGCCATGGCCACTTATGATAATGACAGGGATATCCCCGTCGCTGTCCTTAAAATGGTCAAGCAATTCAATTCCGTCCATGCCGCTACCCTTAAGCCACACATCTAAAATAATCAGCGAAGGCTTTCGCTCCCGAAAGCGCTCTATCGCCGCTTCACTTGTGGCGGCCTCACGCACCGCAAAGCCCTCATCTTCGAGGATACCCGCAATAAGACTGCGAATATCAGCTTCGTCTTCAATAATTAGAATTTCAGAGTTCATGGTCTTATTCCATTTGGTTTAGGTTTGGGGGAGGGAATATCATTGGACAGTAAATCTGTCAGGGCGAGCGGAAGCGTGAAATGCACATAGGCCCCGGTTTCGCCGCCGGGGCGATCACTTAAACTTAACGCGCCGCCATGGTCTTCAATCACCCGTTTTACGATAGCAAGACCAAGGCCCGTGCCGGATTCGCGAGTGGTGACATAAGGCTCAAACAGGCGCTCTTTATCGGCGAGCGGCCAGCCGGAGCCATTATCAACAATACTGACTTGCAGGTTACCCCCGCGCGCTTCTATCATCATATCAATACGGCCATCGCGCTCGTTAAGCCCTTGCGTATCCATACGCCCCGTCACGGACTCACCGGCGTTTTTAAGCAGGTTCATCAAAGCTTGTCCCATGAGGCGTTCATCGCAAATAATGTGGCTATGCTGCGGCGCATTATCAGTAAGCGTAAAGCGAATTTCCGGAAAGGCCACGCGCTGCTCAAACATAGAAAGCTCAAGCAATTGCCGAAAATCCACCGCCTCTAATATTGGCGCAGGCATTTTGGCGAATTCAGAAAACGCGTCCACCATATTGCCAAGGCTTTCCACTTGCCGCGTAATCGTGCGGGTCAAACTGATGAAAGTCTGCGGGTCAGAGGTGATCTCTTTGGCGTATTTACGCTCAAGCCGCTCGGCGGAAAGTTGAATGGGGGTAAGTGGGTTTTTGATTTCATGGGCAATGCGCCGCGCCACTTCTCGCCACGCGGAATGGCGCTGGGCTGCGACAAGGCGGGTCATATCATCAAAGGTCATCACCCAGCCCGTATCCTTACGGTCACCGCGGTAAGGTGAGACCCGCAAGTCAAAATTGCGAATACCTGTCGGGGTTTCAACATTAACCTGATCATCTACCATGCCGTGAACGCGCTCTATGGCGCGGGTAAAGGCGGGCTGAAACGGGCTTATCGCTTCGGCAAGCGGTAGACCTAGAACTTCGTCAGCCGGCCGCTGCAATAGGGTTTCAGCGGATTTATTCATCAAGGTAATTTTACCCTTAGCGGACAGGCCAATAACCCCGGCGCTGACTCCTGATAAAACCGCTTCCGAGAACTGTCGGCTTTGTTCTGAAATTTCATGCTCGCGCACAAGCGCGTCGCGCTGGGTTCCTAATTGGCGCGTCATCCGGTTAAAAGCCCCCGCCAAATCAGAGATTTCATCCCATACGCCCGTAACATTAACCCGCGCCGACAAATCACCAGACTGCACCTTCTCAGCCGCTAAAACCATTTGCCCAAGCGGACGCACAATACGGCTAGCGAGGACAAGGCCGAGCCATATCGCCGCCATTAGAATAAGCAAAGCGGCCTGAATATAGGTCAGTAAAAAAATGGAATTGATAGCCCCGCGCCCACTGGTCAAACGCGTCACACTTTCCTCTAGCCTGTCCATATTATCCAGTGAGGACAAAATGCCTGTTTCGAGCAGGTAACGCCCCGTATAAAGATAGGCATCGTCATAACGGTCAAGGCGCACAAGCGCGACAAGGTAATCAATCTCAATGCGCTCCCCTACCGTTAACGTGCCTTTGGCATCTTGGGCAATCTCCCAGACATCAGGGGTCGGGGTTTTATAGTCCGGCGTCGAAGGGGATTCTGCTTTGGCCAAAACTTGACCGTTGGAATCAATGACGTAAACCGCCGGAAACTCCCAAAAAACCGCTTGGTTAATAAGCAGGTTTGAATAGGAAATACGGTCAGAAAACATATCGGCCGATTGATTTAACGTCGCGGCAAGCGTGCGAACATCCGGGCGAAACCGCTCTAGCTCCCGGTTAAGATAGGCGTTGGAAACAATACGCGACTCGCTCATTACCTGTCTTACATTGGTGTTAAGAAGGTCGCTAATATCACGGCTCATAATCGTGCCGAAAAACGTGCCCACCACAAGAGCTGGCAATATGGCGGCGAGACTAAAGATAACCAAAAACCGCCGATGGAGTTGCGGCGCGGCGTCTCCGGCCTTTTTGGAAAATAAAACGGTCCATATGCGCCATAATAGATAGGCCGCCAAAATCGCAAGCAGGCCAAAATTTAGTATTAAAATCGGAATAGCGCGCCGGGCATTTTGCGGGTCACTAGAAAAAGCAAATAAACCGCCAAGGCCGACCAAAACTGAGGCCGCAATAAACATGCCCGCAAAACCCGCCGAAAACACAATTGATTTTGGCGCAGTCAAAAGCCGCGATGTTGGCTTGCCTCCGAGAGCCGCTTCGCCCTCAAATGCCTTAATGGTTTGCGAGTCGTTCATACACACCACTCAAATCGCGCATATGCGCCAGTTGTGACTTGTTTAACGCACTGTTGCAAAAAATCAACAGTGGAGTGCTTTGGTGGCCTAATCAATAGCCAAGGTCTTTAATTTGGTGCGCAAAGTATTACGGTGAATCCCCAAAAGCTCCGCCGCCTTAGCGCGATTGCCTCCGGTCAAGCGAATGGCCTCTTCAATCAGCGGCTGCTCTATCCAGCCAAGGGCGTGACTGTAGAGAGTTTCTTCATCGCTCGACGCTTCAATGGGACCATTATGGAGCAGACGCTGTACAGCTTCACGCACAAGGCTAGCCATTTGACTGGCATCCTCGCGCGTCGGCGCACTGGATATTTCTTTTGAGAACTCGCCGACAACCATATCGGCGGTAATCACGTCATCGGAGTAAAGCACGGCCAGTCGGCGCACGAGATTTTCAAGCTCGCGAACATTACCGCGCCATATGTGGCGGTGCAGCATATCAAGCGCTTCGGAGGAAAAGCGCCGTGTCTGCCCCTTGGACGCATCCGCATTGGCGAGAAAGCTCTCCGCAAGCTCATAAGCGTCCTCACTGCGGCGTGAGAGGGGCGGGATTTGCACTTCCGCCACATTGATACGAAACAGTAAATCGTCGCGAAATTGCTCCGCCTGCGCCATGCGCCGAAGGTCTTTGCGGGTCGCCGATATAATGCGCGGCCTTTGGGCGGGCGGGATGTTTTCACACTCTATCATCACCTGCAAAAGTCCCTCTTGTTGCTGCGCCGATAGGGTGGACATTTCATCAATATATATATCGCCACCATTCACTTTTTGCAGGATAAGCGAGACATTATCGAATTTGGTTTCGCGAATAAATGGCCGGTCCTTACGGCTGCCTCCCTCATGGATAAGCCGCGCCACAAGATCTTTACCTGTGCCAACATCGCCGTAAATAAGCACGGGGAGATTACCCGAAGCGTAACGGGCCACGGCGCGGTAAACCGGCTGCATGGCCGCGCTACGCCCAATCATTGGCGAGCGCTGCCCCTTTGGCTTAACTTTAACAGGGCGACTTTGCGACAGGCTAGAGGCGGCGCGCGCCACCGCGCTGGTAATATCGTCTAAATCAAACGGCTTAGGTACATATTCAAACACATTATGCTCGCCGGTTTTAAGCGCCGTGGTCACCGTATTATTGGCGCTAATGATGATAATCGGCACGTCAGGGCGGGCGCGCCGTATGTCGGGCAAGCTATCAAAAATTTCACGGCCATGCATAAGCACATCCGACAAAATAATGTCTCCGTCCCCCGCCTGCGCCCATTTAAGCAGGGTATCGGGGTTATCGGTCGCCCGCACTTGATAGCCCGCCCGCGTCAGGGTTTTGCTCAGCACAAGGCGAATAGCATCATCATCGTCTGCTAGTAAAATTTCAGCGCTCATCGGAAGGCTCCTTTGCAATATGGGCAGGAAGATAGAGGGAAAAAACCGTGCGGCCCGGGCGCGACTTCACATCAATCACGCCGCCATGGGCTGCTATGATTTTAGACACCAGAGTAAGGCCGAGCCCGCGCCCTGCCGGTTTATCGGTCACAAAGGGCTGAAATATTTGGCCCTGCATATGGGCCGGAATGCCGGGGCCATCGTCAACAAAACGCACCTCAATTGGCAGGGCCACGGGACTAGCCCTGCCCGCTGACTGCCTATGCAAGCCAGAGCGATAGGCGGTTTCCAGCCTAATTTCACGGCCCGTAGAGGCGCTTGTCATGGCCTCGGTCGCATTGACGATAAGGTTGATAGCCACTTGCATTAGCGCGTCATTATCCCCGTCAACAAGC
>JAZGFA010000020.1:0-6963 GCA_036478975.1 Robiginitomaculum sp. | reverse complement strand
GCTCCACTTCAATCGTGGTCTTTCCGCCGCGCACGGTAACAGGGCCATTAAACAAAGAGACGATTTTAACAGGAACGCTGGTTAGCCCTTCCCCGCCAAGACCGTCACCGCCGGAGCGCGCAATGGTCGGCGCACCCATATTCGGATTTAAAAGCCGCGCATAATCATCGCGCAATTCTACGCCGAGCGCGGTTTTGCCAAAGTAGAAACCCTCCGGCGACGGGCTTTTATATTTAGTCAAAAGCAATATGCCCTCATCAATCGCGGCCAATGTCACGTAATTTGTGCCTTCGGTAGCGCCGGTCAGTTTCAGCGTGATTTTCTGAGTCTGGCGGGGACGGGTAAGCTTTGGCGCGTCAATTTCAACGCCTATCGTCTTGGCGTCAACATTGACCGGCATATAGGCAATGCCTACGGCGCGGCGCGGAATGGGGCGCTCTGATGCGCTTCGCGGCGTATAGAGGGTCAGCATGGCATAAGCCCCGGCTCCCCAATTCTCGCTCGCCTTAATGGTCAGCTCGCTACCGCCCTTAGGGATAGTGATATTGCGAATTTCATGCACCTTGTCGCTAGCAATCACTAGCTCGCCTTGACCAGCGTATGGCGCGTTAAGGGTCAGCTTGACGCTTTGGCCAATGCGGGTCGGCGCGCTTGGCGCAGCGATAGACAGCTTATCCGGGCTGTCGGACGTGTTCGCCCCGCGCCAGCCGACGGCGAAACGATAGCTCGCTTTAGCTTGGTTATCGGGAGCGGTGACGATGAGCCGGTAATGGCCCCAGTCTAGGCGCTGGGTTAAGGTCGCAGGCTTTTCGCTACTTACGGCAAATTCGCCGGCGGCCATAGGCAAATCGCGCACGTCGCGGCGATAGTGCCAGCGGCCATTTTGGCGATACCAATGATAGTCCCACTCTTCTTCGATCAACTCCCAGTCAAGCCCGTCCATATCAACCGGCTTGCCCGTATCATCAACGGCAATCACCGAAAAATCAGCATTAGCGCGGCGCGGGGCGCGGTCATCGTCAAAGCTCGGCTTAATCGCCAAATAGAAATCATGGGCATGCAGGGGCACGCGGGTTGAGTTTTGAATATAACGGCCACCTGGCTCGGCTACGCCTGCGGTGATTTCCGCGCGCAAAGGCGCCCGTGTGTCAAAATCATATTCCTCTAGGCCCATATCAAACTGCGCCATGCCCGTGGCGTCGGTCATTGATTTGCCAAGTTCTATGTCAAGCTCTTGGAAACTTTCATCGGCCATGCCGAAATGGTAATCCTTAAAGGCTGGGAACGGGCGCGGGTCTACGCGCACCCGCATATCAGCTTCCGCCTCTAGGTCTTTGCCCGGCGCGCCGTAGAGGAAATCAGAGCGCACGGTCAGGGTAGACGCGGAGCTTAGGCGTAAAACCTCATCGGAGGTTTCAAGGTCAACGGTGATTTTTTGCGGCACAAAATCTTCAACGCTAAAGTCCGCCATGCCAACAACGCCAATGCCGTCAATATCAATGACCGCTTGCCAAATGCCGCGCGGGGCGCTGCGCGAAACCGCGTAATCATGAACAAGGGTTCCGGCCATGAGACCCGACACGCGCTCGGAATAGGCTTCCATGCCATTAGGCTTTAAAATGCTCAGCGTCGCTTCGCGGTCCACGGCGCGGCCATCGCTATCGCGTAGCATCATCGTCAGATGCACATTCTCGCCGGGGCGATAAACCCCGCGGTCCGTATAAGCATAAACATCAACTTCGCCGTAAACCTTGCGCCCGCCAATATTGCGGTCCGATAAGTCAAGCGGGGCGCGAGAGAGGTCCAGCATGGCGAAGTCGCCAGCCTTGCCATAGGCCATCAGCATTTGCGCCGAAACTGGCCCCGTGCCTTCCATCAAAGCAGCGGGGAAATTAACATGGCCATTACGGTCCGTCACCGCCTCGCCCAGCACGTCATTATTATTAGCAATTAAAGCCACCCGCGTATTCGCGACCACATGGGCGCTATCAATAGAGCGCACCGTAACCCCAAGACCATCTGCGCCTTGGTAAGTTGTCAGGGCGAGGTCTGTAGAGATAATCCAGCGCCATGAACGGGCTGGACGGCTTTGGCTATCATCGGTTTTGCGGCGCGCGGCGACCACATAGGCGCCGGGTTTAAGCGCGCCAACAAGGTCGGTGAGCGGCAGGACCGTGGTCACGGACTGATTGCGCGCCCCGTCCACATCCACTTCGCCGTCCCAAATAAGCTCGCGTACATTAGTGCCCGCATTATCATATTCCCAAGAATAACGGCCCTCATCGGTGGTCTCGCCGCTAGACGGAGAGCGCCGCGCAAGAATACGGTCGCTAACGCGGAATACTTCAACCTCTAAAATATCTACATTGACCGTTTCAATGGCTAGGCCCTGCGCGCCAATACGCGGCAAGATGATACCATCGCCGGAAAAGGCCACCACTGATGGCTTGTCACCAAATATAATGGTCAGACTATCATCGGCCTCAAGTCCTTCGGCCTCTTGGGCCGGCAGACCTTGTTTTAACGTAATTTCATATTGCTCATCATAATCAAAACCGCTTAGGCATAATTGGTTGTCGCGCACTTGCGTAGTAAATTTACCGCCCGGCTCCACATCAATATAATCCATATAATCGGTGCGCTTTGGGTCGAGGTCTTCGCTAAATTGAAGGCAGGCGCGGGTTGTTTCTCCGGACATGTCCGGCTCATAGGAGCGGTAGCGGAGCGGCATGGCTGTTTTTTCCAGCCTGTTTGCCCCCTCGGCATTAACGGCTCGCCTCACCTGCGGCGCATCGCGGCCCTCTTCAATCGGCGCTATCGACACAGGACTATTTGACGCCGCGCGCCCGTCCGCTAAATTACCAAGCACCTTATATCCAAAGGCCCAAGCCGCTACCAAAAGTAATATTCCCGCCAAAATGCCTAGCGCCTGTTTGCTCATGATAACTCTCTCTCGTAATGATGTGTAGAATCACACCTTACACGCCAATTGAGCCCAGTTTAAGTCCTAAGCGTGTCCATACGCGGATTTGTCGCGGCGGAATTGTAAAGTTTACCTAAAATTAAACCTATCTCTAAACGCGGCTGAAATACCCATGCCGTAGAAAGGTGACAAGGCTTGGTGGGAAGCCATGTTCAAACTGACTAAAAATGGGAAATATATTATGTCTATGAAAAAAATCGCATTTGCGGCTAGCGCCGCAGCACTGATGGCCGGCACGTCTGCTTACGCCTCAGTAATTGATCGTCCATTCTTTAAAGTACTCGGCGTTGTTATCGTCTGGGGCGCGGATGATTTTGACAGCACTGGCGGCGTTGCCCCGGTTGTGTCTGACTTCGTTCTTTTGACCAACGCATCTGGCGCTGCAGGCGCTGACCTTATCGCTGGCGACGTCCACGCTGTTGTAACCGGTTCCCTTGACCCGGTTGACGGCGCGGCTGCAACTAGCGGCACGGTTGACCCAATTACGGGCGCTACTACTGTTGGCACAAACACATATAGCTACACTGATGATGGCGACGGCGTATTGAACGCAGCCGACAGCATGACGGCATTCGGCCTAGACGGAAACACAGATGTTGACGGTTCATTATCTAATGCGCACACATCAACATTCTACGTTGCCTCTAACGCTGCATTTGACATCTATGCAACGTCTTCAACCGCTACGGCGACTGGCGACTTCCTTGCTGATGGCCTTGATGAGAGCAATATCTCTTTCGCTTTGGCTGTTGACGCAACTGCTGCAACCGTTGCTGGCTTGTCTGTCGGCGCAGACGCTCAAGACCCGTCCACTGGCGGCACTGGCGTTATCGCGGCTGTAAACAGCCTTGACGACATGGCGACTGCAACCAAAGTCTTTGACGGCGGACAGCGCACAGCGGCTACGCGCGGCTCTATTGCTGACCAGTCTGTTGCCTTCAACATGACTTACGAGCTTCTAGATCCAACGGGTACTGTCGGCGATACTGGCTATGACCTGTCTATGGGTTCAGGCACAATCTATGCTGACGTGACTTATACAGTTTACGTACCATAGCATACAAAACACGAGTTCACGCATAATGATACTCGAGGCCCCCGGAGAAATCCGGGGGCTTTTTGTTATTTAGGGGGAGAAATCCGGGGGTTTTTACTATTTAGGGGAGAGAAATCCGGGGGCTTTTACTATTTTGTCGGCACTTCGCGAAACTCTCCATCCGCGCCGTCCGCGAACATCAGCACGCCTTTAATGATGGAAAAATATGCGCCCATTAGCGCCAGAGAGCCGTCCTCGACCCGTTTTTTCACGCAGGGGAAGCTTTCCAGATGGCGCAGGGATTGGCGAATGCCTTCAAATTCTAATTCGCGTTGATAATCGCAAGGCTCTGCGCGCTTAACCACCGCGTCGCGCGCCCCGTTGAGCATGGAAATCCATTTACCGACATAGCCCTGCGCGCGGTCCCCCTCCCCGCGAAGGCAGGCGTCAATGCCGCCGCAGCTCTCATGGCCCATCACGACAATCGCTTCAACCTTTAGCGCCTGCACCGCAAATTCAAGCGCGGCGCTGGTGCCGTGATAGCCTTCCGTGCCGTCGCGCGGCGGCACAAGATTGGCCACATTACGCACGACGAAAAGCTCTCCGGGATGGCTGTCGAAAATATCACCGGGGTCGGCGCGGCTATCGGCGCAGGCAATCAGCATGACCTTGGGCGACTGGCCATGTTTGCCAAGCTCCTCATAAAGGCCTTTTTCGCGGCGATAAGCGCCTGCGCGAAAATTGTGATAGCCCTTAATAAGACCGCTTTTCCATTCTGGGATAGATGACATAAATACTCCGATTCCTTTTAAAATGGCGAAGCCGCCCGCAATTGCAAGGCTAATCGTCGCCATCATTGACATCATCATGCCCGCCCGTACTGTGCAAGCACGGTAAATTAATAGGATAATGCCATGCGCCACACCCTTCGCCCGATTACGCTCCTGTCTACAATCCTGCTCACAGCCTCCTGCCTCAGTGCCCAAACCGCGCCGCCATCTGAAGTCATGGAGCTTTACAAGGTCTCGCAAGCCCCCTCCGCGAAGCGCATATATAGCGACATTGAAACCCTTGTCGGCTTTGGCACGCGCCACACCCTCTCCGAGACTAAAAGCGAGGTGCGCGGTATTGGCGCCGCGCGGCGCTGGATATTTAGCGAATTTGAAGCTATTTCACGTGAATGCGGTGGCTGCCTTGAGGTTATATATGTCAGCGACACTATTTCCGGCAAATCGCGCATACCGGAGGCCACCGAAGTGGTTAGCGTTTTGGCCATTCAGCGCGGAGTGATTGACCCTAACCGCTACGTGTTAATGTCCGGCGATATTGATAGCCGCGTCACCGACCCGATGAACGCGACCGCTGACGGCCCCGGAGCCAATGATAATGCGTCTGGCATGGCCGGCGTGATTGAAGCGGCGCGCGTGCTGTCCAAACGCAAATTTGCTGGCTCAATCATTTACGCAGGGCTTGCGGGCGAGGAACAGGGCCTATTTGGCGGCGAGATTGTCGCCGCCCACGCGCTTAAGCAAGGCTGGCAGATAAAGGCGGTTCTCAATAATGATATGATTTCCAATATTAGCGGCATTGACGGGGTCACCGATAATGCCACGGCGCGGGTGTTTTCCGAGGGCACGCGGGCTAATGAGACCGCAGATGAAGCGCGCATTCGCCGTTTTACCGGCGGCGAAGTCGATAGCCCGTCGCGTAATCTGGCGCGCTATATCAAGGCCCAAGGCGATCAATATATGACCAATCTCAATGTGATGATGGTCTATCGCCTCGACCGTTTTGGCCGCGGTGGTCATCATCGCCCGTTCAATAAAGTCGGTATTCCCGGCGTGCGCATTATGGAAACCCATGAGCATTATGATCGCCAACACCAAGATTTACGCACGGAGAACGGCGTCACATATGGCGACACCCTCGATGGCGTAGACGCCGATTACGCGGCAAAACTTACCGCGCTTAATGCCATTACATTAGCAGGCATAGCCGGCGCGCCGCCCTTCCCCGCCAATGTCGAGGCGAGCGGCGCGGTGAAAGCCTCTGCCACCTTAAAATGGGATATGGCCACGGGCCGCGCGGCGCAAAACCTCGCCGGTTACCGTGTCCATTATCGCCTGACCACGGAGGCGCAATGGTCCCGCCACAAATTTGTCGGCAAGGTCAGCGAGCATACGTTCAAAAACATGGTGATTGATAATTACTTTTTCGGCGTTTCTGCCATTGCCAAGGACGGCTCCGAAACCCCCGTGGTTTTCCCCGGGCCGGCCGGACGGTTTTAGGGGGGCTTTTAACTGGTAAAACTCCAAACGCCCGGAGTTTGCGCCAGCATATCTTCGTAATAGCCGCGAAAGCCGGGCATTTTAACCCGGTTTAGAAAGCTTGAATAAGCAAGATAGCTGACGACAAACCGTAAATCCTTGGCCCAATCGGGCAGGAATGTCGGCGGGGTTAATTCCCCCATATCCGCGAGTATGGCGAGCGCGGGTATGTCCTCTAAATCCAGTTTTCCAACAAAGAGCAAGCGTATCAAATCCGCGCGGCCAAGCTTAACCGCCATGCGCAGAAAATTATGCACGCGCAATAGGCCATTAAGATAAACCATATCCTTGGTAAATGGCGCGGCGCCCGACATAACCCCGCCGCGAAATATCCGCCGCGCATTATCAAAACTTTGATCAGGATCATCACTGCGCTCAAGATAATATTGATAAACCTCAATAAAATCAGCCCCTTCAACCGACATTTGAATAGCAATTACCCGGTCAGATAGCCGCCTAAACCGCGTTGGGTCCATGGTTCCTGAAATCATTTCAGCAAAGACCGCTAGCCCCTCTTGTATCTGGGTCGTGCCCGCATGGGCGGTTCCCAGTATCGGAAAACCGTCCTGAGAGCGGCCATTAAGCGCCGTCGCCGTATGCACAAGCGCCTCATGTTG
>JAZGFA010000019.1:0-11285 GCA_036478975.1 Robiginitomaculum sp. | reverse complement strand
TTCCGCCATTGGCCATCGCCTCTAACGCCTTATCGGTTTGGTAGGTGTCAGAGCCTTCGGGGCTTAGAAAACGGGCAATGCGGTCTTGCACATGGGGCAAAGCAAAATAGGCTCCGGCCGCGCCAATGCTTGATACGGCGACCAGAAATAACATCCAGCCGGCGCTAATGCCCGCAAAGAAAAATATCGCCCCAAAACAGAGGGTTAGCAGGAAGGACTGACCAAAATCCGGCTGCCTAATCAGCAAAGCAATCAACAGGGCATAGACGGCGAAAACAAATCCAATCCCCGGAAAGGACAGGTCTTTTTTTCGGTGAGAAAACATCCATGCGGCAAAGACGATAAAGCCCGGCTTGGCAAATTCGCTCGGCTGTAGGGACAGACCGCCAAAGCGGAGCCAACGGGTCGCCCCTTTAACCTCCGTGCCAATAAATAGGATAAGAAACATCGCTATAATCGCGCAGATAAGCGCCAATACGCCAAGGCGCCGCGCATTCACCGGGGAAAACAAGGAGACAAATATCGCCCCCCCTACCCCTAAAATAGCGAAGGCCAAATGGCGGCTAAAAAAGTAAAATGGATTACTGATATTAAGCTTTGCGGCGGCGGCGGGGGATGCGGCGAGCGAAAGCAATAATCCGGCCATTATCAATATTAGAAAGAAAGACATCATGGCGCGGTCAACGCTGCGCCACCACTCATATATGAGGCTGTTATTAGTTCTGTCCGCCGACAATATCACGCCGCATGACCTCCGGCCATTGACCCGTTTTTCTCGGCCTCAAACATGGCAATAATTTTCTCGGCGTGCACCCGAAACGCATCGCCGCGTATTTCAAAGTTTTTATATTGGTCGAAACTGGCGCAAGCGGGCGAGAGTAAAATTATCGGGTTTTCAGCCTTACTCGCCAGCGCGTCACGGGTAGCGCACAAAACTGCTTTTTCCATATCGCCGGAGATTTTCGCCGCCACTTTATTTTTCTTTAGCACGGCCTGAAAGTTTTCCGCAGATTCTCCGATAAGGTAAGCGCGGCTGATATTTTTAAACTGGGCGGTTAGCGGCGCAATGCCGCCATCCTTGGCAACCCCGCCGGCAATCCAGTAAATATTGTCGTAGGATTTAAGCGCTTGCAAAGCGGCGTCGGCATTGGTGGCCTTGCTATCATTAACGTAGCGCACGCCGGCCACCTCGCCAATGTTCTCCATGCGGTGGGCGAGGCCGGGGAAACTTAAGATCGCCGCGCCAATCGCTTTAGGGTCAAGGCCGAGTGCGCGCACGGCGGCGTAGGCGGCGGCGGCGTTTTGCCAATTATGCTCGCCCTCAAGCGCTACGGCATTATTAAGATCGCAAATATAATCAACGGAGCGGGACATGGCGCAGTACAGCTTGCCCTTAATCACGCTAACCCCGCGCCCCAAAGAACGGCGGCCAGAGATAGGTACAATGCGCCGGCCATTTGCGGCAATAAGATCAGAGGCTATGCGTTTTCCGGCGGCGTCATCAACGCCAATAATCACGGCGTCATCGCTAATTTGATTGTCAAAAACTCGCCGCTTTGCCGCCTCATAGCCGGCCATATCGCCGTGACGGTCAATATGGTCTGGGGTTAAATTTAAAAACACCGCCGCGTCAGCGCGCAGGCTATAGGTGCGCTCTAGCTGATAGGAGGACAGCTCTATAACGTAATGGGAGCCGCCATGCATGGATTCCAAATCGAGTACGCCGCGGCCAATATTGCCGCCAATTTGCGCGTCTCGCCCGCACTGGGTTAAAATATGCCCGATAAGCGATGTGGTTGTTGACTTGCCATTGGTTCCGGTAATCGCGATGATTTTAGGCCGCCGGTCAGGGGCGCGCGCATTGACCTCCGCCGCGAAAATTTCAATATCGCAAATAATCGGCACGCCGGCGGCATTGGCCCGCTCCGCGCTCCAATGGGGTTTTGGCAATTTATGCGGCACGCCAGGAGAGAGGACGAGCGCCTCAAATTTACTCCAATCGGCGGCGGTTAAATCCGTCAGCGCAACGCCTTCGCCCTCAGCATTTTTACGGCTCGCGGCCATATCGTCCCACGCATAAACATGCGCTCCGCCCTTCACCAAAGCCTTGGCGGCGGTCAAGCCGCTACGGCCCAATCCGAAGACGGCGATATGTTTTCCCTTATAGCTGTGCGGCGTAATCATGGCTCTACCTTAACTTCAATGTGGACAGGCCAATCATGGCGAGGATAACGGCGATAATCCAAAACCGGATAACAATGGTCGGCTCGGCCCAGCCTTTTTTCTCATAATGGTGATGGATGGGCGCCATGCGAAACACGCGTTTGCCCGTCAGTTTAAACGAGGCGACTTGCACAATCACGCTGACCATTTCGAGGACAAATAGTCCGCCAATAATCGCCAATACGATTTCATGTTTCACCGCAACCGCGGCGCTGCCCAGCGCTCCGCCGAGGGCTAGCGATCCGGTGTCGCCCATAAATATCATGGCCGGCGGGGCGTTATACCACAAAAAGCCAAGCCCTGCGCCAATCAGCGCGCCGAGCACAATGACGATTTCCGCGCTGCCGCGCACATAGGGAATGCCCAGATAATTTGAATAAACCGAATGGCCAACAAGATAAGCAATGGCGCAAAAACTCGCCGCCGCAATCATCACTGGCACGATAGCAAGGCCGTCAAGACCGTCTGTCATATTCACCGCATTGGACGCGCCAACAATAACAAGGCAGCCAAAGGGAATAAAGAACATGCCCAAATTCAGCGTATAATCTTTAACAAAGGGCAGAGCGAGCCCCGTATCAAAACCAACATTGGCCGAGGCTGTGGTTTTCATACATACATAAACGGCGACGGCGGCAATGATAAATTCTAAAACCAGTTTGATTTTCCCGTTAAGACCCTTGGGACTTTGCTGGGACACTTTTAGGTAATCATCGACAAAACCAATCGCGCCGTAACCAATGGTCACAAGCAAAACCACCCAGAGATAGGGATTACTTAAATCGCCCCAAAGCAGGCAAGAAATCACCATGGAGACAAGGATAAGCAAGCCCCCCATGGTCGGCGTCCCCGCCTTTGCAACAATATGGCTCTCCGGCCCGTCCGTGCGAATGGGTTGGCCCTTGCCCTGCTTGGAGCGCAGCACATTAATAAGCTTTGGCCCAAATATAAAGGCGATGAGCATGGAAGTCATTATCGCCCCGCCAACGCGAAAGCTGATATAATTAAACAAATTGAAAACCTGATAGTCCTCAGATAATCCCGCTAGCCAATGATAAAGCATTTAAATATTCCCCTGTTTTAATTGCGTAATAACCGCCCCAAGACCAATAGAATTTGAGCCTTTGAGCATTACGGCGCTGCCTTGTTTAATTTCTGTTTTAAGTACGGATAATACGTCCGTCGCGCTTGCTACCCACGGGCCGCGCATGGCGGCGGGTAAGGCGTTATGCAGACCCCGCATCAGCGGGCCAACGGTGATAACGCGGTCAATATTATGGGCTAAAAGCGGCGCGGCCATGGCAGCGTTAAGCGCAAGCTCATCTTTGCCAAGCTCTCCCATGCCACCCAAAATAGCGATTTTATGAGCGGATTTTTCGGAGCGCCCAAAAGCGGCAATCGCGGCGCTCATGGATGTCGGATTAGCGTTATAGCTCTCGTCAATAATCGTGGCTTTAAAGCCCTCAATCGTTGAGGTGAAAACTTCGCCGCGCCCCTTAAGCGGGGCCAAAGCGCTAAGCGCCTTCGCGGCTTTGGTGATATTAGCCCCCGCGCAATAGGCGGCGGCAATGGCAAAGCCTGCGTTAAGCGCATGGTGCTCTCCGCTATTTTGCAAATCAAGCCCGACCTGAAATCCGTCCCCGCTAATCACCGCTTTAAGCCCGCGCCCCGAAGCGGTAATGCCGGAGATGCAAATATCGGCGGACGGGGCTACGCCGACGCTAACAACCTTAAGCCCGCGCGCCTTGGCTTTGCCCGATAGGAATTTAAAGAAGTCATCATCGGCGTTTAGGATAGCCGTTCCGCCAGCTTCCATGCCGTCAAATATTTCCGCCTTGGCGCGGGCAATGGCCTTGATATTTTCAAAATGCTCTAAATGCACTTCAGCTATTTTGGTGATGATGGCGATATTGGGCGCGAGCAATTTGGATAAATCCGACAGCTCCCCCGCATGGTTCATGCCTGTCTCAAGCACGCCGTATTGTGTTTCCCTCGGCATCAGAGCAAGGGTGAGTGGCACGCCCCAATGATTGTTAAAAGACTTCACCGATTTATGGGTTTTCGCGCTCGGCGACAAGGCGACATATATCGCCTCTTTAACCGAGGTCTTGCCAACACTGCCGGTCACCGCAATGCGCAGGGCATCGCACCTTGCGCGCGCGGCCACGGCTAAACCGCGCAGGGCGATAAGCGCGTCATTAACTTTAAGCGCCGGCACACTATCAATGGCGCGCTCGCTCATCACTACGGCGCCCTTTTCAAGCGCCATGGGAATGAAATCATGGCCGTCGCGCATATCCTTTAGCGGCACGAATAGCTCGCCCGGCTTTATGGTGCGCGTGTCAATCGACAGGCCGCTAACGCTCCACGCGCCAATGGCATTGCCGCCGGTTGCGCGGGCCGCGTCTAAGCCTGTCCACAAAACGCTCATGATATGGCTCGCAATGCTTTTTGCGCCACATCCACATCACGAAATGGAATAATAGTATCGCCGACAATTTGCCCGCTCTCATGACCCTTACCGGCAATCACAAGGCAGTCGCCCTTTTGCAATTGGGACACGCCGTAACTAATCGCCTGCGCGCGGTCGCCAATTTCTTTGGCATTGGGACAGCCGGCCATGACCGCTTTGCGCACGCTGGCCGCGTCTTCATTGCGCGGATTATCGTCGGTAACAACCACCATATCGGCAAGTTTTTCCGCTATCGCGCCCATCTTTGGACGCTTATCCGGATCGCGGTCACCGCCGCAACCAAACACCACAATGATGCGGCCCATAGTGTGCGGGCGCACGCCGCGTAAAAGCTTTTCTAGCCCGTCCGGCGTATGGGCAAAATCAACAAATATCGGCGCGCCATCGGCGCTGACCCCTGCCCGCTCCATACGGCCATTTACGCCGTGTAGTTTCTCAAGCAAGGCGAAAACCCTGTCAGGCTCAACGCCGGTTTTTATCGCAAGTCCCGCCGCGCTAACCGCGTTTAGCACTTGAAATTCACCGGCGAGGGGCAACTCGATTTTATAGCGTTTGCCCTGATAAAGCAGGTCGAGACTTTGGCTGGCGCTACGCGGGGTCACTTCGTCAATACGTAAATCCTCGCCGCACCACCCTACGGTCATCACGTCAAGACCGCGCGCGCGGCACATCACTTCAAGCCGGCGGCCATAGTCTCCGTCCACATTGATAATGGCCGGAACACCCTTTGGGGCGAGCCGGGTGAACAGGCGCGCTTTCGCGTTAAAATAATCCTCGGCGTCCGTATGGTAGTCAAAATGATCTTGGGTCAAATTGGTAAAACCAACCGCCGACAGAACCGTCCCGTCAAGCCGTCTTTGATCAAGCCCGTGGGATGAAGCCTCCATACCGCAATGGCTAATGCCGCCCTTTGCCATATCCGATAGGGTTTGCGATAGGGCCGTAGCGTCCGGCGTTGTGTGGGTAAGCGGCGTAGTGCCCTTATTGGTGACAATGCCAAGCGTGCCAAAACACGCCGCTTCAAACCCGGCTAATGACCAGATTTGGCGCAGAAATTCCACGGTGGAACTTTTGCCATTTGTCCCCGTCATAGCGATAAGGGTTTTGGGCTGGCCCGCATAAAGCCGCGCCGCAATTTTCGCGTAAACCTCACGCGGGTTTTGCGCCGCGATATAGGCAATGGGCATATCGGGCAGGCCGGCGCCGGATAAAATAGCGCTCGCGCCATTTTCAATTGCTTGCGGAATATAGTCACGGCCATCGGCAAGCGTGCCCTTAAGCGCGGCAAAGATAGAGCCTTCGCGCACGCGGCGGCTATCGCTGGTAAGATGGAAAATATCGGGGTTTACGTCGCCCTTAAGGCTGACATCTAAACCGGAGAGAACATCGGAAAGCTTCATATTAATGCCCTCCACTTTGGGCACTGCGCGCGATTTGCGTTGCGCTTTCGCGCTTCATGCCCAAAATCGTCACCATGCGCGAGACGACCGCCCCCGCCGTTGGCGCGGCGTTCCAGCCCGCCGTAGCATAGCCGTGAGTGCCGCTCGCGGGCTGCGGCTCATCATAGGCAATGAACACTAAATATTTTGGCTCGCTATAGGGAAAGGCCGCCACAAATGAGGACACTAATTTCTTCTTTTGATAGCCGTCTATGCCCGGCTTTTCCGCCGTTCCGGTCTTGCCCATAACCCCGTAACCGCGCACGGCGGCGTTACGCCCCGTGCCGTCAGTCACAACATAGCGCATCATATCAGTCATGGTCGCCGCCGTATCAGGAGAGATAACTCGGCGGCGCGGACGCTCTTGGCCAAGGCTGACATATTGCAAGGTCGGGTCAACATAATGGCCGCCATTAACAAGGCTAGACAGGGCGCTAGCAAGGGCGAGCGGGGTCACCGCAATGCCATGGCCATAAGAGATAGTCGCCGTGGTCAGGTCTTGCCATTCGCGGGGCAGTTGCGGAGCAGCGGTTTCGGCAAGTTCAATCGGCGCGCGGTCAAACAGGCCAAGCTTGCGCAGGAAATCACGCTGACCCGCCTCGCCTACGTCAAGCGCATAAAGCGCCGCGCCGCGATTAGAACTCTGGGCTAAAATATCAAACATGCCCATGGGCACATTGCTTTTATGGTCATCATTGATGGTTTTACGCCGAATGGTCACGGGCTTTTGCACGGGCAATTTTACCTCTGGGTCTACGCCATGCTCTAGCGCGAGCGCCATCGTCAAGGGCTTGAAAGTGGAGCCCAGTTCATAGGTTGCCATCGTGGCGCGGTTAAGGCGGGTTTGCGGCATTGCTGTGCCAAAGCGGTTGGGGTCAAAATCCGGCATGGACGCCATGGCGAGAATTTCGCCCGTGTGAATATCAAGCACAACCCCGCTAACCGCCTTAGCGGCGAAACGCTCCATACCCTTACGCAGTTCGTCATCAAGGGCGAATTGAATACGCATATCAAGGGAGAGTTTTTTCGGAGCCGCCCCCGGCGCAGACAGCTCGGCGTCAAAGGCGCGCTCGGAACCTGCCGCGCCAGCCATATCAACATCCGTCCAGCCTAGCGCATGGGCGGCCAGTCTTCCGCGCGGGTAAATGCGGCGCGGCTCAACCCTAAAGCCAAGCCCCGGCATGCCGAGGGTAAACACCGCTTGGCGCTCCCGCGGGGTCAGGTTTCGCTTGATGAAGATGAAGCTTTTATTCGATGAGAGCCGCGCTTCAACGACGGCGGGGTCAAGGTCAGGCAGAGCCGCGAGCAAAGCATCCGTGGTCTGGGCTGGATCCCAAACCTTGGACGGCTCGGCGTAAAGCGAGTAGGTTTCAAGCGTGGTGACGAGTATCTCTCCATTGCGGTCAACAATATCAGCGCGCGGGGTCACACTATTAACCGCAAAGGCGGCCCGCGCCTTTGGCCCGCGCAATACGGACACTTCAGCAAGGCGCGCCATCAATAAAAACAGCACAAGGCCGAACACTAAAACGCCAATGATAATGCGCGTGCGCCCCTCGGTAATCGCGGCGTATTCATGGTCAATCACCTCTACGCGGCGCGAACCACTAAAGGCGTTAGTGTCATTATGAGGCTCAATCATCTTCGCCTCCCACCCCTATCTCTGCCCCTGTCTCTACCCCTGCGGCCCGCAACGGGATACGCACGATGACATCATCAAGACTGATAATTTGCTCCGGATCGGTCGGGCGCAGTTCCAGATATTTTTCGCTCAAAGCACTAAGACGCGCAGGGCTTTCCAAATGGGCGATTTCCGCGCTCAGCACCGTAATCGCCGCGCGCTCTTGGGCTAATGCGCGTTCAAGACGCGCCGCCTCCTGCCCAGCCCTTTGGGTGCGCGCCGTAATCACATAAAGCGTTGCTATCAAAGCAAAGCCAACAAGCAAAAGGATAAATGTAGCCCCTTTGCGCATTAGCGCGCCCTCCCTGTGCGGCGGATATTTGCGGCCAAATCATCAAGGCTAGGCGCGCGGGGCAATAGGCTTTCCTCATCGCTCCAAATAGCGGCGTCCGTGCGCGTCGCCACGCGCAATTTGGCCGAACGAGAGCGCGCATTACCGTCAATTTCATCCGCTTTTGGCTTGCGCGCCGAGCGGTTTCCAAGGGTAAAGCTAGGCGCAATCACGGCGGATTCATCGGGCGGGAGATAGCGCGAACGGCCAGAAGTCTCCCCGGCGCGGCGGCGCAAAAATGCTTTGACGATTTTATCCTCAAGCGAGTGAAACGACACTACGGACAAATAGCCACCCGGAGCCAGCACGGTTTCAGCGGCAATAAGCGCGCGGTAAAGCTCGCCAAGTTCATCATTAATGTAAATGCGCAGGGCTTGAAATACGCGGGTTGCGGGGTGGATTTTACCGCCCTTGCCCAGCGCGCTCGCTATCGTATCGGCAAGCTGCTCCGTGGTTTCAAATGGCTCAACCTCGCGCGCGCGCACAATAAAGTCAGCGCAGCGGCGGGCGCGGCGCTCTTCGCCATACGCTTTGAAAATGCGGATAAGATCTTCATGGTCAAAATGATTCACCGCGTCCGCCGCGGTCAAGCCCTCGCTGGCCATGCGCATATCAAGCGGGCCAGAGCGCATGAAAGAAAAGCCGCGCTCCGCTTGGTCAATCTGCATGGAGGACACGCCAATATCGAGAACAATGCCGTCAATGGGCCGCCCGTTAGCCGCCTTTTCTATGTGCGAAAATGGGCCGGCGAAAAACTCAAACCGCGGGCCAAATTCTTCGCTAAAACTATCGGCGGTTTTGCGCGCCGCCGGATCGCGGTCAATGGCGATGACTTTTGCCCCGCCCTCAGATTCGAGCAAGGCGCGCGTATAGCCGCCCGCGCCAAAAGTTCCGTCAATGTAAAGTCCGCCAGCCCGCGCCCGTAATGCGCCGACCGCCTCGTCGCGCATGACAGAAATGTGGGCGGAGCGGGCCACTACTCGCCCCTCACTAACGGGGCGTTAGAGCGCACGCTTAAGCGGTGCTTGTTTTCGCTAGCGAGCTTGCGCGCCGCCGCGGCCTGTGATTTGTGGTCATCAGGGTTCCAAATTTCAAAACGACTGCCGAGACCAATAAAGGTCGCGCTGCCGTTTAAATTAGCATATTGGGCAAATTCCTTGGGCAAGGTAATGCGCCCCGTCCCGTCAAAGGACAGGCGGCGCGAACCGGCAAATATGGTGCGCTCAAAGGCGATGCGGGCCTCATCATAAGGATCCATCGCCTCTATCAAAGCTTGATAAGCGCGCATTAATTTCATGCCGCCACCCTCAAGATAAGCTCCGTCAAAGCTAGGCCAAATGACGATGCCGTCAAAACTACCGTCACCTACCACGGCGCGAAAATCAGCCGGCACCGAAATGCGACCCTTCGCGTCAAGCGTATTTGTAGCCGTAGACAAAAACATGCGTCGCATTCCCCTGCGCTTTCCCCAAAGAGCACGCACGAAACCACGCACGCCTAGCCCTCCATCCTGCATAAGTAGCATGGGATAAGATGGTATTCAATGCCAATCTTAGGGATTTACTAACCATAAATCAGTTTTTTGATGGGATTTAGAGGCAACTTTAGGAACGTAGGGGGAACGTGTGGAGCGGGCTAGCGCACAACGGAAGGAAGGAAGATTGGCGGATAAAGGCGAAGGGCATTTGCGCCAAATCTATACGATGGCAAGCTAACACGCACGCCTACCGGCCCGCCCTACTCCCCTTGCGCGTCTAAAAACTCGCTTATCAGCCGCGCATAGCCCTCGCCGCCGCCTTCCCAGTACGGGGTGATCTGCACGAGGGCGGCGTAGACGCCGTGATTTATCGTGGTTTTCGCGCCGGCATTCGGGTAGCGTAGGCCGTGATATTGCAGCCAATAGGTAAAGTGCATGGACAGGCGTTCGGACAGGGCATTTTTCTCATCGGCGCGAAACACCAAATGCCCGCTCGCTTCCATGCGGCCAATCAGCGCCAATAATGTGCGCTGGAGCAGTGCCAATATGCGCGAAAAACGCGGCGCTAGCTCTGGGACGCGTTCAATGAGCGCCGCCATATTGCGGTAGAAAAACCGAAAGTCCCAAATCTCTTCAAAGATGATGTAGAGAAACACCCAATTATCTTCAATCGCCAGCGGCTCATTGACTGGCGCGGCGAGGACTTGGCGAATTTCGCGTTCAAAATCGTCAAATAGCTCAACGATAATCAGGTTTTTAGCGTTGAAATGATAGTGCAGATTACCGGGGCTAATGCCCATAACGGCGGCAATATCGGAGGAACCTACCTGCCGCTCACCTTCATTATTAAACAAGCCAAGGGCGGTAGATTTTATGCGGTCACGGGTTTTAACCTTGGCCACTTACGCCTATTTCTTTTTAGGTTTTGGAGCGGATTTTACTTTGGCCTTAGTGCGCGTGGTCGTGGTTTTTTTAGCCTTCGCCGCGGGTTTTGCTTTAGCCTTCGGAGCAGGCTTAAGCAGAGCTAAAACCTCATCAAGTTTAGCTTCCACCGCGTCCATGCGCGCCTCAAGGCCCGCTGATGGGATGTCATCATCAAAACCAGCGCTCGCCTTAAGCCGGTCACGCATTTTTTTAATGCGCTTATCCATATGTAAATCCGGCATATGTATGTCCGGCATTTTAACGTCCTTAACGCCCGTCTTATCGAGCATTTCCTTGGACTTCATGCCGATGACCATTTCGAACATTTCGCCCTTTTGTACCAAATCGTCAAACACTTCGCTGGCCTCGCCGCTCATGTCCTTAATCGCTTCTTTGGTTTCCGTGAAAGCACGCCCATAAGCCCCAATGCCCGCAAGCCAGATACGGCGGGCCGTATCGCCCGTATTGCGTTTACTGTCTTTATCTTTGCTCATTGGGTCTCCAGTTCGGTTTTACGAATGCATATAGGCGGCGGTCACGGAGGGAAGCTGCACGGGATCAAGATGCGGCATATCCACATGCGGCTCTCCGAAAAAGTCGCGGATAATATCAATGGTTTCATCGCGGCGGCTGAGCAAAAAGAGGTGCCCCGCCCCTTTGATAACTTTTAACCGCGAGCGCTTTAAAAAGAAGTGCAAAATATGGCCATTAGCCACCGGCACGATATGGTCATTATC
>JAZGFA010000018.1:0-22987 GCA_036478975.1 Robiginitomaculum sp. | reverse complement strand
AATCTTGACCAAGACGTGCGCCGCGCTCTGCTGGGCGACTCGGTGGTCGGCGAGCAATATAACGCCGATGAAAGCCTCATCGTCGCCGTATCCCTGCCCGTATCGCGCGTGCAGGCCGTGCTTGGGGTTGTCACCCTTGAGAGCAATTCCGTCGAAGCTATTTTAGCGTCCGAGCGCCGCGCCTTTGCTCCCATAGCCATATTGGGGTTTTTAACCGCCCTGCTCTCCTCCCTCGCCTTAACCCTGTTTATTGCCCTGCCCATTCGTCGCCTTGCCCGCGCCGCCGAAATCGTTCGCCGCTCCAGTGAGAGCCGGGACGCCATTCCGGATTTGTCTGGCCGCAGGGATGAAATCGGCGACCTCTCCGTTGTGCTGCGCGATATGACCGGCGGGCTTTATGACCGCATTGATGACATTGCTAATTTTGCCGCCGATGTGGCCCATGAAATTAAAAACCCGCTCACCTCCCTGCGCTCTGCCACCGAGACTTTGCAAACGGCCAAGACCGAAGAGCAGCGCGGTAAGTTGCTGGCGATTTTGCTCAATGATGTGACGCGCATGGACCGGCTCATCACCGATATTTCCAAAGCGTCGCGCATGGACGCCGAGCTAGCGCGCGAGGAAGGCGAACCGGTAAACCTTGAAATGCTACTCTTTAATATGGCGGATTTTTATACCCAAACCCGCAAGGACGGCGCGCCGAATGTGCGCTTTATTGCCTCCGATGAGGCCAGCGCCGCGCCGCTTATTATCAAGGGCGCCGGCGAGAAGCTTGGCCAAGTCGTGCGCAATCTTATCGACAATGCCATCACGTTTTCGCCCAAGGGCGGGGAAATCCGCCTGCGCGTTCGTGAGGCCATTGACGATGAGCGCCGCGTTGCCATTATGACCGTTGATGATGACGGGCCGGGTGTGCCGCCGGATAATCTTGAGAGTATTTTTGACCGATTTTATACGGAGCGGCCTAAGGGCGCGGCCTTTGGCTCACATTCTGGCCTTGGCCTTGCCATTTGCCGGCAAATCATTCGCGCCCATCGTGGCTCTATTACGGCGCAAAACCGTATCAGCCCTAACGGAGAGCAGATTACCGGCGCTAAATTCACAGTCACCCTGCCCCTAGATCAGCGGCAATAGGCTTTAGGCTTTTAAAGACTGTGGGCGATTAAAAAAATCGTTAACTTTTCTATTCCCAAAGCGCTGTTTTCTTGATTAACTCCACCCTTAACGCAGTTAAGGAAAGCCGCCTGTGATTGGACTTGTCATTGTAACCCATGGAAACCTCGCACTAGAGCTTTTGCGCGCGGCGCAGCATGTGGTCGGGCCGCTTCCCCATACCGGGACCGTGTGTATTGGCCCCGATGATAATATGGAGCGTCGCCGCGATGATATTCGCGACGCCGCTAGCGACGCCGATAGCGGCAAAGGGGTCATTCTTCTGACCGATATGTTTGGCGGAACCCCGTCCAATTTGGCGATTTCCCTGTTAAAGCCTGGCCATATCGAAGTCATTGCCGGCGTCAATCTGCCCATGCTGATAAAGCTTGCCGAGGCGCGGCGCTCTCATGATTTGATGAGCGCGGCGCAAAAGGCTAAAGAGGCGGGCCAGCGCTATATCGCCATTGCCTCTGAAATCTTAGGCGGCGGCTAATGGGCGCGCCAGAGCTTTGCACGCGCCTAACCCTGATTAATGCGCGCGGCCTACATGCGCGCGCTTCGGCTAAATTTATTGCCGTGGTCAATAGCTATGACGTGCATGTCACCGTACAAAGCCACAATGACGCCTATGAAGATAAGGTCGTCGCTGATTCCATCATGGAGCTTTTAATGCTCGGCGCGGCGTGCGGCGAGGACATCACCATATGCGCGCGCGGCGTAGAGGCGAGCGCCGCCCTAGCCGCCCTAACCCAATTGGCGCAAAACCGCTTTCACGATGAAGAAGAGGCCGCGCCAAATTCTGAAAATAAAGGCCCGTAATGAAACCGGTAATCACAACATTGCTTTTGCTCACATTCGGCCTCTTATTCACATTGGGTTTGGGCGCCTGCGCAAGCGCTGGCAACGCGCCGTTTATGCCGCGTTCCGATTACCCGCCAGACCCGTGGGTTAAAGGTTATGCGCAGGAATCAGATTGTCTTGGCGGCGAAAAACTTGCGGCGATAAAGTTAGATTTACCCGTCTATCCGCGCAGCGCCTTTAAGGGCGGGCGGCAGGGCTGGACTATTGTGCGTCTTGACGTGGACGCGGGCGGGCAAACCCAAAACGTCGCCATAGAGCGCGCCGTGCCGCGCGGTGCAATGTTTGAAAAACCCAGCCTTAAGGCCGTGCAGGATTGGACTTTCGCCCCGCCCAAAACCGGCCCGCTTTCCGCCTGCCGCGTCTTGATACAATACCGGCTTGGCGCGGTAACCTTAGGGCGCTAGGCCTGATAGCGCTTTTAAATTGGCTTCGGCCTGCGCCATATGCACGGGGCTAAGCGCAAGGGCGCGGCGCAATAAGGTTTCGGCGCGTTTTAAATCCTTGCGCGTCATCGCCAAATAACCCGCATCATTATAAAGCTTCGCGCCGCGCGCCTCTGACATGTTTTGCGTCGCGGCCGGATAATTGCCTTGCAGGGCCAAAACTAAGCGGCGATTATTATCAAATATCCCCGTATCCGGAGCGAGCGCATTGGCTTGGTTAAATTTATCAAGCGCCTGCGCGTAACGGCCTTCAAGCAATAGTGACATGCCCATATTATTGATGGTCACGGCCGGATCCGCTCCGGCGCGCAGGGCGCGAACATAGGTTTCTTGCGCCTCAATCGTGCGCCCCTGACTATCGTAAAATCGGCCCAGCCCATTCCATAGCCGAATATCGGTCAAATTATATTCAAGGGCGGCGTTAAGCTCCACCTCAACATCATCCGCGATTCCCAAAGATTGACGCGCAAGGGCGCGGCCTGCCATTACCCGTTTTGCGGCAAGTGTATGGGAGCCTGATACCGTAAGAAGCGCGTCATAATGGGTTAGTGCATTTTTAGCATTGCCAAAAATCAACTCGCAATCGGCTAGGCCTAGGCGCGCGGGAGCATTGCTGTCGTCATCCCAATATATCTGGCGATAGGCCTTAAGGGCGGCGCTATAATCACCCGCCGCAAAAGCTGTATTGGCGGCGCGCATAAGACTGGCGGCTGGGATGTCTTGGCCTGTTTGGCGAATTACCGGGCGCACATTTATTTTTGAAACCGCATGTGTTTTTGAAATAGTGGGCACAGCGTTCACGCGCTTAGGGACTGAAGTCACGCAGCCTGTTAAGAGGGCCGCTAGGCCTATGAGCGCAAGAATACGCATTAACCCAGGCCGGCCGCGAGGCGTATTCCGGCGGGTAAAATCAACATGGCCAAAATGGTTGGGAAAATAAATATAATCAACGGAATGGTCAGCTTCGCCGAAAGCGCCAAGGCCTTTTCCTCGGCAAGGAGCATACGCTTTGCCCGCATTTCTTCGGAAAAAGTTCGCAAGGATGCGCCCAGACCGCTGCCCATTTCTTCGGATTGACGTAACATTATTGCCAGAGCTTTAGCCTCTTCAAGATCAAGTCTCTCGGCGAAGTTTTTCAAGGCTTCATGGCGCTCTCTGCCAGCGCGAAGTTCTAGGTTCATAAGATCAAGCCCGCTCTTAAGCGGCGGATAACGCAAGGCAAGCTCATTGGCCACGCGCAGTAAAGCCGCATCCAAACCCAGGCCGGCTTCAATACAAGCGAGCAATAGATCCATCATATCCGGGAAACCATCTTTGGCCAAAAGCGTTCGGCGCGCTTTAATCTTGCCCACCACAATCGGCGGCCCGAGCAGCCCTAAAAAGCCAAGTGTTACAGACAATAACGTCAAGGTTTGCGGGGTAAACTGGCTAGATAAAACACCCCAAAACGCAAATAATATCATTTGCGGCATGATGATAGCCAAGACGCGAATGGCGTAAAAAATATTCACCGCATTATCGGAAAAGAAACCGGCTTGGCTAAGAAGATAGCGAATACGGGTAATTTCTTTTTCATCAGGCAGTGTGATCTGACTAGCAAATTTTGCAAACAAGCCCTTGCGCGCTACCGGCTCTTTCGGCCCGTCATTGACAACAAGCCGGCGATCAAGGCGGTTTTGGGAAAACAGCGCGCCGTAGACGGACAAAAACACAAGCACCATGGAAACCGCAAAAAAGGCCACTGCGATAGAAATTTTATATTCTGAACTGAGGGTTAAAAACTCCATGACGCGCCCTAAATCCTAAACTTAATCATTTTATGCATGACGAGATTCCCGATAGTCATCCAAACAAGCACGCCCCATGCGCCATAGGTTAAATAAGGGTGGCCCTCAACGTCACCGTAGAAACTTGGCGCCGTTAGCTTAATGGCCGCATAGAGTAAAATCGGGGTCACATTGAGAATAAGCGCGGACATGCGGCCCTCCGCTGAGGCCGCTTTAATCTTAAGGCGCATACGCTGCCTATCACGAACAGTCTTGGCATTATTGCGTAAAAGCTCTGCTAGGTTCCCGCCCGTGCGCTCTTGCAAACGCACCGTCGCCGAAAAAAGGTCAAAGTCGGGGTGCCCTATACGTTTTGACATGCGGGCAATACCGGCGCCAAGCGAAGCGCCGTAAGATATTTCATCGCTAGCAATGCCAAATTCACTACCAATGGGGTCAGCCATTTCGCGGCCTACCATAGCCATAGCGACAGGCACGGGATGGCCCGCAGAAAGCGAGCGCACAATAACGTCTAGGGCTTCGGGCAGTTGACGCCCCGCCTTTGCGCGGCGGCGTTTAACCAAATGTTTCAGCCCTATAATCGGCAAAACAAGCCCGGCAATCGCGCCGGCTAGCGCAAATTTTGGCTCCCCTTTAAATATAAAAAGCGCCAAAGCCAAAACCACGGGCAAAATGGCCATGATAATATAAATCCCCCAACGGCCAAGCGGCGCGCCGGATTGCAGGACAAGGCGGTTTATCCATTCAATCACAATGGTTAAATCGCCATCTTTATTGAGGCTACGGCTTTTACGCATTTTGGCTAAAACCGCCACATTAGGGCTATCACTTGCCATGCGCCGCAAACGTGAATTAGCCAGTCGAACATTTCTACTCGCCTGCCGGCCCGCTAAGGCCACCGCGTGCAGGGCTAACGCGCCGGACATGAAAACCAACACGTAAAATATATATATGGAGCTACCCGTCAAAATCATCACCCGCTTTAGGCTTTAAACTATCGGGCATCTTTGCCTTTGGCCCTAAAGTCTTCGGCTCAAATAAATCGCTCGGCACGTCAATACCGCGCGTCAAAATATGCTCAAGACAGCGCGGACGAATGCCTGTTGCGCGGTGCTCTCCAATAACTTTGCCCTCGGCGTCCGTTCCAAGTTTAGTGTAATTAAAGATTTCTTGCATTTGAATAATCGCGCCTTCCATACCGGTGATTTCCGTGACGGAAACAATTTTACGTTTACCGTCCGAGAGGCGGGTGGCCTGCACAATCATGCCAATAGCGGAGGCGATTTGCCCGGCTACGGCTTCGGGGGTAATTTTCATATCCCCCATGGCAACCATTTGCTCAAGCCGGGTTATGGCGTCGCGCGGCGTATTGGCATGAAGGGTCGCCAGCGAGCCTTCATGCCCAGTATTCATCGCTTGCAACATATCAAATGCTTCTTCGCCGCGAACCTCTCCTAAGATGACCCGATCGGGGCGCATACGCAGGGCATTTTTCACCAATTCGCGTTGCTTAATCTCACCCTTACCTTCGACATTAGGCGGACGGGTTTCCATGCGCGCCACATGGGGCTGTTGCAATTGTAGCTCCGCCGCATCTTCAATGGTAATCAGGCGTTCTTTATGGCTGATGGCTTGGGACAGCGCATTGAGCAATGTGGTTTTACCAGAGCCGGTGCCGCCAGAAATTAAAATCGTCACCCGCGCCTTACAGGCCGCGTGCAGAAAATCAGCAATCTCGACTGGCATGGCGCCAAATTCCACGAGCTTTTCAAAGGTAAATGGCTTTTTAGAAAACTTGCGAATGGAGACAAGCGGCCCGTCTACGGCGATGGGCGCAATCGCGACATTGACCCGCGAACCGTCAAGTAGGCGCGCATCACACATGGGCTGGCTTTCGTCAACACGGCGGCCGACTTGGGCAACAATGCGGTTGATAATGCGCAAAAGATGGGCCTCGTCACGAAAACGTACCGGCGTAACCGATAACTCGCCAAACCGCTCCACATATACCTGCTCATGGCCGTTGATAAGAATATCGGCAATCGAGTCATCTTGCAATAATGGCTCAAGCGGGCCAAGCCCTGTCATTTCATCAAAAACTTCGGTGGAAAATTTACGAACTTCGGCGGAGTTCATCACGAGTTTTTCTTCGCGAACAATGTTGGCCACGAGCGCATGGACCTGCGCGCGGCGCTCCTCGTCCGATAATTCATCTAGAGCTGATAGATCCACCTCGTCAATCAAACGGCTATGAATACGCATTTTAGCATCGAGCCAATCCATTGCTTCGTCCGGCTGAGGTTTAGATTTAGGCAGGGGTTGGGGTTGGGGCGTAGATTTTTGCTCAGACTCCTCCACTAGCGGGCGCGCCAAGGCTGGAACAATAAGCGGGCCCTCTTGCGGCTTTTCTTCCGCCCTGACGCCCTTTGGCGCGGCATTTATAATCTGTGAAAACCGTCCCATAATTCCCCCTAACTTGCCGCTTGCTTACGCGGTATAATTTTATCTTCGCTCTCATCGCACCGTAAAAGCTGCTCTGTTAACGCGGTAATATCTTTAACATAACGACTGCTCGGATGAACGTTTCCGCTCGGTTCTCCGCAATTCATCGCATCGCGCGGGGTCTCACCGTCAACGCAAATAAATGCGGTAATGTCGCGGCCAAGCGCCGCTTGCGCATCTCTTACGGACACGGTGGCGCGAAAAGAGCGGCGTTCATGTTTTGATAAAACAACATCCATAGGACGAGCCAGTGCCAAGCGCTCCTCTAATTCTTCCATGCGAATTCGCGCGCCATGCAGCGCCGGTATTGTCAACTGGGTCACCATGACCGCTCTGTCCGCCGCGGCTAAAGCGGCATGGGTCCACGGTCGCCAAATACGCGGAACGTCTAAAATCACGACATCATACATAGCGCTTGCGGCGTCCATTAGCGCTAAGACGCATGCCGGGTTCACAATATCATTTCCCGACAAGGCATTCCGAGCCGCCAATAGGCGCAAACCGCTCGCATGTTTTACTACCAATGCGGATGTCATGGACTGATCAATACGCGCGCCATCGCCTGTTAAAACATCCGGGCTAATTCCCGCTTCCATATCGAGATATGACGCAATCGCTCCGTGCTCAAAATCTAAATCTATAATGCAAACACGCGGCGTTTTATCGCCCTTACGCCGCAATCGTTTAAGGGTTGAAAAAGCAGACTCAATCACAAGCGAGCTAACCCCAACGCCCCCCGCCGCCCCAAGAAAGGCTAGACAAAAAGCCTCATTGTTCGCATTGGTCCCATCGCCAGCATTGCCGGGACGCGGGGTAGGAATAATTAAATCATTATCGTTGAAATCTATCATGGCTACCTCAAATCCTCGGCCATCATTGTCACTTCAATATCCGGCATGGCCTGGAATTTTTTTGAAATGAAAGCATCGGCCACCGCGAAATCAAATTCGAGACCGCTAAGGCGCACGGTGATAAGCGGTGACAAAACCGCGGGGTTTCCCGCAATGCCAAGGCCGGAGCCTTGATAGCTAATGGTGATGTTTTCACGGCTGACCTTAGGGAAAACGTCACAAATTCCGCGGCGTAATTTTTCCGTAGTGGCGCAAACACCATCATTATCCGGGCCGTAAAGTAGGGCGTTCATTTGCGCACTATTATATGCTCCAATATTACAGCTCTGGGTGACGCCGCTGCATGTACGTAGATAGTCGGGCATGGAATCGCCTGACTTCACATTATTGCTCAGGCCAGTCATATAGGTCATATCGCGGGCCACAGGATCAGAAACGGCGGCAAGGCGGGCTCCGATACGGGCTGCTTGTTGGGCTGTGTTATATTGGAAAAACCCAAGGCCTAATTCCAACGCGCCAATGGTCACGGAAATCAGCGCCACGGACAGTAGAGCAAATTCAACGCTCGCCACGCCGTCTTCATTACGGATAAATTTTTCTAAGCGGCTCATATACCGCCTCCCATAATCCGCGCCTCATAGCTGTCGCTCATCATCACAGCAGCTCCGGGGGTAATGGCATTAACAAAGCCAAATCCCTGATAAGCAAGGCGCGTTTCAACCTTAACGGTTTTAATCGTTTCCTGGCCTCGATATTGGTTATTACTGTTTTGCGCATTTTGGTAGCTAATGGTTATATCGCTAACGCTCCAGCTCGGCAGAATCGCGCTCCCGCCAGAAAGCTTGCCAGTTACAGCAAGGTTACGCGCTTGGGCCTCATAATTTTGCGGCGTGCGCGAACGGGATAAATAGGTTCCCGCCGCGGTGACGCTAGTCTGCATTTTATGGTGGGATAAAAGCATGTTTGAATAATCAACCGCGCCAAGTCCTAGCAGGATTAAAAACGGCAGGACGAATACCGCCTCCACCGCTACGGATCCGGAAGCGTCAAAAACAAAACCCCGTAAGGGTTTGCGCTTATGAAAAAGCCAAATACCCATTAACGATTAACCGCAATTGTGTCTCGAGAAATTGCGCTATTGCCTTCAACGACCCCGACCATTTCCCCGTAAAGGGAATTGTAATATCCGCTGCCCATGGGCTCGGTAATAAAGACTTTAATAAATGCCTGCGCCGGAAGCGGCGGATTAGAGCCGCCGGACAAATTGTAAGTCTGCTCTAATTCATTACAATTTAGCACAGCCGCGTGAATGATGCGGCGATCCACATCGCCGCTATAAGCGCCGGTAGAATGGCACACCGGCTCGCCGCTTTCCGGCGTATTAGACGCGCAGGACATGGCCGTATGCGTTCCGGGAATATTATTACTGTCAATTTCCCAGCGATACACATCGTAACGGCTTGGCGGCGTTGACGGGGTTACGGTTCCGCGATTGTGGTTAAAGCGGTAAGTCGTGCCTTTAATTCTTAGGGCGCGAGCGCCGTTGTGGTTAACGTCTACATATTGGGCAAAGTCCCAATCGCCATCGCCCATCATGCCGTGTAAATCCGTACAGCTATCATCATCAAAACAGGCGTCGCGCGGCAAGGCCATGGCGTCCCAATCCGCACGACCCGAACAAGAATTACGCTGACGGCGCAGGGCATAACCCTTGGTTACATTTTCCGCCGGCGCGTAACGCGGATCGTTTTTAAACCGCGACTGGCGGTAGCGCCCTTTATAAATATCAAAGCGCACATTGACCGCATCGCGCATGGAGCTTATTTTCCCCGGACGCAAATGCACGCCAGAGCTTTGGAAACACGTCGCCGGCTTATCAATCGCCACCGCGTCCTTAATTACATTAGCGCCGCTAACGCCGGTTTTTGTAAACGGGTCTAAATAGCCAAAGGCGCCGGGGGCAAATGTATCGCAATTTCCGCCCGGATTAATAAAGCGTATTTGACGGCGGCGCTCATCTTCATCTTCAAGCGCTTCAAACAAAGTCATGCCGGTTCCCTCATAAGGGTTACAGACAAATACTGGAGCCGTGCCGCACACGCCAAATTCAAAACCCGCCGTCGAGACCGCGTCCAAATCTACCGATGCAATGCCTTGCGCGAGGGTTGGCGGGAACAGGGTAGTGATTTTCGTAGGGGCGACTTTAACCTCAACGTAATGCGCTTCATTCGGATTGAGGGTGACGAAACCCGCGGGAACTGCATCATAGCCATTACTCGGCGTTTCTTTTAAAAACCGAATGGAGGCAATCGTCACCTTGGATTGCGTCTCATCACCATAGTTTTCGCCATTATTAACCAGATTATGGATAGCGCGACGCGCCCGCACGAGTGAATCGCTGCGGCCATCAAGTTCGGCGGCGCCGGCGCGGGCATAGGCATCGGAGGCGCTTTGCAATTCTTGGTCTAAATTATACATGCGCGAAACGTCTACGGACAAAGCCGCGCCGCCAATCATAACCGGCGCCGTTATCGCCGCGTAAATAGCTGCGCCGCCGCTAACATTCGCAGCGAATATTTTTAAAAATTTTTTACACTCTACCATCTCATCATCCCGTTCTTGGCCTATTTTGGCCCGTTCATTTGGCCCCCGCCACACCCTTAATTAGTTTTTTGCACCTTTGGCTGGCGCACTTCTCCTGCCTCATAACGCTTTCGCGCAGCCTCACGCAGGGCGCGGTTTTGCGGAATATGACGATTAGCTTTTTGATCTGCGTCTGGCGCAATCGCCTGCGCCGCAATATTAGCCTTCACTGCCATTCTAGAATTGGCCTTCAATACCGGCGCAGTGCTAGCGCACGCCGATAGGCTCGCCGCCGCGCCGCTTAAAATTAAAACTTGTAAATTACGCATCATCATCTCCTATTGCAGCACATGGCCATAATTTGCAGCGAGGCCCCCGCCTTCAACTTTTGGCCCTTCAAGGCGGCCTAGTAAAAATTTCTCCGCTTCCGAGGGGCGGGACAAATCATCCAGCGGGGTCTTCAAATCCGAAATATCTGAAACCGGCGCAACCAAATGCGGGGTGATTAAAATCACCAGCTCGGTTTCGCTTTTGCGGTAACGGGTCGAGCGAAACAAACTGCCTAAAATTGGAATATCGCCTAGCCACGGCACTTGCGTTTTCGTGTCGCTAGAACTGTTTTGCAAAAGCCCAGCAATAGCAAAACTTTGATCATTACGCAGCTCAACCGTGGTGTTAGCGCGGCGCACAGATATGGCTGGAACTTCAAGGCCGCCAACGCGCACAGAACGCGATTCATCAATTTGGCTCACTTCGGGCGCAACTTTTAGATTGATAATGCCGTCGCCTAAAACCGTCGGAGTGAAAGATAAGCCAACGCCGAATTGACGATACTCTACGGTCACTTTTCCAAGGTCACCTTGGACGGGTATTGGAAATTCTCCGCCGGCAAGAAAGCTTGCGGTTTCGCCGGACATGGCCACAAGGTTTGGCTCCGCTAGCGTGCGAATGACGCCTTTTTCTTCTAGGGCGTCAATGGCCATATCAAGGGTCGTGGTTCCGGACACCGCATTAAAAATTGCGCGGCCAAGCCCGTTAGTTCCGCTATTGCTTTGCAGCGAGCCATCTTGGCTTTGCACCAAAAGGCCAATGCCTAAATCTTTAATTGCCTTACGTGACGCTTCTACAAAACGCACTTCGAGCATGACTTGATGGCTGTCTTTTACCACGAGGCCATTGGTCACATCATTGGGGGCGTAACGCTGGGCAATATCAAATGCGCGCTGGGAAATCGGGCCGGTCGAAACCTGGCCGGATAAATATACCCCGCCCGCCATAGGCCGCACTTCTATGCGCTCATTGGGGAATGTCTCAAATAGGCTCTTCTTTAAAGACGCCACATCATAGCCGACATTTACGTCGACAATGTCAATAAGCCGCTTTTGCTTGTCATACAGCATGATATTGGTTTTACCGCTAGCCTTACCCACCAAATGGAAAGAGCGGTCGGTCAAAACAACCACATCAGCAATAGCCGCATCGGCCACCATAATGTCGGAAAAAGCGCTATCCGTGCGCATGATAATCGGGGAGCCTTTAGTCAGCGCGGCTTCCGTGCGCGCTTGCGCCGGGGCCGTCTCAACCCATGACTTTGCGAAGGCATTTGGCCCGGCTAACAAAAGGATGCTTAACAAAACTGTGTGTTTAATGCTCATTATCTTATCCCTTTGACCGCGTGACCCAGCCGGTTTTTCCCGCAAGCTCATCACCCGTTTTTTCTGCATCTGTTTTTTGTGTCTCTTGTTTGTGCGTGCCTTGCGCGCGCTCGATAACCTCTTTGCGCACGCTAACCGCTTCGCGCTGCCCGCTACGCATAATTGTAACTTGCGCCGTCATATCCGGCGCCGGAGCGCGCGGTTTGGGCGCCGCCTTTGCCGCCGTCCGCGCGCGGTGCTTTGGCGCTGTATTTGAAAAAAGCTGCTGCTCATCAATACGGCTTGTCGGCGTGGCCTCTAAGGCGCCAACCCGGCGAAGGGTCAAGCTTAACGTGCCGACATCCATAGAAATGCTGAGCTTTTGCGCTTGGCGCGGGGTCACTTCTAGCGTCACCGTCTTTGCCACTTCAACTCGGCTTGATGTTTTATCGGCGTTTTGATCCGCACCTAAAACCCGAACATTTTGCAACAGCACATCGGATGACAATTTACGGTCTTGGTCACCGGTCGCTAGGTCGCGTGTCAAAATCACGTCCACATGATCACCGGGCAGAATAAACCCGCCAACGCCAGCGACCGCGTTAACGCGGATAGAGGCGGCGCGCATGCCTTCGCCGATTAAAGCCGACAGGGAGCCGCGCCCGCCAGGGCCGCTAATTTTATAATCGAGGATAGGTTCATTATACCCCATTTTACTCAAAACGACCGTGCGCGCTCCGTCCGAGCCAAACAGGCTTTCAAAATCCGTAAAGACGCCGAGGGGAAGCAGATCCGTTGGCATGTCCACAAGGCGCAAAGCCTGCTGATCTAAAACGTCACCAAATCCAAGGTCAAGGTCAGCGACTAAAACCTGCGTTGTCATTACCGATGGCGCGTGTTCACTCACCGCGCTTGGCTGGCTTTTAAATTCGCTGTGAACAGCATCATCAATCCAGCCGCGCGCCAGCATGATAGCCAAAAAACCGAATGTGGCCGAAGCGCCTAATGTCACTAATGTGTTGATCCGCATACCACTATCCCCGTAATCCCAGAGCCTCAATATACGGACAGCGTATTGAAGGGGCGTTGAGAGATAGACTTACTAAACCCTTAATATTTGAGTGCAGCACTCTTGGCATTTCCTTAAACAATGGCGTTCAATATGACTCTATGATACAGCTTTTAAAAATAACATTGACCAGCGCCGCCCTGTTAGTTTTGCCCTCAGGGGCGCACGCTACGGACGCGCAAGACGTACGCGGTAGCGCACCCTTAACCGTGCTAGGCCTATCGCTTGGCATGGACGCGGGCGCTATTGCGCCGCTGATGGAAGCCGCCAAGATGGCCCCGCATAAAAGCGTCCGGCGCACGCAAGTGAGCAATACGCTTACGCCAAGCCAGTACATGCAAATTGGTCAAGATCCCGCCAGTGCCAGTCATCTAAAAATAGACTATGCTGGCCCCAAAGCCGCCGCGCGCATCATTGCGATAGATTACGCATTTGGCGAGGACATCGATGCAGGGGCGCGCCTTAAAGCCAATTTAACGCAACGTTACGGCAAGGCGCTCGCCCGTTATCGCCTGAGTGACCGCTCTGAAATGCTAGTGTGGGAGCGGGTTGCCCCGAAACAAAGCCGCGACTTTGGCCCGCTCATGACCATTGCTCTGACCACGGGGGAGAATGGCCGTTTAAACCTGTCGCAATTTGTTCGCAATCCGAGTTTAAAAATAGCCCGCCTTAAAAGCCATGCACCCGCGCAAAGCCTCCTCGGCCAAAATTCGGGTACATATGGCGTCCCATATTACGGCAATGGCCCAACGGACTGACAAATAGCAGTGGCGTTCAAACATTGTTAAGCCTGTTTAGCTATCGTCTCGCTAACGAGCATCCCTCTGCCATAAAGGAACACATTATGTTAAAAATCATTCTCTCTACCGCCTGCCTTGCGGCCCTCGCCATTGGCCCTGCGGCCTCCGCATTAACGGCGGAGCAAAAGGTCTATAAATTGGTCGAAAAAACCAATGCCCTTGGTCAGGTTAGCACAAGCCGCACATCGGCCGAGCTTGTCACGCCGGGCGAAAAAATCGTTTACGTGCTCGCCTATACTAATGACAAAATTGAACCAGCTAACGATATTGTGCTGACCATGCCAATACCGTCCGATGTCACCTATATGGAAGGCTCCGCGGAAACCGAAACAGCAAAGCTTGAATATTCCGCCGGAGACGGGTTTAGCGCCCGTGATGACCTTATGGTTATCGGCGATGATGGCGCTATGCGCACGGCTCGCGCCGAAGAACTTACCCATGTGCGCTGGACGGTTATTGCCGCCGTGGCCCCGGGGCAAAGCGGAGAGCTGTCGTTCAAAGCCGCGTTAAAATAAACCGCGTTTAAGCACTATAAAACAAAAGGCCTCGGAAATTTCCAAGGCCTTTTTTATGCGCTATAATAATTGGGCCTAATCGTTTAATCGTTTTTTCCGACCTTGCGATCACGCGCTTTTAACAGGCGCAGGCGCAGGGCATTGATTTTAATAAAGCCGCCGGCGTCCGCTTGGTCATAAACGTCATCTTCTTCAAAGGTGACATGCTCTTGACTATAAAGCGAATATGGGGATTTGCGCCCGACAATATCAACATTACCCTTATAGAGCTTAAGGCGCACACTTCCTGTGACCAGCTCTTGGCTTTTATCAATCGCCGCTTGTAGCATTTCACGCTCGGGGGAATACCAATAGCCATTATAAACAAGCTCTGCATATTTCGGCATAAGCTCGTCCTTAAGATGGGCCGCGCCCTTATCCATAGTGATTTGCTCAATGCCGCGATGGGCCATTAGCAAAATCGTGCCGCCGGGGGTCTCGTAAACGCCGCGCGATTTCATACCGACATAACGGTTTTCCAAAAGGTCAAGCCGGCCAATGCCATTAGAGCCGCCAAGCTCATTAAGGCGGGTGAGCAATGTGGCAGGGCTAAGCGCCTCTCCGTCAATGGACACGGCGTCGCCGCGTTCAAAACCCACTTCGATATAGGTGGCTTTGTCCGGCGCGTCTTCGGGGCTAACCGTGCGCTGATAAACAAATTCAGGCGCCTCAGCGTAAGGGTCTTCGAGCGCCTTGCCTTCGCTTGATGTGTGCAGCAAATTGGCGTCCACGGAAAATGGCGCTTCGCCGCGCTTATCAAGGGCGATTTCAATGTCATGCTTTTCCGCGTATTCAATCAGCTTAGTACGCGAATTTAAATCCCATTCCCGCCACGGAGCGATAACTTTAATTTCCGGATCTAGCGCGTAATAGGCTAGCTCAAAACGCACTTGGTCATTGCCTTTGCCGGTCGCGCCGTGACAGACGGCGTCCGCGCCAACCATATGAGCAATCTCAATTTGGCGTTTGGAAATTAGCGGGCGGGCGATTGACGTGCCGAGCAAATATAATCCCTCGTAAAGCGCATTGGCGCGAAACATTGGGAACACGAAATCGGCGACAAATTCTTCGCGTAAATCGTCAATGTAAATCTCTTTAACCCCGGCCGCTTCGGCCTTGCGGCGCGCCGGCTCTAGCTCTTCGCCTTGGCCCAAATCGGCGGTGAAGGTGACAACTTCATAGCCCTTTTCTTCTTGCAGCCATTTAAGAATGATAGAGGTGTCCAAACCACCGGAATAGGCGAGGACGACTTTTTTACGCTTAGACATAGAAAACCTTTAAATAATGTGCCCGCCTAGTAGCCCAAAATCCTTTACAAAAGATAGTCATTATTAGATTGGCTGCATCATTTACATTAACACTGAAAATCATTATCACCCTAAGCGGGGCGTTACGGGAGAATGAAATGCAATTGGTTACACTTTATAAATATATCCTGACAGGCTTACTCGCCTTTGGCTTGATGGGACTTCCCGCCATAAGCCATGCGCAAGAGACGGCGCCGGCCCAGAAACAAACAGAGGCGCAAACAGAGCCAGTGCAGGCTGAAACCGCCCCCGCCATTGCTGCCCCGTCAAACGTCTATGACCTTGATGACCCCGCCATTGCCCGCGCCCTTGCGCAAGTAAAGGCGGCCGACGCCGCGCGCGAGCAGGCCAACCAAGCCCTCGCCGACGCCGTGCTATCCCAACGCCAAGAGGTGAAACTTGACGAGAGCGCACCGGAAAATGCGCCCGCTAAAAACAGCCTCATCCCAACAAATGCGCAGGACGCTAAGGCGGCGGGTAAAAAACTTTTTGACAAAGCCATTAGCTGGCTAACCAGCCCGTCATTTTTGGCGCAAATCGCCGCCATAGCGCTGGCCTATTTCCTCTCGCCTGTCCTCGCTAAAGCGGTCAATAAACGGGCTTCATTATTTCAAAACCCGCCGGCAAAAGACGCCAAGCTGCGCATTGTCCGCGACTATATTTATCAATCGCGAAACTTTCTGCGCGCGGTCATGCTCGTCGCCCTGCTCGCGCTGTTTGCAATTATATTAAAAGCGGTTCCCATGCTTGGCCAAGACTGGCTGGTGAAACTGGCCCAAGGCCTCGCCGTAGTCTTCCTGCTGTTTAAGGCGATTAAGCAATTTATCTCCAATCCGCTTTTCCAAAAAGCCGCCATTTGGATTATTATCCCCCTCGCCGTGTTAATGGTATTTGGCTATTATGATGACTTCATAGCCGTGCTTAATAATACAGAGCTGATGACTATGGCGGGCACGCCAATTACCGCCATGACCCTTGTGCGACTTGTAATATTTGGCTCGATATTTTTTAAACTTGGCGGCATTTCCAACACGAAGGGCCAAGACGCTATTCGCGCCCAAGAAACCCTCGACCCTAGCACGCGCGAAGTGGCGGCCAAAATATTCCAAATCCTGCTGTTTGTTATCCTCATCGTCTTAGTCCTCGGCGCGGCCAAAATTCCGCTCTCCGGCCTGGTGATGATTTTCTCCGCCGTGGGCCTTGGCATTGGTTTCGGGCTTCAGCCGATTGCGGCCAATTTCATTTCCGGCCTGATTATTTTGTTTGACCGTAGCGTAAAGGTTGGCGATTTCATCAATACGGCCGACGATCAATTTGGCCGTATCAAAGCGATCAATATGCGCTCGACCACGGTCGGCACGGCGGACGGCAAAGACATTATTGTGCCCAACACAAAATTCACCGAAGACGCCTATGAAAACTGGACCCATGATAGCCCGCTTCAGCGCTATGAAGTGGATTTCGGGGTTTCCTATGATACGGATTTGGACGCGCTTGTGCCCATTATTATGAACGCGGTGCTAGAGCATCCGGACGTCCTCGGTGAGCCGGATTTACCAAGCGTAGAGTTTCGCAGCTTTGGCGATAGCGCCATTGATATGTGCGTAGAATTTTGGTGCCGCGGCGTTGATGACGGCCCCAATAAATTCACCTCTGATGTCGGCTTTATTATTTGGCGCACGCTCAAAGCCCACAATATTGAAATTCCGTTCCCGCAGCGCGTGGTTAGAAATATCAAATAATTAATAGGGCGCGGCTACCAGCCACCTCCGCCGCCCCCGCCTCCGCCGCCGCCGGAAGACCCGCCGCCGCCAGAGCCAGAGCTGCCACTGCTTTGCGGCGCGGCGGAGCTAGCAGAGCTGCCGATGGATGACACCATATTACGCGTGGAGCGCGATAGGGATTGGCCGGAGCCGAAATCCCCGCTGACCCCGTGCGGGGCGAAATTTTTAGCGATTGCCGGCAGGGTTTTTTCAAAATATTTCGTCCAAGGCTTTTCCACATCGAGCGCAATGGCGTAAGGCAAAAACCGTTGATAATGCTCCGCGCTCATGGGCGGCGGGGCATCGCCCCCCACTTCATACACGTTAAGACGGCCCTTTTCCGCGGTTTTTAAATAGAGCTTAAACCCTTCAATTTCCGTATGAATCTTTTCGCCTTTTTTAGTCGGAGCCGGAATAAGAAACATGTAAATTACATTCACAATAATCAGCGCCAAAATCAAAAGCCCCATCCAGCCTTCCGGCTCTTTGCGTAAAAGAAAGGCGGATATTATCACCGCAAAAATAGAGAAGAATACACCCGTAACAGAATAGCCTAAATTATAGTTATGGTAGTCATCACTATAATGACTGCTCAAATAACGGCTCAAGCGTTTTTGCGCCGCGTAGAATTTTGGGTGGCTTTCCCCGTCTAAAGTGATGATGTCTTTTTTCTTAAACAGGCCTTTTAAAAACCGTTTCTCATCGGCAAATCCCTCGCCATCGGCTGAATAATCCGCACGGCTTATCACCGTGTCCTTGGCCGCGTCAATTTTAATGTCGTTCTTAAGGGCGAGGTTCATCAAGGCAGAAACCACCAGCGTGCTGTCAAAAACGCCGCGCCGATAAATATAGCCCGTAGCCGCAGGGGAGTAGCCTTTGGGCGGCGCGTAGCGGGGAAAGACCGGCTCCTTAGGCGGGTTGCGCCCGACCTTGCTCCATGTGCGAATATAGGTGACGGTAATGGCAAAAAGAGAAAGGGAGAAGAAAATCAAAGAGCCATTTTTAAGCCAAAATAACAGCCCGCGCTCAAGCCGCGTTGGCGCGGCGATTAAACCCTTAGCCACGGAAACAGAAATTGTCATATTCTCTCTTTGGCGTAGCGGCCGTGTGGTGATAAAATTTATCCCGGAAGGCTGATTGCGGGTTTCATAATCACGCCCCTTTTCGCCTTGCGCCCCCGTATAAGCCCTAACATCCGCAATCGAAAAACCCTTGGGCAAAGCCACAGACGCGTTGACGTTTTCCATCGGGAAATCCCAATAGGTTCCGGTTACATTCCAGTAAAGCTCATCGGCGGTTTCGCCGTAGCGTATTTGGTTGGAGGCGCGATAACTAATGGCATATTGATGGGCGCCGGTTTCAAGGAATTTACTCTTGCGGCCAATGCGGATACGGAAAATATTATCCTCTTTGCTGGTTTTATAATGCTCCCTTTCCCCGTCGAGGGTGACATTTAAAACCTTATAGCGTTGGGGCAGCTTATAGCCTTCATCGTCCACCAAGAAGCGCGGTATCTCTCGAAAAATACCGCGTTTTATTTGCCGCCCCTCGGCGATAATATCAATGGTTTCCGTGACGATAATATCGCCATTTTCTAGCACTTCGATATGGGTATCAAAATTGGTAATGCGCTCGCGCGCTTGGGCGGGAAGCGCCGTAATAAAAGCCGCGGCCAAAAGCCATAATAAAACCCGCATAGATTTAAACATTAGGCACACTCCTATCGCTCTCATCCGCTTCGAAATATTCCACCGTTTTAAAACCAAACGGCCCAGCAATAAAATTGCTCGGCACGGTTTTCACTTTGATATTTAATTCGCGCACGGCACCGTTATAAAACCTGCGCGCCATTTCAATTTTATCTTCGGTTTGCAAAAGCTGGTTTTGCAAATCTAGAAAATTTTCACTCGCCTTTAAATCTGGATAATCCTCCGCCAGCGCAATCAGTTTTGTAGCGGAACGCCCCAAGGCCGCCTCGGCTCCGGCGCGTGCCTTAGGGTCTTCACCGGCGGTCATAGCGGCCATGCGGCGCTGTGTAATGTCGATAAATAAATCGCGCTCGTGCTTGGCGTAACCTTGCACTACGCTAACGAGGCGCGGGATAAGATCGGCGCGGCGTTTAAGCTGCACATCAATATCTGACCACCCGGCGCGGGCCAGTTGGCGAGATTTCACAAGCCCGTTATAAAGCGCCCCAATAATGACAACGAGTACGACGATGAGAATAAGAAAAAACATACCTGGCATAAAGCCCCCTCTTTTACCCTTTATAGGCCCTCGCGGCCCTTTGCACAAATTTTCAATTAGGGCGCGGCGGTGATTGTAATAGGCGCGCGCCTAGGTTAGCTATAGGCACTTAAAATTATAAAAGGCGCGCCCGTGACCACAGTTTCCGACAAACCCCTTTGCCTGATTACTGGCGCGTCCGCTGGCATAGGCTACGCGCTGGCCATTGAATATGCGCGCCATGGCTGGGACCTCGCCCTTAGCGCGCGCCGCGAAGTGCCCATGGTTAACCTCGCTAAAAAACTTAAAAAAGATTACGGCACGCAGTCAATAATCCTGCCGGCGGATTTGTCAGATCCCGCGGAAAACATTCGCCTGATAGAGCGCGTTGCCAAAAAGGGACGCGTCATTGACGGGCTGATTAACAATGCCGGTTTTGGCCAGCCGGGAACCTATGACGCCGCCGATTGGGCCGACCATTTGGTCAGCCTTAATCTGATGCTGATGGGGCCGTGCGAGCTAACCCACCGGGTTATCCCCGGCATGAAAGCGCGCGGCTTTGGCCATATTATGAATGTCGCGTCCCTCGCGGGGCATTTGCCGGGCAGTCGCGGCCACACCACTTATGCGGCGATAAAATCCTTTTTGATTAAATTTTCCCAAAGCTTAAATTTAGAGCTGTCTAGCTACGGGGTTAAAGTCTCCGCCCTATGCCCCGGCTTTACCCTGTCAGAATTTCATGACGTAAACGGCACGCGCAAAGGCATTGATAAACTGCCCGATTTTATGATGATGGACGCGGCGGATGTAGCCCAAGACGGTTACGCGGCGATAGAGCGCGGCAAAGCGGTCTTTATCCCCGGCGGGGTCAATAAATCCATCGCCGTCCTTGGCAAACTTATTCCCGACAGCGCGGCGCTTTATTTGATGAACCGCAATAGCAGCAAAATCCGCAAAGGCTAATCATGACCAAATTTTTGCCCGCTGACCCGCGCCTATATTGCGCCCTTGATTTGCCGAGCGCCGAGCAGGCCCTTGCGCTTGTGGACGCGCTTGGGGAGACCATTAGCAGTTATAAAATCGGCTTGCAGCTTTTGCCCCTTGGCGGCATGGATTTAGCCAAAGAGCTGAAAGCGCGCGGAAAATCGGTATTTCTCGATTTCAAATTTCACGATATTGACGCGACGGTGGAAAAAGCCACGCGCTCCGTGGCCGGCTTTGGCGCGGATATTCTCACCGTACATGCGCGCCCGCATGTGATGAGCGCGGCGGCGAAGGGCGCCAAGGGGAGCGATTTGAACGTCATTGGCGTGACCGTGCTAACGTCCCTCGACCGCGACGATTTGCGCGCCATCGGATATGCCGCTAGCGCTAAAACTCTGGTATTGCGCCGCGCCGCCCAAGCGGTGGAAGCCGGCATTGACGGCGTGGTCTCTAGCCCGCTTGAGGCCAAAGCCATTCGCAGGGCCATGCGCAAGATAAGTGCGGATAAGTTTTTAATTGTCACGCCGGGCGTGCGTATGCCGGGCGGGGACGCGGGGGATCAAAAGCGGATTGCTACGCCTTTTGACGCCCAAAAAAATGGGGCGAGCCACATTGTTGTGGGCCGCCCGATAAATGCTGCCCGCGACCCAAAGGCCGCGGCGCAGGCTATTTTAAGAAATATTGCCGGCGGCTAGATGCCGCCGCTATTGCCTAACGACAAACAGGGCCATTAGCGCGGGAATTATAACGGCTACCGTAACGGCTAGGCGCGTCATAAATTGGGCAGCTTGGCACCATTACTGGCACGGGATAATTCACATAAACCACCGGACGCACAACTTGGTAGGCGCGGTGATAGGTTTGCATTACGGGCGCAGGAGCCACATAGACAGGCTCTGCCTTTTTACAAACAGAGAAACAATCAATAACCCGTCCGCCAGCAGGCACATCAACCGATGTCGCGCAGGGGGTTGGGCAAAGCATTTCATTAGCGCCAAGGCCGGGAAGGCGCTGGCTCGCATTAACAATGACGTTATGGGTATTGCTGCTAGAATAGCGGCTTGCGCTATAATAATCTGAACCCGCCTGAGCCGGAGCCGCCGCGATAAGAGCCGTTGCGCCACTAAGCGCTACAAGTGATATAATGTGTGCCAATTTCATAGCCATGTCCTTTAATTTCAAATACTGCCCCTACCAAAGCAAAACTCGTGCCAATTTCAAGCAAGGACTCGTAAAACGCGAATTTCGATTCTCTTTAGGGGGACAAAGCAAAGACCGGCCCGTGTCCCCACACGAAATCCCCCTTTAGCGCGCTGTACGGACAGGAATAAGATTGATTTCCGCTCAAAAGGGCGTGGCAATAAATATTCCTTTACCCTGACGCCGCAACCAGAACCAGAGGCTTGAATCTAAGCCCCGCGCCCACAAAAAAACCCGCTGTCTCCAGCGGGTTTTTCTTATTTAAATTTGCCTAGCTTAAAAAGCGCTGCGAACCGCGCCAGAGATTGCCGCTAGGCCAATAGTTTTGAGCAAGCCAGAACCACCATTTACGCGGCGATTATCGCTAGAGCCATAACGGCCACCGCGCACTGGCGATGAACATACAGGGCCAGCATATGGCGCTTGCACGGCTACTGGGTAGCGCACTTCAACAACCGGGCGGACAACTTGGTAAGCGCGTTGACGCGTTTGCATAGTCATCACAGGCGCTTGGGCCACTGGCGCAGGCTGTTTACACACAACTTTAGTGGCGAGCATACCATCAATCATAGTCGGACCAGACACTTGCTTCCAACCGCCAGCAGAGGCGTATGGGCCTTGAACTGAAACAGACGGGCTCGCTACCGGTGCGCTATATGGCGCGCTGTAAGTTGGCGCATAGCTTGGTATATAGCTTGGCGCGGCCATTACTGGCGCAACCCGGTGCACGATTGTGTTGTGGCTTACATAGGCGTGACCAGGGGTCAGCGTATTGTCACCATAAACGCGCGGAGCGGCGTAAGCTACTGGCGCAGGGCGCATAGCCATTACAGGGCGTGCTACAGGCACAGGAGCCATACGGCGAGGCGCATTAACGCCGCAATAAGGCGTTGGAGCGCCTGAAGCATTGGAGCCACAGTTTTGCCAAAAATTAGAAGGTGCGCGATTAAGCGGAGCCATAGGGGCGCCCGTTTGAATACGCATTACATTCACATTTGGCGTTTGTTTAAACGCAACCGTGCGAAGGTGCTGATAAGGCTGACCATAATGCACGCCCATTGGCGCGGTTTGGTAAGGCGAAGAAGAATAGGCGACGCTAGGCGCGCAACCCGACGCTGCAGTGCCGCAACCGGCAAAGGCCGCTGGCGCAACTGAAACAAAAGCAAGACCGCTAATTGTAGCGGCTAGTAAACGAAGTGCTGGCATGATGCTAGCTCCCAATAAAATGGCCCCACATGGAGCGCAGTGATGAATGCCGCGCGGTTACC
>JAZGFA010000017.1:0-11435 GCA_036478975.1 Robiginitomaculum sp. | reverse complement strand
TGACCTATCTTGGCAGCGAGCGCGTCATACCCAATTACAATGTGATGGGCGTTGCCAAAGCGGCGCTAGAGGCCAGCGTGCGTTACCTCGCCGCCGACCTTGGCCCGCGTGGCATTCGCGTTAACGCCATTTCCGCCGGCCCGATTAAAACCCTCGCCGCCGCCGGCATTGGCTCTGGCCGTCACATGTTCCGCTTTAATAAAGCCGCGGCCGCCCTGCGCGATAATACTGACCCTAAGGGCGTCGCCGGAGCCGCGCTCTATATGCTCTCAGATTTGGGCCTATCGTGCACCGGAGAAACCCACCATGTTGACGGCGGCTTCCACGCCATAGGCATGCCCGCCGAAGACGCCATGGCAGAGGCGAGCGGGGTTAAATAAACAAATTGAGAAACAGCAAATGGGTAGATGCTTAGTCTGGCCCGTCTCTCGATTTATATTTCGAGAATTTTAAAATTTGGCCACAGTTTTCCAAGCGGTTTTGCGCAATGGAGGGCTGTGGCCTTTTTTGATAAAGCGCATGATTTTGGCGCGGAGCCAGCACCAAGTTACCCCGCAGTTCGCGCGGGGTTACGCAAATCGGCGCGAAGCCAGAAACGCGTTTTGTGGCCGTAGAAGGTCGCCCAATGTCACGCCCTAAGCACCGTCTTGGAAAAGGCGCATTGCCCCCCGCCCTCAATCCCTCCCCGCCGAGGGGAGGGAGGCGATAGGATTGACGTCGGGCGCCAATCTGTCCCCCTCCCCCTTGGCGGGGAGGGGCTAGGGGTGGGGGGCAAGCGGCCCGCCGCGCAGAGCGTCTCCCAATCGGAGCAAGCCTAAACTCCCCTTCAAAATCAAGCCTGACCGGCTCATGGATTATGCGTGGATGGGCCCGCCTAAACCGCGCATCTATGGCCGCTAATCTCGCGCGCTCCTGACGCCGTTTAAGCGCCAGCCAATCCGGCTTTGGCAAGGCCGCACCCCGCCGCATACGCGCCGCAAGATGCGCCCTATCCCACGCCGTTAACCGCGCCTCCCCGCCAAGCTCGCGCGCGATACGCTCCCGCCAGCCGCGCATAGCGAGCATGTCAGATTTGCGCTTAAGCGCGTAGTTTCGCGCCTCTATCGTAATCATCAACGCCACAATACCGCGCATGGCTCGTGAGAGCTTTAGGCAGGCATGCGCGTCCACTGCCGCCGCCCGCAAACCCTCCGATAAACGCTCCAGCGCCCTACGCAAAGGCGCGGTAGACATTATCATATGGCGAGCGGAGTTAATTTTCATAGGCGCAGTCTAACACAGCGCGCAAAAGCGGGGATTAGATTGGGGGGGGGGAGGCTAATCACGGCGACCGTTTCACCCCTCAGTCAGCAAGGGCTGACAGTTCCCCCCTCAAGGGGGAGCAAGCTAATAACTGATAAGTTTCTTTATGCCCGCTCCCCCTGAGGGAGCTGCCGCGCTAGCGACTGAGGGGGAGGAGGGAACAGGCGTCCGCATTAAACCTTAAAACAGTTTTCCCTGTGCCACTCTAAATATTTCGCATGGGGCCTTTGCGCCGCGCTTTTCGGAAGAAGGGCCATTCTGTCAGGGACTAATAATCTATCTATTTCATCTATATTGTTGATATGGCGCGATACTAATATTTCGCTTTTATCGGACAAAGATAATAAGCCACGGTCAAACATCCAATGAATAGTCCCTGATAGAGCCAGGCCATTATTGATTGAATCTGAACCTCCCTGCGCAACCGGCTGTATGTGCGCTGCCTCCACTTCGGCGCGGCCGCCACCATTGATAAATCGCAAGCCCGTAAAGGCGCAACGGCGGTCGTATGCGTCTAAAATATTAACACGGAAAGAGCGCTTTCTGACCCATTTAGAGAGCTTAATCTCAACACGCTGTCTTGGCTCTTCAAAAGTAAAAACTGTTTGTGATTCGGCAAATTCTGGTTCATCCGTGCGCTGTAAATCAACGGCCTCCTCTGGAAAAGCTTCATCCAATATTTTCCAAAAATCGACATCAGAAATAGGCTGCACCGCCGAAATAGCCCTACCGCCATTCACCTTACCATTTTCATCCGCAAGGTAGCTATTCGCCACTATCCCATCCATTCGAAACGGCACGAATTTTTCAAAAGGAAGATAGCTTCCTTCAACAATATTTGCGTAATAATGCCCGCCAATATCTTTTAAATCATCCGTAATGGATTTAACTTCGGCAACAGCTTTGAAACTTTTCTTGCCCTTGTTTTTTCCAGACTCGTAATAAAGCACCCAATCGCCGACGCACGGCTTGGCACGGTTTAAATATTGCTTGGGGAAGTGATAATGACGTTCAGGTTGGTCATCATATTTAGAATTTTCGTTGTGTATGAAAACAAGTTTAGCCATAAAGCACTCTTGCCCATAGTCGCGTAAATGGCAATTTATTAATCCCCTAACCCATCGCTTCAAAGTCTTCAGCCTGTAAATTTGCTGCCGCGTAATACACCATATCGAGCAATATTGCAGGGCGGCCTCGTCCTAGGGTTTGGGCTAGCGTATTTAAATAGTCAGCATTTGCGGGGGACAGGCGCACGGTCGTTCTTCGGGACGGGGCGAAGCGCAATTCGCTAAACCAGGCCATGACGTCGGAGCTGTGGTCATTATCTCTGATATGGGTGACGGCGCGGTCGATGACTTTGGAGCGGGCGCGGGTTTTCATTTTTTTGCCCATGGCGATGATGAGCGCTTCGGCCCCCGGCTCAATCAGCATTTCTACGGTTTTGACGGATGTTAGCGGCTTCATGGCAGACGGCTTTCCTTGATGGGCGCGGCGGCGGCGGCGTCTGCATCCTTATCCCCTTTGCTGGATTTAGCGTCCTCGGCCGCTTTGGCTAATGCCTGTTCGGTTTCCGCCACAAGGGTTTCAATGTCCTGCCCGCGCACTTGCGGGTCAACGGCGCGGCGCATTTCGCGGACAAATTCATTGCGCAGGCGGCGAATGCGCGCGGCCCCCGCCTTGCGCGACTCCGCGTCTTCTCCCTTGACCTGATCGAGGGTGTGATAGCTATAGAGTACGGTTTCGAGCGCCGAGAGGTCGCGCGCATCGCTCGCCGTAAAGCGGCCCTCATCATGGGACGGGGTGGCGAGATTGGGAAATAGCCATTTGGCGCGGTTTAACAGCCCGCGCAAACACGCCACCGTCGCGCCGCGCTCCATAATATAGTCGCTGGTCAGCAGTGTTTTTGGCTCAATCGTGCAAAGCTGCTGGGCGCGGGCCATGGCGTCCACCACTTGCCGCCCCCAGGCCCGCACATCGTTTTTATAGGTCTCTTCGGTGTGGAACACTAAAAAGGCTTCTTGCTTTTTGGTCTCCGCCACTTGCCGCGCGGTTTCCTTTAGCGCTTGCTTGCGGCTCAGCAGGCCAAAAGTTAGCTGTATCACCATGGCGAGCAGGGACACCAGCATGGCGAAAACGGAAATCGGGTCTAAATTGGAAATGGTGAACGCTCCTATAACCATTAAATTGCATCAAAACCCCTCCTATAGATTTATGGTTAGCAGAGCCTTAACGCAGAGCGGTGTTTTAAAGCGGGTTTGGCCATAAAGGCGGCAGCCTTAGCAAAGGGTTAACGAAGCCCCGTAAATGAAAGATGTTTTGGCTTTGATTTAGAGCGGCGTATTTTTGCTAAAATTAAGCAAAGGTAAACGGGTCTGCGCAAATGAAAGCTTATAAGGCCATAGCCCATTATATCCCTAGCGCCATAGGGGCAAATCACCCTATGGCTAGTTTATGAGCAGTAATCTTTTTCGTAAACAGGCGGCGGGCCGATCGCGCGCATTATATGGCGACGTTGTCCTGCGCGGCTCCGTCTCCTCTTGGCTGATAACGGCCCTGCTGGCGGCGCTCGCCCTGTTAATCGTCGGCGTGCTGTTTTTAGGCCGCATAGAGAGCGGCGGGGAGAGCTTGTCTATTTGGGGTTATTTATGGGGGCTAAGCGGATAATGTTTGGCCGCAAAACCCTCCCCATAATCCACCAGAGCGAAGCCACGGAATGCGGGCTGGCGGCGCTTTTAATGGTGGCCAATTATCACGGCCATGACCTTGACCTTAACGCCGTGCGCCAGCGCTATAGCGTGTCCCTTAAGGGGGCGTCACTTAAATCCATCATGGGCATGGCGCAAAATTTTGGCCTCGGCCCGCGCGCCCTGCGTCTGGATATGGAGCATTTGCACAAGCTGCAATTGCCGGCGATTTTGCACTGGGATATGAACCATTTTGTGGTGCTAAAAAAGGTCGGGCCAAAGCGCGTCACCATTCACGATCCGGGGCGCGGGGCGCTGACCATGAGCCGCGCCGAGTTTTCAAACCATTTCACCGGCATCGCCCTAGAGCTAACTCCGACCGCCGATTTTAGCGCCCAATCAAACCGTATGCGCGCCCATTTATCACAGCTTTGGACCAAATTAGTCGGGTTAAAGCGGGCCATATTGCAAACGCTTATCCTGTCGATAATTTTGCAAGCGGCGGTTCTGGCCGCGCCGTTCTATCTGCAATTTACCGTGGACGGAGTGATTAGCGCCGGGGGCAATCACCCGCTCCTGCTGGCGCTCGCCTTGGGGTTTGGCGGTCTGGCCATTATCAGGGCCTGCGCGGAGGGGCTGCGCGGCTGGGCTATCCTTGTTTACGGTAATCAGATGAGTTTTCAGATGGTCGCCAATGTGTTTAGCCATCTTATCCGCCTGCCCGTCGCCTATTTTGAAAAGCGCCATATTGGCGATATTATATCGCGCATGGGGTCGACCACGCCGATACAAGTGGCCCTCACCCAATCGGTTGTCGCGATATTTCTCGACGGGGTTATGGCGGCGATTACCATTATTGTGATGTTTATGTTTAGCCCGCTGCTCGCTGCCATTGTCGCGGGGCTGACGGTGATTTTGGCAATTATCACAATATTGATTTATCCGAAAATGCGCGCCACCCAAGAGGAGGCTATCCTTAATAAGGCGCTAGAAAACACCCATGTGATTGAGTCCATTCGCGCCAGCACTACGGTTAAACTGTTAGGCCGCGAAGCCTCGCGCGAGGCGAGCTGGCGCAATTTATACGCTGACTTTATCAATGCTAGCACCGCCTATGGCAAATGGGTGGTATTGCAGCAATTCGCCCAAACCTTGCTGACCGGGGTGCAAGCGATTGCGGTGATTTACTTTGGCAGCCTCGCCGTGACCTCCGGCGCGATGAGCCTGGGTATGCTGTTTGCTTTCCTCGCCTTCGCGCTTAGCTTCACCACCGCCGCGTCGGCTCTGTTGCAAAAGGGTATAGAATTGTCGCTTCTCGGTCTGCATTTACAGCGCCTGTCGGACATTATTTACGCGCCGCAAGAGGGGGAGAGCGCCGGCAAGCCGCTCGGCGACCTTAAGGGCGAAATTCGCCTGCAAAATATCAGCTTTCGCTATAGCCAAGAGGACCCGCTTATTCTCGAAGGCGTAAACGAAACCATCGCCGCCGGAGAAATGGTGGCGATTACCGGTAAATCCGGCGGCGGGAAGACGACCCTGCTTAAGTTGATTTTGGGCCTATACGCGCCGACATCGGGCGAGGTTTTAATCGACGGCGAGCCATTGTCGGCGATAAATCTGCGCGACTGGCGCTCCCAAATCGGGGTTGTAATGCAAGACGATTCGCTTTTATCGGGAAGTTTGGCCGATAATATCAGTTTTTTCGATCCAGATCTGGATATGGCGAAAATTGTGCGCGCGGCGAAAATTGCGCGGATTCACGACGAAATTAGCGCCATGCCGATGCATTATATGTCCATGGTTGGCAATATGGGATCGGTATTATCGGGCGGACAGAAGCAGCGCGTGCTTTTGGCGAGAGCGCTGTATAATTCACCAAAATTGCTATTCCTCGACGAAGGCACGGCAAATCTTGACGTTATGACTGAAAAAGAGATAGCCGCCGTCATTGCCGACATGCCGATTACCCGCATCATTATTGCCCACAGACCCGAGTTTTTAAACCGCGCCGATAGGGTGATAAATATGGGCTAAACTCCAAATGCCAATAGCCCCTCCGTAAAACATAGTTAACACACCTAAAAGTAGCAAAGCGACAAAAGCGGGTAAAAACAAGCACTTAGCATTTGCAAATTACCAAAATTAAGGCTTAATTAAGGGTGTTCGTTAGCATTTCGCAGAAACGACAGCATTTGGGGGTTTTCAATATGCGTGAACTATCTTTAGAAGAAATCGAAGTTGTAACTGGTGGCTTTCCCATTATTATTGAATTTTAAGAGCTTTAAACCTCTTTTATGAATGCTCCAAACCCGCCCTTAGGCGGGTTTTTGTTTAGACGCCCTTAAGGGCTTTGGCGTAATCTGGTGAAAACTGGATATATTATGCGCTTTTTTTATACGATTTTCCTGACGGCTTTACTCTGGCTCAGCTCCGGACTATCCCTGCCTGCCCAAGAATTTGGCCCAGACCTTAGTCAAACGGAAATACGCGAAAAAGCCTTATCGGCGGCGCGGGAAATCGTAGAAATATCCGAAATACAGCTCTCTGCACCCGCGCCGCTGTCTATTGGCAATCAATTAATCGACCGCGCCCTTGACCGTAATAATACGGCGTTTGAAATCCTATTAAAGACCGCCGACCAAGCGGGTTACGGCAATGCGGATTTATTTCGAGCCTTTGCGGATTTGCAAACGGACCAAACCGCGCAAAAACAAAGCCGCGCCTTGACAAAGGCGGCTAAGAGTCCCGATTGGCACCGCGCCCATACGGCCCTCTTACTTGAGGCGAGGCTGAGTATGGGCCGCAATGATATCGCTAGCGGGTTAAAGTTCACCACCCAAGCCCTCGATATTATTCCCTTTACCGGCAAAGGGGCCAATGAAAATAGCGCCCGTTATGACAGTTATGATGCACTATTTTCATTTTTTGGCATGGAAAAGAATATCGAAAAAACCGTTGGCACGGCAGTAAAGCTGGCCGAGCAGGGTCAATTAGCCGGGCGGAAAATTGACAGTTTTGGCATATTATATAATTTGGTCTATGTGTTTGAGCGTAATGGCGATTATCAAACCGCCAATGCCTTATCGCAAATTCTTATCGCGCAAGCGCAAACCGGTAGCCCCTATCAGCAAAGCCTAGCCCATTTAAGCGCCGGCTCTTCATTTCTATCCCAAGAGGAATATGGCCAAGCCATTAGCCATTTAGACACGGTCATCGCCCTCAATTCCAAAGGCCCTATGCGGCGCGGCGCCGCCGCCCTGCTCGCCCTATCCCACGCCGAACTTGGCCATACGGATAAATCCAAAACTTACATAGAAGCATACAGCGCCACATTCGCCAATGCGCAAGCGGCCAATGCCAAACGCTCTTCCTACATCCTAAAAGCCAAAGCCCTTAACGCCTATGCACATGGTGACGCTAATACCGGCTTCACCCTGATGCAGGAGTGGGCGAAAATGCGCATTACGGGTTTAGAAACTGCGGGCCGCGCCGACCGTCAGGCGCTTAATAAAAGCGCGGTTGCGTCCGAAGCGTTAAGCGCGCAAAAGGCTGAGAGCCTCAAGCTTGAAATTACGCTTCAGAAAAAAAATGCGGTTTACATGCGCGTCATTATCGTCTTGCTTTTAGGGCTGGCAGCCATACTCGCGCTCTTTGCCCGTAGGCAGCGCCGCTTTACCATTGAGGCCGTGAAATTGCGCATTCTAGCAAACAGCGCCGAGAAGGCCAAAAGCGACTTTCTGTCCATCATGTCCCATGAATTGCGCACGCCGCTTAACGGGGTTATCGGCCTGTCGGAAATTTTAGCGCGCCAAGGCCCCGACGCGGATGTGCGATTTAAAAGCGGCGTAATTTGGAAATCCGGCCTGTCCCTTTTAGAGCTTCTCACCGATATTATGGACATGTCGCAACTGGAAATGGGCAAGACTCACATCGACCTCGCCCCAACTCAAATCCGCGAACTCATCGCAGGGGCCAGCGATCTCTGGATGCCTATTGCCGATAAAAAAGGCATCGCCCTGACCCTGCATGTTAGCGAAGACGTGCCGCAATTTTTAGAGCTTGATCCCATGCGCACCCGCCAGTGCCTAGAAAACCTCATATCCAATGCGGTTAAATTTACCGATAAGGGCCGGGTCCATGTGCATGTGACCTATGAGCAGGCGGCGGGCGAGCGCAAAGAGCAAATTAGAATTATCATCGCCGATACGGGCATGGGCATGGACTTGCAAAAATCACAAGATGTTTTCACGCCGTTTACCCAAGCCGATAGCTCTAATACGCGCGCGCATGGCGGCGCGGGGCTAGGCCTTGCTATCACCCAGAATCTCTCGCGCCTCATGGGCGGAGACACAGAGGTGATAAGCGCATTGGGCCGCGGCTCCGAATTTGTTTTAACCCTACATACGCGAGAGCTAAGCCAAGATTTAGTGCAAAGCACGGAATCCTTTGGCCCGCTCAACATGTCCATCAAGGAAAGCGTCATGCGGGCTCATGACGAATTTAGCCCGCAAAATGAACCCGTCTCAAAATTAGAGTCAGAGGTAGAATTAGAGCTAGAGATAGAATTAGAGTCTGAAATAGAATTAGAGTCTGGGCCGTTAGCTTTAGCGCCACAGCCCCATATGGAAGAATCCCATACGGATTCCATTTTGCGCATTGGCGGCCACGATATTGACGCCTTTAAGGGCTTGAAAGTTTTGGTTGTCGATGACGTTGCAACAAACCGTGAAGTTCTGAAAATATTTCTCACGCCGATTGGCTGTCAAGTCAGCACGGCCAGTAATGGCCAAGAGGGGCTTGAGGCGCTCGCCCATGAACGTTTCGATGTGGTCTTGATGGATGTGCACATGCCTATCATGAACGGGGTAGAGGCGACGCGGGCGCTACGCGCAAGCGGCGGGCTAAATGCTGGCGTCGGCATTATCGCGCTTACGGCCGATAATTCAGCGGTTAATAACGCCAAATGCATGGAAGCGGGATCTGATATATTCCTCTCTAAACCGGTCGTCGCGGCAGAGCTATTTAGCTCCATCCGTTTTGTCCTAGCCCAGGCCGACATGCGCAAGGCCCTGCGCAACAGCGCGCCGGAGCAAGAGCTTAGCGCCTAACAGCGAAACGAAGTTTCGCTGCAACAAGTATTGTACGGGGGTAATTTTGCCCTTCACAAAAATGCCCGGCAAGAACCAAAGTTAATCCAACTACTCGCCACATTTCTTGCAACAGCGAAACGAAGTTTCGCTGCAATACGTGCTGTATGGGGGTAGTCTGTCCTTCACAAAAATGCCAACAAAGAGCCGCTACCCTCACGATAGCGCATCTTGTAACCGCTCATCCCTGCGAAAGTAGGGAACTTTGCACAGATACGGGATATGAGAGCGGTGCGGAAATAGGAATAATTGTGGCGCGTCCCAGTGTTTCTGAAGAGAAACACTCTACAGCACTTATTGCAGCGAAACTACGTTTCACTGTTATAAAAAACATCATATATATGGGTATTGATTTTGGCTCTTGCCGGGCAGTTTTGTGAAGGACAAAATTGCCCCCTTACAGCACTTGTTGCAGCGAAACTACGTTTCACTGTTACTTAATCCGTGCCCTAAACTTTAATTCAAACTGCGGGTCAGGGGGGCCGGCGGCGAATGTGCCTTTGGGGTTAAAGCAGATATAGGTCACATTCCCGTCATATCCCGCCGCAGGGCTATAGGTGCAGGCGGCGAAATTGGCGGGCTTAACCGCCGCATTGGAATAGGCAACATCGCTGGCATAGTTAAATGTCAGGCTTGGCGAATCGGTTTGGCTAAAACTCACAGGGTCAGTCTGCGGCCCGCCATCGTCAATATCCCCATTATAAAATTCAATTTCGCTCGGCATGATGTCGATAATCTCAAGACTATCCGTGTCGGTCGCCCCATTGCCGGAATTGCTAATGGCGAATGTATATATCACATCATTGCCCGGAACCGCGTAAAGCCCCGCCGCGCTAGGATCCCAAATTGCGGTGGTTTTGCTCGCCGCTAAGATAGGCTGCAACCGCTCACATGTGCTAACGTCATGGATGGAGATGGCCTGCTGCCCCGGATTAACGAGAGTATTGGTGCCGCTACCATAGGTGATAATAAATTGATCAACCGGGCTTTGGAAGGTCACGGTCACCGTGCCGTCCGCCGTGGCATTACCCGCCGCCGCCGTGCCAAGCGCTACGCTGCCCGAAACGCTATTGGAAACATTGCGCGACAATACGGGCGTAACCACCACCCCGGATAAATAGCCGTCAATGGTAATGCGATCATGGAATTGGTTGGCGCCAAAGTCGACGTCAAACAGGGCAAATTGCGCCTCATTGACCCCTGTGCCCGGCACGCCAATATCAACCGTAACAATAACCGCGTCAGATTGACTGCCAAAATCCGTCAGCAAGAGCAGTGAGTTTTCAAGCGGGGTAAGGCCGCCGCCATCATAGGTCGACAGCGCCGGCAGAGCGCCGCCCGCCGGATTGGCCTGCAAAGCCGCCGTATCGCCCGTCACCGTCCATGTCAGCGTCTCTGCGCTTGTTGTATAGCTATTAGTCAGCGTGCCGCCTGTCCAGGTCTGGGCGTCCCAGTCATGCACTATCGGCGCGGCGCAAGTCAGGCTTGGCGGAGGGGTAACGCTTGGGTTGACCGTGTCAGTCGCGTCATCATCTTCGCCGATAATACCGTTATTGACCGTGCTATCGCCGTCGCTTTGCCCCGAGGCGGTCACTTCGCCTGTCGCCGCGTAGGAGCCGGTAAAGCTCATATTAGCCGTAACCGTAAAACTGGTCGTTGCGCCATTAGCAAGGGCGGTTGCCGGCGCTGTGACCACGCCTGCGCTATGGGTCGCGCCCCCCGTGGCCGAGACAAAGGTAAAGCCGCTCGGCAGGTTAAAAACAGAGACGACGCCGGTCGCCGCCGATGGCCCGCCATTGGAAACGGTTTGGGTAAAGGTCACATTCGTGCCTTGGGCCGGCGTGGCCGGAAGATGGGTAATGGCGAGGGATAAATCCGCGTCGGCCGGGTTAGCGAAATATAGATTAGCCCGCAAAAATGTTCCGTTGTCGGCGCTTGGGTAATCATCACACATGGTCAATGTCCATGTGCCGTTTGCGTTTTGCCCATTAAACGCGGATAGGGCATTATCCGGCGTGACATCATTTTCATAGGGCGGGGCGACAAGGCCGTCATTCGTATCATGGGGGGCGGTGCGGATTGACGTTCCGGCCGCGTCATTAAGCGAGACGTTATAATTATCGGCGGCGTGGTTCGTATCGGGATTTATAATACGCACGCTCGTGCCGCCATGACTTAAATCCACGCGCATATCCCCGCGCCAGCTATGGGATGCAAGAAACCCTACATCGAGATCCGCAATAATAAAGCTATCAGGCACATTGATTGTGCGGGTGAAATTTGCTCCTGCCGCGCAGCCTAC
>JAZGFA010000016.1:0-11667 GCA_036478975.1 Robiginitomaculum sp. | reverse complement strand
GCTTTGCAACAATGGGCTATGACCCAAGCACCTAAAAAAACGCCCTTGCGCGTCGCCTTCCAAATGGACCCAATGGAGACCGTCGATATTGACGGCGATACCAGTTTTGCTTTGGCGGAAATCGCCCAGCAGCGCGGCTATGAAATTTTCACCTACGGCCCCGCGGATCTATCCTATAATGAAGGCGCTATCACCGCCCGCGCAAGGCCAACTAATGTCCAGCGCGTCGCGGACTGCCCCGCCGTTTTTGGCGCGCCTGTCACCCTGAATTTAGAGAGCGATATCGACGTGGTGTGGATGCGCCAAGACCCGCCTTTTGATATGGCCTATATCACCGCCGCCCATATGCTAGAGCGGCTTAAGGGCAAAACTTTTGTCGCCAATGACCCCCAGTGGGTGCGCTCCTGCCCGGAAAAAATCCTGCCGCTTGATTATCCGCACCTCATGCCCGCAACCTTAATCAGCCGCGACATGGACGCGATTAGCGCCTTTCGCGCAAAGCATAAAGACATCATCCTAAAGCCGCTCTTTGGCAATGGCGGGGCCGGCGTGTTTCGCGTTAAGCAAGATGACCCCAATTACTCATCGCTGATGGAAATGTTTTTAGAGCGCTCCCGCGAACCGATTATCGCCCAAGCTTATCTCAAGGCCGTGGTCAAAGGCGATAAGCGCATTATCATTATTGACGGGGTGGCGGTTGGCGCGATTAACCGCGTGCCGCAAAAGGGCGAGACCCGCTCTAATATGCATGTGGGCGGAACCGCCGTGCCGACGGGGCTAACCGAAACTGATATGGTTATTTGTGACGCTATCGGGCCAATGCTGCGAGAGCGCGGGCAAATCCTTGTCGGCATTGACGTGATTGGCGATAAAATGACCGAGATAAACATCACCTCCCCAACCGGCGTGCAGGAGCTAAAACGCTTTAGCGGCATTGACGCAGCGGCCCTGTCTTGGGACGCTATTGAGCGCAGGCTCGCGGAGGACTAGGCTTTAATGGCGTCTAATGTCCTCCCGATTAAACCCAACTCGCAGCGCCCGCGCGGCCCTTCTCAGGTCGCGTTTCAGCGCACGGAGCTAAACCTAATACTCAGCCTTTACGGGCAGATGGTCAGTAATGGGGACTGGAAGGATTACGCCATTGATATGCTGACCGACCGGGCGGAGTTTTCCATTTATCGCCGCGCCACGGAAACTCCGCTCTACCGCATTATCAAAACTCCGGCCCTCGCGAAAAAACAAGGCGCCTATAGCGTGATGGCCCCGGGCGGGCTTATCCTCAAACGCGGCCACGAGCTCAAAGCCGTATTGCGCGTGTTTGATAAGCAGCGCTTTAAGCTCACTCGATAGCCATAAAAAAAGCCCCGCAAAACTGCGAGGCCGCTGTAAAATTAATGAGGCTTACCCTTAAGAGGTAGAAGACGCCGCATTAGATTTAATTAAACGCTCTACAAGCGTTCTAACGATGGCCGTCACAGACGCCGCGCTAAATACTGCGCCGAGGCTTGACATAATCGCCGTAATATAGGCGCCAATTCCCGGAATAGCACCAAGCGCAGATGCGCCGCCGGCCATGCTCAGAAAGATAGCCGCGATGATAACGCCGCGGCGATGGTCGTGGTCCAAGAACCAACCGCTAACGAGTCCCAGAACTGCTAGTAATGCGCCCGCATGGGCAAAGCCCGAAACGAATGCAAAGATAACAGCTGCTAGAGCGCTCACGGCCCATACGATTTTTGCAATTGACATAATTTTCTCCCCTTTGTGTCATTACAGATACGGAAAGGCACATTTTTTGTCCCTCTCCGTAGTTACGCTAGCAATATTAACGGCACAGCGCAAATAAAAAGCCCCGCAAATTGCGAGGCTTAAAATCGTATTTATCGGCGTTTAAACGGTTTATTCGCCGCCAAACAAATTCATCAGAATTGAGAAGATGTTGATAAAAGAGAGCAGCAATGACGCCGCGCCGAAAGCGGAGTATTTCTCTGCCATGGCCGGATCACCGACCGTAGCGTGATAGACGCGCTTTAAATGCTGGGTTTCCCAAGCGGTAATGCCGCAAATCGCCACAAGGCCGATAACGCTAACCACGTGATCCATCATGCCGGTTGGGCGCATGGACGGAAAGAACATGCCGAGAATGCGAAACGCCACATAGCCCATAAAGGCCATCACGAAAAACTTAACAACAGTGCTTAGGTCTTTTTTAGTGACGTAACCAATAAGGCTGACGCCAGCAAAGGCGGAGGCGGCCATGAAGAAGATTTTTGCGGAAATCATCGGGTTAACAAACACCGCAATAGAGGACAGCCAAATGCCCATTACGGCGGCAAAGCCGAACAGGAAGGTTTTCACAGCCCCAAGGCTCATGGACGGCAATTTCGCGCCAACCGCGCCAAATGTCACCATAATGCCAATAGTCAAACCAATGGCGGCAACGCCAGAATTAAGGGTGCGCCCAATGGAGGACAGGCCGCTTGCTGGCTCAAATGGCACATTGAGCAAGACAAAATTACCAAAGGCCCACGCCACCGCCATAGAGACGATCATGGCCAAAACCATATAGCGATATGTGCCCATCATGAAGCTGCGTAGACCGAGGTCGGTGGACGCGCCCATTGCGGGTGAATTAAATTGATTCATCATAAATTCCTTATTTTAGCCGCGCTAAAACGAGCGCAAGCCTTGTTTATACCTCCATTATATAGGAAGACTGGCGAAAATGCCAATATATTCGCGCTAGCGTTTAGCAGCCCACTTCGGAGACCGCCATGACCAACACACCTTTTGAAATGCGCCCGCTGGGGCGAACTGGCCTTCAGGTTAGCTCTATCTGCCTTGGCACGATGACGTGGGGGGAGCAAAATAGCGAGGCCGAGGCCCACGCCCAGCTTGATTATGCGCGCGCGCGCGGGATTAATTTTATTGACGTAGCGGAAATGTATCCGGTTCCCGGCAATGCTAAAACCCAAGGGCGCACGGAGCAGTATATTGGCACGTGGATTGCCGCGCGCAAAAACCGCGATGACTTTATTTTGGCGACAAAAATCGTTGGCCGCTCGGCCATGCCGTGGCTACGCGATGGCGGCGCGCCGACCCGCCACACCCCCGCGCAAATTGACGAGGCGGTGGAGAAATCCCTGCGCCGGCTGCAAACCGATTATATCGACCTGTATCAATTACACTGGCTTGATCGCCCTCTCCCCGGCGCGGGTTTTGGCTTTAACGCCTATAAGGATTATGACGCGGGCGACATGAACAGCTTTGAGGATATTTTAGGGGCGCTGTCCCGCCATGTCGAAAAGGGCAATATTCGCCATATCGGCATTTCCAATGAAACCGCGTGGGGCACGATGAAATGTTTAAGCGTAGCCGAGAAAAACGGTCTGCCGCGCATTGCCTCTATTCAAAATGTCTACAGTCTTGTGGCGCGGCGTTTTGATTATAACCAAGCGGAAATCGCCATGCGCGAAAATGTTGGCTTGCTCGCCTATTCCCCGCTCGCCCAAGGCTACCTCACGGGTAAATACCGCAATGGCGATCCAAAGGGTTCGCGCAAGGCCCTGTTCCCCGCATTCCTTGCCCGCTATGATTACGCGGTCGACGCGGTCAATGCTTGCCTTGACGCGGCGGAGGGCCTTGGCATTAGCCCGGTGCAGTTCGCGCTTAAATTTGTCGAGACCCGCGACTTTGTTACCTCCAATATTATCGGCGCGACCAGTATCAAACAATTGCAGGAAAACATTGACGCCCACGCAATAGACTGGACGGAGGATATGGAAAAAGCCGCGACGAAAATCCACGCAAAATATCGCAGCCCCGTAGCATAGGGATTGCGCTTAGATGATTTTATTCGCCGCCATTCCTATCCCTGATGACATTGCGCGCCAGATTAAGCCCGTGCAAAAAGGCGTAGAGGGGGCGCGTTGGCGCAGGGCGGAGCAGCTCCATATCACCATTGGATATTTCGGCGACATTGATGATGAGCGCGCGCAAATGCTCGACGACGAAATCGCCAGAGAGCCACTGCAAGGCTTTGCCCTGACCCTTAAAGGCTGCGGGCATTTTGGGAAAAATAATCCGCACGCCCTATGGGCCGGGGTAGACGATAGCGCGCCGCTGACAAAACTGCACAGCCATTGCCGCCGCGCCGCGCGCGCCGCCAATATCATCATGCCCGCGCGGGTTTTCACCCCGCATTTAACCCTCGCCTATTTGCCCAAAACCAGCCCAGAGCATTTGGTCACAGCCCTAGAGCGGCTCGCTATTTTTAAGCGCGGCATGGTGGATTTTAAGGTCGGGCCATTTTGGGTAGACGGGTTTTCGCTCTATTCTAGTCACCGCAAAAAAAAGGGCGGCAACGCTTATCGCATCGAGGCGGATTACCCGTTAATCGGATCGCGCCTTTAGGGTTTTGATAAGCCCGTCACTGGCGCGCTCTATTAAATCCAGCACGTCTTCAAAGCCGCGCTCGCCCCCGTAATACGGGTCGGGAACATCGGCGTTTTTCGTGTTGGCAAAATCTAAAAACAGGCCCAAATGTCCGCCATAATTTTGCGGGGCCATAGCCTGTAGAGCGCGCAGATTATCGGCGTCCATGGCGAGAATATAATCAAAGCGGGCAAAGTCGAGCGGCTCCACCTTGCGGGCGGTTTGGCCGGTAAAGCTATAGCCGCGCGCCTCTCCTGCCTCAACCGAGCGCGGGTCTGGCGGCTCGCCTGCGTGCCATGCCCCCGTGCCGGCGCTCTCGATAATAATATTAACAAGGCCGGAAGATTTCGCCCGCGCGCTAAACACAGCCTGCGCCGTTGGGCTGCGGCAAATATTGCCAAGGCAAATAAATAAAACCGCGGGCGATCCGGTCATTAGCGCGGGGCGCGCTTGGCTAAAATGCGCTGCAAGGTGCGCCGGTGCATATTAAGCCGGCGCGCGGTTTCCGATACGTTTTTGCCGCACAGCTCATAGACGCGCTGAATATGCTCCCAGCGCACACGGTCAGCCGACATCGGGTTTTCCGGCGGGGCGGGCGCGTCCCCCGGCTTGGCGAGCAAAGCTTTGCATACATCATCCGCGTCGGCGGGCTTGGCCAAATAATCCACCGCGCCGGCCTTAATCGCCGCCACCGCAGTCGCCAAATTGCCATAGCCAGTCAGCATGATAATTTTGCAATCGGCGCGGGCGGCTTGCAGTTCTTTAACCACGTCAAGACCATTGCCATCCTCTAGCCGCATATCTAGCACCGCAAAGGCGGGCGGATTATCGCGGGCGGCGGCGCGGGCCTGGGCCACGGTTTCAATCGCCGTCACTTCAAAGCCGCGCTGGGTTAGGGCGCGGGCCATGCGCTTACGAAACGGGCCGTCATCATCAAGCATAAGAAGGGTTTTGTCGTCGGGCAGGGCGTAGGGCGCCTTACTATCTGTCATAGCATTATCCTTTAGTCGGCGCAGATTTTCGGCCCTGCGCGTCAGCCGTAACACTTATATAAGCACGGTAAAGACTTTTACACCCCCTTGATAGGCTCGCTGAGTAAAAGCTTTTCAATTAGCCAACGCACGCGCACCATCGCGCCGCGCGCGTCCTTGCGATTACCAAAGAGCAATTCTCCGCCGGTTCTCTCTAGCAGGGTTTTGGCAATGAAGAACCCAAGACCAAGCCCGCCCGCCCCGCTTTTATGGGTGCGCGAGGACACATAAGGCTCGCCGAGCTTGGCGCGCACGGAAGGGTCAAAGCCCGGGCCATCATCGATAACATCAATGGTCAGCGTGTCCGCGTCCCAGCGCCCCGAGAGGCTCACCTCGCCCGCGGCAAAGTCCACGGCGTTTTCAACAATATTGGTCAGGCCGTAAACTAGCTCCGCTTGGCGGCGCAATATGGGCGGCTCGCCCTCCCCGTTTAGGCTAATGGTAATATTTGTGCCAAGACCAAAGAACGGCTCGGCCACCTCTTCCAGTAAGGCGCGCAGGCCGAGCGCGTCATGCATAGGGTCGCCGGCGTCACCGCGGCGCGAAAGCTGCTGCAAAATATCACGGCACCGCAAGGCTTGGCTGTGCATTAGGCGCGCATCATCGCCAAGTTCGGTTCCCTGCGCTAGCTCCCGGCTCATTTCCTTGGCGGTTAGCACGATGGTGGCGAGCGGGGTTCCAAGCTCATGGGCGGCGGCGGCGGCTAGCCCGCCAAGGGCGGCGAGTTTTTGCTCTTGGGACAAAACCGCCTCGGTAGCAGCGAGGGCATCGGTCATGCGCCGCTGCTCCAGCGCGGCTCGCCACGCATAGAGCGAGGTAAAAGCAATGCCGGTCATCAGCGCAATCCACACGCCAAATTTATACATTTCCGGCAGGGTAAAACTCTGCCCGTCATGCCATGGCAAGGGCAAGGCGTAGCGCATGAGTAAAAACGCCACCGCCGCGGTAAAGCCAATTAAGCCCCAATGCACGACCTTATTTAAAGTCGCGGCGCTGGTCACAACCGGCGCGATAAATAAAAGCGCGAACGGATTTTCTAGCCCGCCCGTCAGCCATAAAAGCGCCCCAAGCTGCACAATATCAAAACCCAAATGGGCGAAAACTTCTCGGTCAGACGCGCGGCGCTCTAGCGGGGAAAAATAATTTATCAGCAGGTTTAGCAAGGCGCTGGCCGCTATCACTATGGCCACGGGCAGGAGCGGGAAATTAAATTTAAAACCCAGCGCGATAATCGCCACCGCCAGCGCTTGGCCTGCAATCGCCGTCCAGCGCAAGGCCACGAGGGTTTTACGCCGCAAACGCCCCGCCGAATAGGGCTGTACGCTATGCAGGGCAAAGGCGCGCGCCTCTAACGCTTCGCGTTCATTCATGGCCTGTCTGGCTATATCTGGGCCGGCTATATTATGAGAATCGGGCAATGGGCATCCTTAATCTGATGCGTTTAATTAGCACAGGCGCGACGTCTCGCCTATACGCGCGCGTAATAATTGTTTATGAGGCCATCAAATCAAACCAAAGGCCCGCCATGACAAAATCCGCCCTCTCTATTTTAGCAGCGCTAGCCCTAAGCCTAAGCGCCGTCAGCCTTAGCGCCTGTAACCGCGCGCCAAAAACCAACCCTGTCATTTCTTCGGGCAAGGCGGATATTGGCGGGCCATTTAATCTTATCAATCAAGACGGGGAGGCGGTGAATTTTGAAACCTATCAAGGCAAGCCGCAAATTATCTATTTCGGCTTTGCCTATTGCCCGGATATTTGCCCGACTAGTTTGCAAAAAATCGGCGCGGCCCTGTCCATGCTCGGAGATGACGCCGTAAAATTTCAGCCCATGCTGTTTTCGATCGACCCGGCCCGCGACACCCCCGCCTCGCTTAAATTATATGTTAGCGCCAACGGGTTTCCGCAAAACCTCGTCGCCCTGACCGGCACTCAAGAGCAAGTGGACGGCGCGATTAAGGCCTACCGCGTCTACGCCAAAAAAGTCAAAGACCCCGACAGCGAATCCGGCTACACAATGGACCATAGCAGTTTGACATATTTAATGGACGAGACCGGTGAATTTTACGAAGTCTTCCCCCATGAAATGTCACCGGCGGATATGGCGGCGCGCTTAAAGCTTTACCTAAAAGCGCAGCCTTAATATTCAAGGCGCTGTTATTAGGGCTTCACGCGCGGCGCGAATAGGCCCACACAGGGGACATGTCGCGTCTGCTTTCAAAATTTCTGCCCGCAAAAGGGGCCATGCCGGATGATGAGCGCATTGCTTACGTCATCAATCCACGCGCCAAAAACATTTCTTTGAAAATGGACACGGCTAAGCGGCAGATGATTGTCACGGCCAGCAGTAAGCGCGCCCTGCCTGCCGCGCGCAGATTTGTCAGTGAAAAGGCTGATTGGATTATTGTGCATTTAGAGCGCCTGCCCGCGGCACAGCCCTATGTCCATGAGGGCTATATTCTCTACCGCGGGGAGATGACCCAAATCATTAATCCGGGCGGGCGCGGAGCGCCAAAATTTCGCGAAGGCGACGACCTTAATCCGCCGCGCTTAATTATTCCCGCCCCTGACGGAGCGCTAGAGGGCCGCGCGAAACGGTTTTTAATCCGGCAGGCCCGCGAGGCGGTGGAGGCCTGCACCCACTATCACGCCAGCCAGCTTGATGTCGGTGTCAGCAAAGTATCCGTGCGCGATACGCGCTCGCGCTGGGGATCGTGCGCGCCGGGCGGGATTATTTCTTATTCTTGGCGACTGGTCTGCGCCCCGCCTTATGTTTTAGATTATGTCTGCGCCCATGAGGTGTCCCACATTATAGAGGCCAATCACAGCCGCGCCTTTTGGGATGTGGTTGACGGGCTTGTCGACAGTGTAAAGCCGGCCAAGAAATGGCTGCGCGATAATGCGGCGGAGCTGCACGCGGTTGGGGCTAATTTTTAAGGCAGCTTGCTTTCAATATTAGAGAGCAATTTGCCCAGCGCGCTATCGTCAGCGACCGGCTTGGGGGCGGGGGCGGTCACAATAATCACCGGCGGAGCGCTGGCTATTTCTAAAACCTCTGGCATGACCGATTTTGGCAAGCGGGTTTTCGGTAGGCCAGCAAGTGCGCCCTCCATATAATCATGCCAAATGCGCGCCGGAATAGAGCCGCCCGTGACCCTGCTCATCGGGCTATTATCATCGGCGCCAACCCAGATTCCGGTCACGTAATCGGGGGCGTAGCCAATAAACCACGCATCACGGTAATCATTGGTCGTGCCGGTTTTGCCCGCAAGGTCATAGCCCTCAATACGCGCATTTTTGCCCGTGCCGCCCTCCACCGTCATATGCATCATCAAATTCATATCGCGCAAAACCTTACCGCTAATAATGCGTTTTGAGCCGGTTGGCTCACGCTGATAAAGCGCGCGGCCATCCGCCGTGTAAATCGTTTCAATCGCGTAGGCCTTGGCGCTATAGCCGTAATTGGCAAAGGGCAGATAGCTTTCGGTCAAAGCCAGCGGCGTGACTTCTTGCGCGCCGAGCGCGATGGAGCGTAGCGGGCGCATGCCCGTTAGGCCAAATTGCCCCGCGGTTTGCACAATGGTTTCGCGGCCAGATTCCTCGCTTAGCAAAACCGCCACCGTGTTAAGCGATTTTGTGAACGCCGTGGCCAAAGTGACCTCGCCAATATATTCGCCGGAGAAATTGCCCGGCTCCCAATCGCCAATTTGCACAGGGGCGTCAATGCGCGTGTCATGGGGCTGGCTTCCGGCCCTTAATGCAGCTAAATAAACGAAAGGCTTAAAGGCGCTACCCGGCTGGCGCTTGGCTAGGGAGGCGCGGTTAAATTTGCTGTCTTGGTAATTGGCCCCGCCAATCATAGCGCGCACGGCTCCGGTTCCGTCCATAGAGACAAGCGCCGCTTGGCTTGCGCCGCGCTTTGGGTTAAGCCGCGCGGTAATCGCTAGCTCGCCGCGAATTTGCGCCGGTCCGTCAAGGGTGGTCTGCACGGTCATATCTTCTTGGGGCGCGCCAAGCTCCGCTTCCATTTTGCCCCACGCCCAGTCGATGAAATAGCCATAGCTATTTTGCGGCTCTGGCGGCTCCACATAAATAGGCGTAGCAAATATTGCGTCCCTTTGGGTCGGCGTAATATAATTGGCCGCCACCATTTTTTGTAAAACCGCGGTCGTGCGTCCGCTTGCAAGCTCAGCATTCGACGCCGGACTATAGCGTGACGGCGCTTTTAAAAGCCCGGCCAGCATGGCGCATTCCCCGACGGTAAGGTCAGAGGCGGGCTTTGCAAAATAGCGCTCCGCCGCCGCGTCAACCCCGTAAGCCCCCGCGCCAAAATAGACGCGGCCTAAATATAGCTCTAAAATTTCTTGCTTGGTAAAGCGCTGCTCTAGCCACAGGGCGAGCAGGATTTCTTGGCTCTTACGGCGCAGGGTTTTATCCGGCGTCAAAAACACATTTTTAGCCAATTGCTGTGTCAGGGTCGAGCCGCCTTCTACCACGCGCCCTGCCTTGTGATTTTTCCAAAGCGCGCGGCCCATGCCAATGGGGTCAAAGCCGGGGTGGTAATAAAACCGCCTGTCCTCTGTCGCGAGTATTGCCTGCGGCAAAGCGTCAGGAATTAGCTCTAGGCTAATTGGTTTTGAGCCGCGCCCGCCGCGCACCCCGATTTTGCGGCCGTGGCGGTCTAAAAAAATAACGCTGGCAGGCCGTTTTTGCGCCCATAAATCCGACGTGTCTGGCATGTCTTCAAGCGCCCAAACCCCCCAAGCGCACACTCCGGCTATGGCCAAATAGGCCGCGCAGCCCGCCGTCCCAAAGGCAAGGCGAAGATGGGGAATACTAGCAATGCGGCGGCGCAAATTATGCGCCCGAGAACGCGGGGCTAGCGGGCCAGAAATTGGCGCACGCATAGCCGCTTCGCCCCCATAAATAGGGCCGATGAAAGCTTCATCACTATTCGCGCCATTCGTCATCAGATATTTATCCTTAATCAAGCCTTAAGCTTGAGGCCTAAGCGTTAAATCCCCGTAAAGAAGACTGTAAACGGGCAAAGCTTTAGCGGGCAATTGCGGCGGGTCTATGGCGGCCGATTTGCTTAATCGCGCGCCCTGCTCTAACTAAGCCCTATGGATATTTTCCCCGTAAAAATTGACGCCGACAGCCCTAAGGCGCTCGCCAAAATCCACGCGGCGTGCTTTGATGCCGGCTGGCCCGCCTCTGATTTTATCGGCCATATTGCGCGCGATAGCGACGCGGTTATCGGCGCTTATAAGGGCGGGGCGCTGGCCGGTTTTATCATTACGCGCCGCGCCGCAGATCAGGCGGAAATTTTAACAATTGCGGTTGCCCCCGATAATCGCGGCGAGGGTTTTGGCGCCGCTTTGCTATTGGGCGCAGAGCAGGCGGGGCGCGCGGGGGGGGCGGCTATCATGTTTTTAGATGTGGCAAAGGATAATGGCGCGGCCCTCGCCCTTTACGCGGCGGCCGGTTACGCCCAATGCGGCACACGCCCGGGATATTACCGGCGCGCCGGCGGGCGGGTCAGCGCCATATTATTTCAAAAGCGTCTTTGACGTGATGGTTATAAATGCCTAAGCTTGCCCTATGACCAGTTGGATAGAAAATAAATGCACCGAGCATGGCATGCGTATGACCGAGCAGCGCCGCGTCATTGCGCGCGTATTGTCGGACGCCAAGGACCATCCTGACGCGGAGGAGCTTTATGCCCGCGCCGCCGCCGTGGATCCGAAAATTTCTCTCGCCACCGTTTATCGCACCGTGCGGCTTTTCGCCGATGCGGGCATTATCGAAACCCATGATTTTCGCGACGGGCGCGCCCGCTATGAAACCGCCGATGAGGACCATCACGACCACCTTATCGATGTGACCACCGGCAAAGTTATTGAATTTATGGACGAGGAAATCGAAGCCCTACAGCACCGCATTGCCGAAAAACTCGGCTATGTTTTAGTCGATCACCGCATGGAGCTTTACGGCAAGCCCAAACCAAAATGAGCGATAAAATCCCGCCCTCTAACGCCCCCTCCAACGTAATGACGCCCGCGCAAATTAAGGCGGCCCTTGAGGCGAAAATTATATCCCCCGAGCAAGCGGCAGACATGCTCGCGGGCCGTAGCCCCCAAAGCCCGCTCGCGGATATTTCTCAAAACGAAGCTCAAATCGGCGATGAGGATAATCTAAGATTTAT
>JAZGFA010000015.1:0-7039 GCA_036478975.1 Robiginitomaculum sp. | reverse complement strand
AAGATATTATCCGCATTGCCGGCTATGACCGCCTGCCCGCAACCTCCTTGCCGAAAATGGAAGGGCGGCGGCAGGCCCTGCTCACTCCGGCGCAAAATAATGTTCGCCTCGCCCGCCGCGCCCTTGCGGCGCGCGGCCTCAGCGAAGCTATCACATGGGCGTTTTGCTCCCGCGAGCACGCGCAATTATTTGGCGGTGGCGACAGCCCTGAAATCATTCTTGATAATCCGATTAGCAGCGACCTTGACACCATGCGCCCCTCCGCCCTCATCCACCTTTTGCTCGCCGCCCAGCGCAGCGCCAATCAAGGCTATCCGCGCGCCGCAATTTTTGAAAGCGGAGCCATCTATCACAGCGATGATCCGCAATCGGGCCAAAGCCGCACAATCGCCGGCATTCGCCGCGCCGAAATCGCGCGGAGCTATGACGGCAATAGCGCCCCTGATGCACTCACCGTAAAAGCTGATGCCATGACCGCCCTCGCCGCTATGGGCGTCAAAATTGACAATTTGCAAATTGTGCGCGGGGCCAGCGACTATTTCCATCCGGGCCGTAGCGGGCGCCTGCAAATGGGGCCTAAGAAAATCCTCGCCCAGTTCGGAGAGCTGCATCCCGCTATTTTAGCGGCAATGGATATTGACGCGCCGGTCATGGGTTTTGAAATTTTCCCAGACGCCGTGCCCCTGCCGCGTAAAAAATCCGCGAGCAAATCAAAAGGCGCTTTGGCCCTGTCTGGCCTGATGCCCGTTCACCGCGACTTTGCCTTTATTGTTCCCGACAGCGTGGCCGCGGGCGATATACTCAAAGCGGCAAAGGGCGCGGACAAATCGCTAATTACCGATGTGACCCTGTTTGATATTTACGCGGGCAAGGGCGTCGAGGACGGTCATAAATCCCTCGCCATTGACGTGACCATTTCGCCAAAAGCCGCGACCCTAACCGACAAAGATATTGACGCCATATCAGATCGCATCATCACCCAAGTCGCTAAGACCGGCGGCGTGCTGCGCGGTTAAAATCTAGATTTATGATATGAAGGAAATAATCTTAATATTATCACTCGGCTTTCTTTCAGCGTGCTCGACGCTACAGTCTCTTGTGGCTCAACCCGGTAAATGCAAAATAGAAAACGCGACCTTATCTTTGTCCGGCCCCACGGACGCAAAAATGCTGGCATGTCTGCAGGCCGCAGTAAACACGACCTTCTTTACCGCGCCTAAAACGGTCATTGTAAATAGTGAAGGCGGAAGCGTGACAACGGCAATCGACATTGCTGATATACTCTTTGAATTTCAGGCGGATTTAATTGTTAGGGGGCAGTGCAACTCCTCCTGCGCGAATTACTTTATACCCGTTTCCAAATCTGTTCGTATTGAAGAGGGCATAATCGTGCTTCATGGCTCTATAGATGAGGGCCTTGTAGATAGAAGTGAGAGAAAAGAGCACACTATTGCAACCTATCAAAAGCAGCTCAATTTCGTAGCGCGGTATAATATCCCAAAGGGATGGCTTCTTTATCGTAACGCCAAAGACTATGAAGAGGGAACATTTGGTGAGCATATTGAGGGGAGGCCCTTTATATGGGAAAATATAGAAAACAGTAAAGCCGTCTATCCCGCAAGAATGCTCGCGGTTGAGGAGGCCTTCATAAAAAGTTGCCTACCAGGCATACACATATATCCCTTTGACGATACCGTGGTGCAAGGAATGTATAATGATACGAAATTACGAATGAAATTGCTAAAACAAGGGGTTTTGCCGACTGGAACAATGCGCTGCATAATAGCTCCATAAGCGTGACTCATTAGCCCCAAATCGCAATTCAAAATCTCACAGATTTGTGTTTAGCAATTGCCGCGAGCAGTGCTATTACGCTCCTATGAATATAATCACCCCGTCGCCCGTATTAGACCCGCGCAAGTTTAAAGACCCAAACCTCACCGCTAAAGGGGAGCAGCGCGCGAGCGTGTTTTTTAAAGGACTTAAGACCCTGTGGTTTAATTCCGGCAGCCTGTGCAATATTGAATGTGCCAATTGCTATATCCTCAGCAGCCCGACCGCCGACCATTTTACCTATTTAAAAACTAGTGAAATGCTGCCCTATCTCGATGAGATTGACGCGCTCGGCTACGGCAAAATTGAAATCGCCTTTACCGGCGGAGAGCCCTATCTCAACCCCGATATGATAGAGATGAGCGAAGCGGCGCTCTCCCGCGGCCACAGTCTTTTAATCCTCACCAATGCGATGAAACCGATGATGCGCCCGCGCGTGCAAAAGGGCTTGCTCGATTTAAAGGCGCGTTACGGCGACAAAATGACCCTGCGCATTAGCCTCGACCATTACGCTGAGGCCGGCCATGACAGGGAGCGCGGAGCGGGCAGTTTCGCTATCGCCCTGACCGGCATGAACTGGCTAGCGAAAAACGGCTTTGCCCTTAACATTGCAGGGCGCGCCATGTTTAGCGAAGGCGAAGACGATGCCCGCGCGGGCTACGCCAAATTAATAGCGAAACATGGCTGGGATATTGACGCGCGCGACCCCGGCCAAACCATTCTGTTTCCCGAAATGGACGCGGCCATTGACGTGCCGGAAATTACCACGGCGTGCTGGGGCATATTAAATATTAGTCCAGATGCGATGATGTGCGCGACCTCACGTATGGTGGTAAAACGCAAAGGCGCATCCGCCCCCGCCGTGCTCGCCTGCACATTATTATGGGATGACGCCCAGTTTGAATTGGGCCAAACCCTTAAGGGTTCTCGCGCGCCCGTAAAGCTTAACCACCCGCACTGCGCTAAATTCTGCGTGCTAGGCGGAGCGAGCTGCTCGGCTTAAGTGATGCCCCTCAATTAACGGGCAAATTCGCTTTCGCCATTGACCGATAGCAGGAATTTATCGAGGCCCTCAAAGAAGCGTTGACGGTTTTCTTGATTGGGAGAGAGGTTCCTGCGCTGACAAGATAGCGGCGCAGAGCGTTACAAAACAAAATGCTTAGACAGCCTTAAGCCTTGGGATTGGTAGTGGGAGCCCGTGTCTCCGTATAGGCCATCGGGAGCGGAGCGCATGGGTTCGAAGACGAGGCGAGCGACGGGCTGGCCGTCCTCTAGTATAAACGGCACGTCGCGGCCGCGCACCTCGAGTACGGCGCGCGAGCCTTTGCCGTCATTGCTATCCAGACCAAAACCGGGGTCAAAGAAGCCCGCATAATGGGCGCGAAATTCACCAATCTCTAGGGCGACAGGGGCCATTTCCGCCGCTTCATTTGCGCTGATTTTCACCGCTTCTTTGGAGGCGAGAATGTAAAATTCTTCCGGATCGAGGATAAGCCGCCCACCGCGCGCGCGAAGCGGCTCCCAATAATCAAGAGCGCTGTGGTCACGGCCATCAAGACGCACAAGCCCCGCGTGACGGCGCGCCCGCCAGCCAATAATGTCACTGCCGTCAATGCCGGATAAATCAATGCTGACCGTTTCACTGCGCAGGATTTTCGGCGCGCCTTCGCGGAAGCGAATTTGCACAAGGGTCTCGCCCTTTTTGGCCAGCACGGAGAATGTACGCGGCGCAATCTCCACATAAAGCGGACCATTATATCCCGCTTCAATCTGGTCAAAGCCGCGGCCCTTATCGGTGATAACGCGAGTAAAAACATCAAGCCGCCCGGTAGAGCTTTTAGGGTTTGCTGCCGCGCTTAAGCCGCTAGGCAGGGCGAGCGCTTCTTGCAGCTCCACGAGATAAACGCAGCCCGTCTCTAATACGGCCCCGACGCTTAGGTCGATTTCGTGCATGACCAAATCCGGCGTCAGGCAATCGGCAACGGTGCGCCGCGCGCCCGGCAGAAAGCTCGCGCGCAAACGATAGGCCCGCGTCCCAAGGCGCATATCTAGGCTGGCCGGCTGAATTTGACTGGCGCCCACGGGGTCGGCGCTGCTAATCGCGCCCCTATCAATTAGGGCGGCTATATCTTTGCGTGGATAAATGCCGCTTTGGGTCATTTGTGCCTCTTATACTGCTGCCGAGAGCGGCTTTAATTCGCGGCTAAACTCCGCTATTTGTTGTCAACTGTAAAGAGTCTTCCCCTGACACGTTATTGCGCTTGCCAGCCTCCCTAAAGCCCGTCATGTTAAGCATGAAATTGGCGAGCGAGCCAGAGACTATTAAACATATTGCGAGAGATTCAATATAAAGTGCCCGCCATTTTATATTTTGGGGGATAAATAGTGAACAATGATATTTACGAGCGGACGACGCGCAATGTTACGGTGCGGGTAGAGCCTGATTTCCTCCACGAGCAATCCTCGCCGCGCGATGACCGCTATATTTGGGCCTATACGGTTGAAATTGAAAACCAAAGCGAGCATCCCCTCCAAGTGGTTGGCCGGTTTTGGTCAATTGCCGATTGCCGCGGCCAAGTGCAAAATGTACGCGGCTCTGGCGTTGTCGGCGAAAAGCCTATGCTCCAGCCCGGCGAAACCTTTCGCTACACATCCGGCGCCCCGCTATCTGCGCCCTCCGGCATGATGCATGGCACCTATAGCCTTGAGGATGCGGCGGGCGAGCGCTTTGACGTTGATATCCCCGCATTCCCCCTAGACAGCCCGCACGAGCCGCGGATTTTAAACTAATTAGGCAGGCCCCTGCGCGCCTTTAGTAATGTCTGAGGCCGCTATTACGAAACATGTCGTTATTGTAACTTGTCTTTACGACGACTGTCGTATAGAGGCGTCTCCATCATAGGAGAAACGTGCATGTCAAATCGTAAACCCTCGGAAGCCGAAGTTGAAATTCTACAAGTCTTGTGGGAAAATCAACCCTGCAGCGTACGCGCCGTCCACGAAGAAATTTCTCGCTTTAAGGATGTCGGCTACACCACAATTTTAAAACAGCTCCAGCGCATGCAAGATAAAAAGCTTGTCGGGCGCGAGCCGGGCGCGGGGAAATCCTATAAATATTTTGCCCTAGAGGCGGCGGGCGCGACCCAAAGTAAATTGCTGAGCCGACTTTTGCGCACCGCCTTTAAGGGCGACGTTAACGGGCTTGTCATGCACGCCCTTGGCGACGCTAACGCCTCGGCCGAAGACCTTGCGGAAATTAAAAACTTTATCGCCCAAATTGAGGCGCAAAATCAGGAGGCTTCATCATGAGTATCCTGCCGAACATGCAAATCATTTTAGACAGTTTTGGCTGGGCAGTTTTGCACTCCATCTGGCAAGGCGCCCTCGCGGCCGCCTTTGTTTGGACATCGCGCGCCGTGACCGAGGAGCGTTCAGCCGGCCTGCGTTATATATTAGGCTTTGGCGCGCTCTGCGCCATGTTAGTGAGCTTTATCGCGACCTTCGCCTATTATTACGGCGCTCATATTGGGCTGACTGGCGGCGCAAATAATGCGGGTGAAACCCTCGTCCTTACGCGGCCCTTCCCCGCGCAGAGCGCGAGCGCCAACCCGTTAATGCTCCTCACCCATTACACCTATTTAATCGGAACGGCATGGGCGCTGTGCACGGCCATTTTAGGCGCGCGCTATCTCTCCGCCTATCGACAAACCCGCAAATTACGCACTTTAGGGCTGACCGCCCTCCCTTCGGACTGGCAGAGTAAATTTACTTTACTGGCGCAAAAGTCCGGCCTTGGCCCTCGGGTAGCGGGCTATATTTCCGAATATGTTTCAAGCCCGATTACCCTAGGGTTTTTCAAGCCCGTAGTGCTTGTGCCCGCGTGGTTTTTCACAACCATGAGCCCGGAGCAGTGCGAGGCCGTGCTATTGCATGAATTTGCCCATATCCGCCGCCATGATTATCTAACCAACATCATTCAGATCATCATCAAAACCGTATTGTTTTATCACCCCGCTACGGCATATATTTCTAAATCCATCAATGAGGATCGTGAGCATGCCTGTGATGACTTTGCCGCCCAGATAAACAAAGATCCGCAAAGCCTCGCCCTAGCCCTCGCCGCGATACGCCTTAAAGCGGCACGCAGTGGCGGCGTCTTCGCCCTCGCCGCGGACGGCCCGGACAGCCCGCTAATCCATCGGCTCAAGCGCCTTATCGGACCGCACAGTGAAACCGTGCGCGCCGATGGCGGGCGCGCCATTGCCGCCATGGCATTGGCCGCAGGGTCCGCCTTGCTTCTCTTGGTTCTTGGCACAAGCAATAGCTTTGCCCACCCCGTCAAGGCCGAACCCGTAGAGCTAGCCGGAGCGCCAGCCACCCTTCAGCGGAATGTGAGCGCAGGGACACAGATAGAAAATGACAGACGCAGCCGTGAGGTTATCACGGTTCACGGCCAAACTTACTGGGCCGACGCAAAGGGCGTAGAGACGCATATTGACGTAACGAGCGAAAACGGCAAACCCGCCAATTATGTCATCAATGGCAAAACCTATCCGTCCAAATATTCCTACAGCCTATTTTCAAAAGATGGTGAAAGCTATGTGGTTAAAAGTAAAAACGGCAAGCGCTATATGGAAATCAATGGCAGTTGGCACAAGGTGAACGCCCGCCCCGTTAGCCCCGTCCCTCCTGTGCGCCCAGAAACCCAAAGCCGCAGCATTAATGTTGACGAAATAATCAATCAAGAAGTAGAGCGCGCCGTTGAAATCGCGCTGTCGCAAACTGGTCAAAATTACGACTCCGAGCTAGCCCACGAGCTGCGCCAAAGCGCCCTCGAGGCCGCCATAGAAAGCCGTGCTGAAATCATTGAATTTGCTAAAGAGCAAAGGGAGCTTGCCAAGGAAATTGCCATAGAAGCGCGGGCCGAGGCGCGCGAGCACGCCGTGGAAACGCGTGAACATGCAAGAGAGAGCGCACGCGAAACGCGCGCACACAAATCCGAAGCCAGAGCGCGGGAGGGCCGCCGCCGCGCCGATGACAAATAGCGAGAACGCTATATGGAAATGCGCGATCGCTTGCTCCCGGCCCTAACGGCCGATGGCTATCTTCCCCGCGCCAGTAGCGAAGTGGTTTTTGAAATGGATAAGGACGATATTTTCATCAATGGCGCAAAGCTTCCCCGCGCTATGGAAGGCAAATATTGCAA
>JAZGFA010000014.1:0-6415 GCA_036478975.1 Robiginitomaculum sp. | reverse complement strand
TAACTTTTTGATTACGGCGCTGGATAGAGCATTCGCGCTCGCCCAAATAAATGATATTGCCATGCTTATCGCCCAGCACTTGGATTTCAATATGGCGCGGCTCTTCGATAAATTTTTCAATGAAAATGCGGTCATCGCCGAATGAGGATTTGGCTTCGTTTTTGGAAGAGACAAAACCCTCGCGCGCCTCGACGTCATTATAGGCAATGCGCATGCCTTTGCCGCCGCCGCCGGCGCTCGCCTTAATCATCACTGGATAGCCGACCTTGGCCGCGATTATAGCCGCCTCGTCCGCGCTTTCAATCAGGCCCATATGGCCGGGAACCGTGGTGACCCCCGCCTCTGCCGCCAGTTTCTTAGAGGTGATTTTATCGCCCATCGCTTCAATCGCGCGCGGGTTCGGCCCAATAAATGCAATTTTCATTTTGGCGAGTTTTTTGGCAAAGACCGCATTTTCCGACAAGAAGCCATAGCCCGGATGCACCGCGTCCGCGCCGCTCGCCTTAACCGCGTCGATGATTTTATCCATCACCAAATAGCTCTCGCTCGCCGCCGAAGCCCCAATATAAATCGCCTCATCGGCCATGGACACATGCAAAGCGTTTTTATCCGCGTCAGAATAAACCGCCACGGTTTTAATGCCCATTGCGCGGGCCGTCTTAATAACGCGGCAAGCAATTTCCCCGCGATTGGCTATCAGGATTTTTTTTATCACAACGGTAAATTCCCATGCTTTTTCCACGGGCGGTCTAGCTGTTTGTCCTTTAGCAGGGCCAGAGCGCGGCACAGGCGTTTGCGGGAGCTGTGCGGCTGGATGACCTCGTCGATATAGCCCAGCTCTGCGGCGCGGAAAGGTGAGAGGAACTTCTCCTCGTAATCGGCGATATGGGCGGCGGTTTTTTCCGCGTCGCCTAAATCTTTGCGGTGCAGGATTTCGGTTGCGCCCTTGGCTCCCATTACGGCGATTTGCGCGGTGGGCCATGCGTAATTAATGTCGCCGCCCAGATGTTTGGGCGACATGACGCAGTAGGCTCCGCCGTAGGCCTTGCGGGTGATGATGGTGATTTTCGGAACCGTCGCTTCGCCGTAAGCATAGAGCAATTTCGCGCCGTGCTTAATCACGCCGCCATATTCCTGCGCCGTGCCGGGCAGAAATCCGGGCACGTCGACAAGGGAGATAATCGGAATTTCAAAGCAGTCACAAAAGCGAATAAACCGCGCCGCCTTGCGCGAGGCGTCACTATCAAGACAGCCGGCCAGCTCCATGGGCTGATTGGCGACAATGCCCACGGTCGAGCCTTCCATGCGGATAAAGCCGCACAGGATATTCTTGGCAAAGTCCTTTTGGATTTCAAAAAAATCGCCCTCATCGGCGAGCTTTTCTATCAGCTCGTGCATGTCATAGGGCAGGTTGGGATTATCCGGCACGAGCGTATCAAGGCTGTCTTCTATGCGCTCCGGATCGTCAAAGAACGGGCGCACGGGGATGTCACTGCGATTAGAGAGCGGCAGAAAATCAAACAGGCGGCGAATTTGGATAAGCGCTTCCATGTCATTATCAAACGCCCCGTCAGCGACGCTGGATTTCACCGTATGGGTGACCGCCCCGCCAAGCTCCTCTGCGGTGACGATTTCATTGGTCACGGTTTTCAAAACGTCCGGTCCGGTCAAAAACATATAGCTCGTGTCGCGCACCATAAAGATAAAGTCGGTCAGGGCGGGGGAGTAGACCGCCCCGCCGGCGCTTGGACCCATGATAACGGATATTTGCGGGATAACGCCGCTGGCGAGGATGTTGTTTTGGAACACGTCCGTATAGCCCGCCAGAGACGCCACGCCCTCTTGGATGCGCGCGCCGCCGCTATCGGATAGGCCGATAATCGGCGCGCCTTGCTGCATGGCCATTTTCTGCACTTTGCAAATTTTCTTAGCGTGGCTTTCAGATAGGGAGCCGCCAAAGACGGTAAAATCTTGGGCGAAGACAAAGGTCTTGCGCCCATTAATCGTGCCCCATCCGGTGACAACGCCGTCGCCGGGAATATGGGTTTTATCCATGCCAAAATCGACGGCGCGATGTTTGACGAACATGTCAAATTCTTCAAAACTGTCCGGATCGAGCAGGATTTCGAGCCGTTCGCGGGCGGTTAATTTGCCCTTGGCGTGCTGCTTATCAATGCGCGCCTGTCCGCCGCCGAGGCGGGCTTGCTCCCTGCGCGCGATTAACTGCTCATTTATATCGGTCAAATTCTGGCTCCCATGCTTATGGCTACGGTAGCCAAAGCGCGCATAAAGGCAAGCTTTGTGTTGGCTAACATTATTTTGCCATTTTTATATTTATGGTTAATATGGGTTAACCCTATTGGGGAATTACCATGAAGAAATATCTCTGCCTGCTCGTTAGCGCGTGCGTGCTTACCGCCTGCTCACCGAAAACCGAGCTTAATGAAGACACTATCAAAACTTTGGCAGTGACCGGAGTTGGCGAAATTGAGATTATGCCAGACCAGTTCGTTATTTCCGGCGCGGTGATAACGCAAAAGGTTAGCCAAGACGGAGAGATTGACGAGGAAGGTTTCGAGCCTATTGCGATTTCGGTAATGGGCACGGGGCGGGTCAAAGCCGTGCGCGATAATAGTCATAACCGCAACCGTAAAAACCGGCTGGAACGCGGCCAAAAAACCACAATGAAATTTCGCGCGCCCAAACGGCGCATGGCGCAAAAAATCTGCAAAGTCACCCATATTGAAGCGTCATTGTCCTTTACGGCGCGGGTAAATCCAGCGGATAAGGCGGGGGACATTATCACCGCTTTTACCGAGACAGGGGTCGGCAAAGTTGATTTGCTCGGCTATGATTTTAGTGCCTATGATGCGCTCTATAAGCAAGCGGGCGAAAAGGCCGTGCGCAATGCCAAGCAAAAAGGCGACCTGCGCCCGTGGTCGCGCCTTCTTATGACCAAGTGATAGTCACCGCGTCGCGTGCAAAACCCAAAATCATTGTGCCGCAAAACAACGCCTTGCGCATGACCATGCTGGCAGGGCCGCAAACCGTGACGGTAGTGGCTAATTTGCAATATCTCTACGACACGCCGATTAACGGGACTATCGTTCCGCCGGAGGAAGAATAGCCCCGCCTTCCTATCCTAAAGCTGTCAGGAGAGAGCCTCCATGCAAATTTGAGTCTTTGCTTAACAAGAATGAGCCTTGTAGACGCGGTTAACTCGCATATGTTATGGGGGTTGAAATAGTGCGCCCTTTGCGCGCCTGCCGCTTGGAATAGTCTATGAAAATCAATCGCTCATATCTAATTGCCGCCGCGTTTATGATTGGCCTGGTCCTGTGGTTTTTTATTAAAACTACGGCGGCGGGTAATGCGCCTGCGCCAGTGAAAACGGCGACTAAAGAGACTCCCTTGCCGCAAGTGGTGTACGAGCTGCGTGAGGCGAGCGAGCGGGCGAAAATATTATCTCTTTATGGCCGCACGGAAGCGGCGCGCGAAGTATTGATCAAGGCGCAAACCGCCGGCCTTGTGGTCGATGCTCCGGCGCGCGAGGGCGGCAGAATTAGCGAGGGCGCTTTAGTGTGCCGCCAAGATGTTGACGCCCGTCAAGCGCGGCTAGATCAAGCAAACGCCGTGCTTAAATCCGCGCAGGTAGATTTAACAGCGGCGCGCACTCTGGCGGAAAAGGGCTATCAGTCCACCAGCCGCGTTACCGCGATAGAAGCGCAGATGGACGGCGCCCGAGCGGCGATTACCCAGGCGGAGATAGAGCTTGATAATGTCAATATGCGCGCCCCCTTTTCCGGTGTGTGGGAACGCCAAATGGCCGAAATCGGCGACTATCTTGGGCCGGGGCAGGCTTGCGGATTATTGGTGGAGCTATCCCCGCTTATCGTCACGGGGGAGCTAACCGAGGCGCAGGTGGGCAAGGTGAAAATTGGCGTGAAAGTTGATGTGGTTTTGGCCACCGGAGAACATGTGACGGGCCGTGTGCGTTTGATTGAATCGCGGGCTAATGCGTCGACGCGCACCTTTAAAATGGAAGCCGCCGTGCCGAATGCAAATTATAAATTAAAAGCCGGAGTCACCGCGACATTGAAACTGGGCGCGGGCCAGGCGATGGCGCAATATATTCCGTCAAAAACCCTGACCCTCGGCGAGAGCGGCGCGATAGGCGTGCGCTATCTTAGCGATGATAACCGCGTCATGTTTGCCGCCGTGACCACCCTTGATGAGGATGATAACGGGCTTTGGGTGACAGGCCTGCCGGACAGGGCGCGCATAATTGTGCAGGGCCAAGACTTTGTTTCCATTGGCACAAAAGTTGATGCCCATAGGGCAGGGCAGTAGCCGTGGGCGGCATTGTCGGCATAGTTGGGTTTGCGATACATAATTGGCGTATGACCATTGGCATTATGCTGTTTGCGGTTATTGGCGGCATATTTGCTATTTTAAATTTCCCGCTCGACGCGGAGCCGGACATCCCCATCCCTTTTATTAATGTGACCGTAGTTTTGCCGGGCGTATCGCCGGAAGATAGCCAGCGGCTTTTGATAAGGCCGCTAGAAACCGAGCTTAAATCCGTTGAAGGACTTAAGCATATGAACGGCACGGCGGCGACCTCGGTCGGTAATGTCACCCTCGAATTTAACGCCAGTTTTGACCAAGATAAAGCCATTCAAGACGTGCTGGAAAAGGTTGACCGCGCCCGCTCTGAATTTCCGCAAGAGGCGCGCGAACCGATTGTCCAAGAGATAAATACCAATAAGCTTCCGGTTGTCGTTATCAATTTATTTGGCAATGCTCCCGATAGGGAATTGCAACGTTTATCCAAGGATTTAAAGCGCCGTATTGAGAGCATTCCCCAAGTGCTTGAAGCCAATATTTCCGGCGAGCGGGTGGACGTATTAGAAGCGATTATTGACCCAGCCCTGACTGAAAGCCTTGGGGTGAGCTTTGAGGAAATCGCGCGGGCCGTGGCCAGTAATAATAAGCTGATTACGGCGGGGGCGCTTGAGACGGATACGGGAAAATTTAGCGTCAAATTGCCGGGGCTGATTGAGGATGAGAGCGACCTCGCCGATTTGGTTATTCGCGCAAACCCCAATGGCTCTATCATCCGTATGCGCGATATTGCCCATGTGGCGCGCGGCTATAAGGACGCCCTGTCCTATGCGCGTTTTGACGGAAATAAATCCGTATCCGTGGAAGTCTCTAACCGCTCCGGCGAGAATATGATTGAGACGATTGATAAAGTGCGGGCCGTTGTCGCCGATATGACCGGTAGCGTCAGCTGGCCCGATACGGTGCAGGTCGAGTTTAGCCAAGATAGGTCAAATGATACGCGGGTTATGGTGTCGACCTTGTTTTCCTCCATCATCAATGCGGTGATTTTGGTGTTTATTGTTTGCGTCGCCGCGCTGGGTTTTCGCTCGGCTTTGTTTGTCGGTTGGGCCATTCCGGCTAGTTTTTTGATGGCGCTATTTTTAATGTTCGTGCAGGGCGAGTCGATTAACTTTATGATATTGTTCGGGCTTATCCTTTCGGTCGGAGTTTTGGTCGATAGCGCGATTGTAATCATTGAATATGCGGACCGTAAATTGGCCGAAGGCATGCCGCGTAAACAGGCGTTTAAAATCGCTGGCGAGCGGATGTTTTGGCCGATCACCTCATCGACAGCGACGACCCTAGCCGCCTTTCTACCGCTTTTATTTTGGGATGATATTACCGGAAAATTCATGTCCTATTTGCCCCTGACAATGATTTATGTTTTGTCCGCCTCCCTATTAATGGCGCTGGTGTTTTTGCCGACCATGGGGGCGCTTATGGGGCCGCGCTATGTCAGCAAGCCTACGGGTAATCTTAAGGCCCTATCGGGGGCGGAGGGTGACCCGTCCGATTTACGCGGCATTACCGGACTTTATGCGCGCATTATCACGTTTTTAGTCAGCAAGCCGTTTTTGGTGATTATCGGCACTGTGATTATGCTGGTTATGATTGCGGGCAATTTTGGCAAGGTGATGAAGGGCGACGAAGCGGCGGGCATTCTGCCTAAGCCGGTGGAGTTTTTCACCAATACCCCATCCGACCAAGTGTTTATTGTCGCCCGTACGCGCGGGAATTCTACCCCGCTGAGTGCACTAGAAATCTCTAAAGAAATTGAACGACGCATCAAAGATATTGACGGAGTAAAGGTGGTCTATTCCGTATCCGGCGCGGCAGCCTCACGTGGCCAAGTGACGGGTGCACAAGTGCCGACCGATACGGTGGTCAAAGTTTTTCCAGAGCTGTTACCCCATGCGGGCCGTCGTAAAACCTTGGAAATTATGGAAGATATGCGCGAGGCGATTAAAGACATGCCGGGCATATTGACCGAAGTCACCGCCGAGAGCCAAGGCCCGCCGCTCGGTAAGGA
>JAZGFA010000013.1:0-47676 GCA_036478975.1 Robiginitomaculum sp. | reverse complement strand
GGTAAAACGCACGTCAAAGGCTTCGGTTTCTTTTTTATTATTTTGCGGCACGGGCACATGCAATTTGCCGAGCAGGACATTGTCAACCACATGGGGCGACTCGCCTTGGTAGATTTGCAAAAGCAATTCTTTTTGCCCCGGATTAATGGTGGAATTGGTGACAACGCGGCTGACGGGGATAACCGTGTTGCGCTCGATGATGGGCTGAAAATGCCCGGCCTCATAATTTCCCGTGCCGATTTCAATGGCGATTTCCGTGCCGAGGGTAAAGGGCGACACATCGGTCATCACAATGTCCTCTAGCGCCTCATGGCGGTCAAGCAACCCCGCTTGCACCGCCGCGCCAAGGCCAATTACATGGTCGGGGTCAAGGCTATGCTCGGGGAACAGTTTAAGCAGGCGGGTCACCGTGGCGCGCACAATCGGCATGCGCGTGGCTCCGCCGACGGTTATCACGCGGTCAATATCAGCGGCGCGCAGGCCGGCGTCCATAATGGCGCGCTGTATAGGCTGGCGTAGGCGCTTGACGAGGGGCGCGCAAATTTCGTCAAATTTCTCGCGGGTGAGGGACAGTTTTATCATGCCTTTGGGACCGTTGAAGTTCACCCCCGCTTCTTGGGCGCTGCTCAGCTGCACCTTGGCTTTGTCAGCCAAATCGCGCAGCAGGCTTTTCTTTTTATCGCCCATTTTTGCAAACGGCTTGCCAATTTGCTCGGCGAAATGCTCAAAGATTTTATCGGTGAAATCTTCGCCGCCTAAAAACGCATCGCCGGAGGAGGAACGCACTTCCATCACCCCCTCAAAGATTTCTAATATGGACACATCGAATGTGCCGCCGCCCAAATCGACCACAAGAAATGTGCTCTCATCATCCTTCATATTCAGGCCGTAAGCTAGCGCCGCCGCCGTCGGTTCATTGATAAGACGCTCAATTGTCAGGCCTGCCAATTTGCCGGCGGCATAGGTGGCCTTGCGCTGCACATCATTGAAATAGGCGGGGACGGAGATAATGGCGCGCTCGACACTAGTGCCAAGGTGGCGCTCGGCGTCATCCTTTAGGCTGCGCAACACCATGGCGGACAGCTCTTCGGCGCGGTAGCTTTTGCGGCCCATCTTAAATTCGCGGTTGGCGCCCATATAGCGTTTAAAGCGGGCATAGCTTTTATCCGGGTGGCTAACCAGGCGGTTTCTCGCCGCCTCTCCGATAATCATTTCGCCGTCATCGGACAGGCCGACGGCGCTAGGGGTGAGGACGCGGCCAAGTGCATTAGGGATTAGCTGCGGCCCGTCATCGGTGAAAACCGAAATCAAAGAATTGGTCGTCCCTAAGTCAATACCTACAAGCGCCATAACACGTCCACCTCCGTTAAAGGCCTAGGATAAAGCGGCTATTGCCTGTGGCAAGGGTAAACCTGTTTTGCGCTGTGAAAGATTAACTAGGGCTAGGCGTGGCCGGCATAGGCGGGACTAGTTTTTGTAATATCCAACCCGCCGCACGCCAACAGGCGAAAGCCATAATGATGGCGAGCACACCATCGACCGCATAATGCCAGGCGAGTAAAACTGAACCAACAAATATGATAACGGCAAAGCCGCTCAGTAATAGGCGGGACAGGGCGCGCGCCAAAACGTTATGAGTATTAGCAAGGTAGAGCCGCAATGAATGCTTGGCATGGCGGAAATGCCGCCGACGCGCCGAGCGCTATTTTCGTACATGTCGAGTAAGACCCCGTGATATTGAACCGCGCCAAGGGGCTTGATTTCGTTGATGCGGTGCAATTCCGCCATAAGGCCTGCATAGGCATTGGCGTCCCCAGTGAAATACTCATAATAGCAGGGGCCAGCGGAGGATAAGATGGTGGCAAAAACATTGCCTGGAAAGAGAGCGCGGGGATTGTCGTGGCTGCGAAATGGTAAGCGCTAAACTATTCATTTTATCCCGGCCATTCCCATTGTTATTTGTTCTGTGTCTAAAGGATTGCTGTTAACTTTCCCTTACTCATGCTTGGATTGCCGCTAAGTTTTGCGACGTAGTCTTAAACGGCTTCAGTTCTAAGGATGTAATTTGTATAGCTGTTGACATGTAACGATATGTTGTGTATATACAATAATATGATACATAATCGCATTAAAATGTTGAGAACGGAAAAGGGCCTTTCCCGCAAGGAATTGGCCGACGCCGTTGGGGTGAATTTCCAAACTATCGGATATTTAGAGCGGGGAGACTATAATGCCAGCCTAGAGCTAGCCTTTAAGCTCGCCGAGGTTTTCGGGGTGCCAATCGACATGGCCTTTTCCCCCCGCCCGTTCAAAACCCTAGCCGAAGAACTCGCCGCCAGCCGCGCAGCGCAATAAGCGGCGCGTAGCACAATAGAAACAATAGGAGAGCCATATGCTAAATGCTTTTTACAATAAAGTCCGTATTACCGAGGGCGCTTTGACGCGGAGTGCATTATTGCGCCTTCGGGTGTTCACAAGTCTTGCTTTGATAAGCGTGCCGATATTTGCATCCTTTGAAAAGCTTCATTTAACCGAGGGGCAGAAAACCCTTGGGACTGTCATTATTTTCGCATGCTTGCTGCCTTTGATATTTGGTAGAATTATGAATACCCTAACCCGCACCGATAAAAACCTTGATGAGTGGGAAATGCGCCTAAAACATAAGGCGGAGTCATTTGCTTTCAAGACTGTTTTCTTCGCCCTAACACTGGCTGTGTTTGGCGGCGTTTTATTGATGCGTTTTTCCAATGTTGACTTACACGCGTTAAGTTTATCACGCGCGGATATGATAACCATGCTGGGCCTGATAATCTATTGCCTCTCTTTGCTACCTGTTACCTATGTCGCGTGGACGCAAAAACCGCTTGCGGAATAGCCCTGCGCCCTTGCTATTTTGCGCCTGCCAAGGCATATCGCGGTAAACCTATTTACCCATGATTGCTAGGAGCCTAAAATGGCGCGTGAATTCATTTATCATATGGACGGTCTGTCCAAGAAGTTTGGCAATAAGACCATACTCGACAATGTGCATTTGTCGTTTTATCCGGACGCGAAAATTGGCATGGTCGGGGTTAATGGCTCCGGTAAATCTACCTTGCTTAAGATTATGGCTGGCGTCGATAGCGATGTTACCGGCGAGCATTGGGCCGCGAAGGGCACAAAGATTGGCTACCTCCCGCAGGAGCCGCGCCTTGATATGTCGAAAAATGTTTGGGAAAACGTGATTATTGGCTGTGAAGACAAGCAAATCTTTGACCGCTATAATGCCGTGGCTATGGAAATGGCCGAGGAATATACCGACGAGCTAATGGAAGAAATGACCGCTCTGCAAGAGAAGGTCGATGGCCGCGATGCGTGGGATATTGACAGCAAAATCGAAATGGCTATGGGGGCCTTGCGCTGCCCGCCAAAGGATTGGCCCGTGGATAATCTGTCCGGCGGTGAGGCGCGCCGCGTCGCGATTTGCCAGCTCTTGCTGTCCAAGCCTGATTTACTGCTCATGGATGAGCCGACCAATCACCTTGACGCGGAGACCGTGGCTTGGCTTGAAAACTATTTAAAGAAATTCGCCGGCGCGATTATCCTGATTACCCATGACCGTTACTTCCTTGATAATCTAACGGACTGGACCCTAGAGCTTGACCGTGGCCAGTGCCATCCGCATGAGGGGAATTACTCCTCTTGGCTTGGCGCGAAATCTAAGCGCATGAAGCAAGAGGGCAGAGAAGGGGACGCCAAAGAGCGCGCCTTAAAGCGCGAGCTAGAATGGATACGCTCCTCCCCGAAAGCGCGCCAGACCAAATCCAAGGCGCGGATTAAATCCTATAATGAAATGCGCGACGAGGCCGAGCGCGAAACCGTGGGCGTGGCGGAAATCCGCATTCCTATTGCTGACCGTCTCGGCAATGTGGTGGTGGAGTGTAAAAACGTCTCTAAGGCCTTTGGCGATAAAGTGCTGATTAAAGATTTAACCTTCAGCCTGCCGCCCGGCGGCATTGTCGGCGTTATCGGGCCGAACGGCGCCGGTAAGACGACTTTGTTTAAGATGATTACCGGCGACGAACAGCCCGATGAGGGCAGTTTTCGCGTCGGCGATACGGTTAAGCTTGGCTATGTTGACCAGAGCCGCGACGCCCTCGACCCGACTAAGAATGTTTGGGAAGCGATTTCCGACGGCCTCGACGTGATATCCATGGGGCCGCGCGGCGATGTACCGTCACGGGCCTATGTCGGCGCGTTTAATTTTAAGGGCACGGACCAGCAAAAAAATGTCGGCAAATTATCGGGCGGGGAGCGCAACCGCGTCCATCTGGCCAAAATGCTGACCAAGCCGGCCAATCTGCTCCTGCTCGATGAGCCGACCAATGACCTTGACCGCGAGACCCTCTCCGCCCTTGAAGTGGCGCTAGAGAAATTTGCCGGCTGCGCGGTCATTATCTCCCATGATCGCTTCTTCCTTGACCGGATTGCCACCCATATCCTAGCCTATGAAGGCGATAGTCATGTGGAATGGTTTGAGGGCAATTTCGCCGATTACATCGAAGATAAGAAACGCCGCCTCGGCCCTGACGCGGACATTCCTCGCAAACTCAAATTTATGAAATTTGAACGCTAAACAGTATAAGAGCCTATTATGCACGACATTAAAGCCATACGCCAAGACGCTGAAACCTATGATAAATTATGGGCCAAACGCGGCATGGAGCCGCAAACTCCGCGCATATTAGAGCGCGATACGATTGTGCGCGCCGCCCTAAAGGTGCAACAAGACGCAGAAGCGGCGCGCAACGTCGCGAGCAAGCAAATCGGCGCGGCCATGGGGCGCGGCGATAAGGAAGAGGCCGAGCGCCTTAAGACCGAAGTCGCGGGCGCAAAAAATATCATCGCCGCCATTGGCGCGCAGATTGATAGCGAGAAAGCCGTATTGCACGATTTGCTAGCGGGCTTGCCAAACCTGCCATTCGCTGATGTGCCAGAGGGCGAAGACGAAGACGGCAATATTGAATTGCGCAAAGTTGGCACGCCGATAAGCTATGATTTTGAGGTTAAAGCCCATGATGATTTGGGCGCAGACCTCGCCATGATGGATTTTGAATCCGCCGCCAAAATGAGCGGTAGCCGCTTTGTGGTATTGTCGGGCCTACTCTCGCGCCTAGACCGCGCGCTCGCCGCCTTCATGCTCGATTTGCAGACGGATGTGAACGGTTATGTTGAGCATAGCCCGCCATTTTTAGTATGGGATAAGGCGCTCTACGGCACGGGGCAATTGCCAAAATTTGAGGAAGACCTCTATAAAACCACGGGGGAGCATTACCTCATCCCGACCGCCGAAGTGTCCCTGACCAATATTGTGCGCGAGCAGATTTTAAGCGCCGATAGCCTGCCGCGCCGCATGACCGCGCACACGCCGTGTTTTCGCTCAGAGGCCGGATCTGCGGGCCGTGACACAAAGGGCATGATACGCCAGCATCAGTTTAATAAGGTCGAGCTTGTCTCCGTGGTAAAACCCGAAGACAGCGAAGCGGAGCATAAACGCATGCTAACCTGCGCCGAGGAAGTGCTAAAACGGCTTGATCTGCCCTACCGCGTGGTAGAGCTATGCACGGGCGATTTGGGTTTTGGCGCGCGCCGCACCTTTGACATCGAAGTGTGGCTACCGAGTCAAAACACATACCGCGAAATATCCTCGATTTCCAATTGCGGAGACTTTCAGGCGCGGCGGATGAACACGCGCTATAAACATGCCGAGAAGGATAACCGCTTTGTCCATACGCTCAATGGCTCTGGCCTAGCGGTCGGGCGCACGCTTGTTGCGGTGCTAGAGAATTGCCAAAACGCCGATGGCTCTATCACCGTTCCAGATGCGCTTGTGCCCTATATGGGCGGCGTGACACTTATTAAGTAAGCCGTGAACCCAGCCCGCATTGATATGATATTGCGCCTGCGCAGGGCGGGGATTTCCGACACTAATGTCTTGCGCGCCATGGAGCTTTTGCCCCGCGCCGCCTTTATCGCCCAAGAGCATAGCGACTTTGCATATGATGAGCGCGCCGTGCCGATTGCGTGCGGTCAGACGCTTGCGGCGCCGCTAACGATTGCGGCGATGACCCAGGCGCTGGCTTTGACCGGCGGCGAAAAAGTTTTAGAAATTGGCACGGGGAGCGGCTATCACGCGGCGGTTCTCAGCGCGCTTTGCACGCGGGTTTATTCTGTTGAGCGTTACAAAACTCTAGCCGATAGCGCAAAGGCAACATTGCGCGGGCAGGGATGTGCCAATGTGGTCACCCGCCATAGTGACGGGCGCTATGGTTGGCGCGGGCAAGCGCCGTTTGACGCCATTATCATTACGGCGGGCCTGCGCGTGCGGCCCGTGACCTTGCTCGGCCAGCTTAAAAATGGCGGCCGTTTGGTCTGCGTCATGGATGATATGCTGACCGTGCTGACCAAAAGCTTTGCCGATATAGAGGAAAAGACCGTGTTCAAGACCCCGCTTGCCCCCTTAGAGCCCGGAAAGTCTAAAATTCTGTAAATCAAAAATCCTATAAGTCTTCACTAAGATTTAACCATAAGGCTTCACATATTGGTAATATTGCAACCAATGGAGGGACTTATGGTCCGCTTATCGCCCCTATTTATTTCTGCCGCCGCGCTTGCCCTAAGCGCGCCAGCTTTCGCCCAAGCCACGGATTACCCGATGGCCAAGACCTATTCATCAGTTGAGGAAGCGATTGCCGCGTCCTCCCTCATCCCTGCGGTTAATTACACGCCTGTCTATTCTGACAGCGCGATTGTTACGGAAACGCCGATTATGGACGTTGAAATTTTCGATACGCCCCTTCCGGCCACGCAAGGCAAAGTTATTGCCGCCGCCAATACGACCTATACTTATGAGAGTCCAACGGCGACCTACACATCATCTTACACCCCAGCGGCTAGCGCCGCATCACTGCATAACGTGGTGAAGGACGATACACTATATAATATCGCAACACGTAACGGCATTAAGGTTTCAGAGCTTATGAACGCCAATAATCTGACCTCTAGCGCGATTAGCATTGGCCAGAGCCTGACCATTCCGGGCGCTGTTGCGACAAGCTATGTTGAAACGCCGGTTGCTAGTCCTGTTATTACTCAGGCCGCGCAAGTTATTCGCACGGTCACGGCTATTCCGGGCGCAACGAACATTTACCGCGTATTACCGGGTGACACATTGTCCTCGATTTCGCGCTCCACATGCTCAAGCGTTATGGGCATTGCTAGTGCAAGCGGCATTGCTAGGGGCGGCATTTTATCGCCGGGCCAAGCTTTGACATTGCCCGAGGGCCATTGCGCCAACTAAGCGTTTTCAAAATTTATAATAATAAGGCCGCCCGACCCTGTCAGGCGGCCTTTTAATTTGCAATCAGCGCGGCGGGGCTTATATAGGATAATCAAGCTTAACGCGCGAATGCAGTCCTATGGATTCGCGGCCCATAACAAAGATAAATAGGAATAGATTATGCTCTCAATTGCCATGCAAGCCGCCCCGTCGCCCAGCGCCGGATTTATGAACATTATGCCGCTAATACTTATCTTTGGTATTTTCTATGTCCTGCTAATCCGCCCGCAACAAAAGCGCGCTAAAGAGCATCAGGCGCTACTGCAAACCGTAACGCGCGGCGATAATATCGTCACGAATGGCGGTATTTTGGGTAAAGTGGTTAAGGCCGCCGATGACGAGCTCACTATCGAAATCGCTGAAGGTGTGCGTATTAAAATGCTCCGCGCCGCTATCGCTGATGTGCGCGGACGGCCAGAGCCGGCCAATGACCGCGCAGACGCTGGGAAGAAAAAGCCTAAGGCTAAAAAATAATCCTGCTTTCACTCTGACCACTTTATAAAGAGACGACTATGCTATATTTTTCCCGCTGGAAAATTTTCATGATTATCGGAGCCTTGGTGATTGGCCTGCTCTTTGCCATGCCCAATGTCATGACCCAAGATGCGCGTGATAACATGCCGGGCTTTTTGCCGTCAGAAACCATCAATCTTGGACTGGATCTACAGGGCGGGGCGCATTTACTGCTCGAAGTTGATATGGATGACGTGATGAGCCGCGTCATTGATAATGAGCTTAAGGCGGTTAAGCCAGCCCTGCGGCCCGCGCGTATCCTCGTCTCCGGCCTAAAGGCTGATGGCAATGTGATTACCGGTAAAATCAATAAGCCGGAAAAGTTTGAAGAGGGCTTTAAGCTGCTTTTAGAACTGGCGACTCCGATTGGTCAGAACACGATTGGCGGGCCAAAAAGCCTTGATATTCAGAAGGTTGGAGCGACGGGCTTTCGTATTGCCCCATCCGAAGCCTATATAGAAGACATTACAAAACGCACGATTGACCAGTCGATTGATACGCTGCGCACCCGTATCGACCCGACCGGCACAACCGAAATGACACTGGCCCGCGAGGGTAAGAGCCGTATTTTATTGCAGGTTCCGGGGGCCAAAGATGTTGGCGCGATTAAATCCGCGATTCAAAAAACCGCCAATATGACCTTTAATTTGGTGCATAAGGATAGCAATGATACGGAATCCCTGCGCGCCGCGATAGAGCATGATCAATTGCCTTACGGCACGAAGCTTTTATACGAAGAAACTGGCCAGCCGATTATTGTCTATTCGCGCCCCGAAGTTACCGGCGAAGATTTAAAGTCCTCCAGCGAAGGTATCCACCCGACCGGCGGCTACCCGATTGTGAACTTCACCTTTAACGCAAAGGGCGCGCGCGCCTTTGGCAAGACAACCTCCGAGCATCAGGGAGAGCGCTTTGCAGTTATCCTTGATGATGTGGTGATTTCTTCGCCGCGCATTAACGGCGCTATTCTTGGCGGTTCCGGTTTTATTGAGGGTAGTTTTACTCCGCAAAGCTCCCGTGAGCTGTCGCTCTTGCTCAATGCTGGCGCCTTGCCGGCCAAGCTTAAAATCACCGAAGAGCGCACGGTTGGTGCGGAGCTTGGGGAAGACTCTATCAATGCCGGTAAATTTGCCGCGACGATTGGCCTGCTCGGCGTTGGGGCGTTTATGTTCCTGATGTATGGTTTCCGCTTTGGTCTATTTGCTAACCTAGCCCTCAGCTTCAACATTATTCTGATTGCCGCCGCCCTGTCTATATTTGGCGCGACTCTGACCCTGCCGGGGATTGCGGGGATTATCCTGACCATTGGTATGGCCGTGGATGCTAATGTACTGATTTTTGAGCGTATCCGAGAGGAAACGCTCAACGGGCGTCCACCATTAAACGCTATTGATACGGGCTACCGCTTGTCCCTAGCACCCATCCTTGATGCTAATATCACCACACTGATTGCGGCCCTGACCCTTTATTTTGTAGGCTCCGGCCCCATTCGCGGCTTTGCCGTGACCTTGGCGATTGGCATCGTTATGTCGGTATTTACCGCCGTGGTCGTGGCCCGCCTGTTTACGTCCCTTTGGCACAAGCGCGCGCGTCCTAAGACGCTCCCGATTTAAGCCCGATTTAGGAGATTGCCATGCGCGATATTTCATTAGTTCGTTTCCTGCCTAGCGCGTCTAAAGTGCCTTTTATCGGCATGCGGATGGTTGCGGCGGTTTTGTCGGTGATAGCGATTATCGCGTCGATATTCTTGTTCTCCACGCGCGGGCTTAATTACGGCATCGATTTTGTCGGCGGCGCGGTGATTGAGTTTCCGATGGAGGAAACCCCCGATGTTGACGCGATTCGAACCCTCGGCAATTCCCTCAATGTTGGCGACGTGCAGGTGCAAACCATTTCGCGTCCTAATCAAGACATTCCGGGCGTGCGTCTATCCTTCCCGCGCCAAACCCCGGCTGAGGGCGAAGATGATGCGCAGGTGCAACAGGACGCGCTGACCAAAGTGCAAGCCGCCCTGTCTGAAAATTTCGGCGTAAAGCTTGATCAAATGAGTTCCAGCGTGCTGGGCTCTAAAGTGTCGGGCGAGCTACGCCGTAAGGGGATTATTTCCGTTGTTGCGGCTCTCTCTATGGTGCTTATCTATATTTGGATTCGGTTTGAGTGGCAATTTGCCCTCGGCGCGGTATTGGCTCTGGCCCATGATGTGACCCTGACAATTGGGGTGTTTTCCTTAACACAAATGGAGTTTAGCCTGGCTATTGTCGCGGCGATTTTGACGATTGTGGGGTACTCGCTCAATGATACGGTGATTGTTTATGACCGCATCAGGGAGAATCTACGAAAATATAAGAAAAGACCGCTCGGTGAAGTGCTAAACCTGTCGATTAATGACACGCTATCACGGACGATTTTGACCTCTGTCACGACGCTTCTCGCCTTGCTATCGCTTTATGTTTTGGGCGGAGCCGGTTTGCGCGGCTTCTCCTTTGCGATGATATGGGGCGTATTTGTCGGGACCTATTCGTCTATCTTCGTCGCGTCGCCGCTCCTACTAGCGCTTGGCGTTAATCGCAGTGGCCCGTCCAGCGAGTCATAATCTGCGAAAGCCTTGGGAGCCTAATGCGGCGATAGCGCGCCGGTTTATGCGCGCGCCCTCTACGGGGCCGATAACGGCGCTGGGGGTGGAAGCGGGATTATCACCTGCTAAGAGATAGCGATTACCATTCATAGCGCTGACACGCTTTATAATGCGGCCTAAATCACTATGGTTGATGACATAAATAAGCCCCAAGCGTAACGCTTGAGGCTTTGTTTTTACGGTGAGAACAATGTCGCCATGCTCAAGGCTAGGGGACATGCTATCGCCCGTGACCTTGACTAGCTTAAACATTGCGCGCCTTAAAGGTCCGGATAGACAACTTCAAGGGCCGGAGCGTAGGGGGCGGTAACGCGCTTGGTTTTAACGCCTTTCATAGCCCAAAACATTTCCGCAAATTCATTGCACAATTCGACAAGCGCTTCGCCATCTTCGCGGTGCAAATCCTGCTTACACGATGAAGCCTTCATCATAATCTTATGGGTAAGGTCATGGGCCTTTGGATTGTTTTTAAGGTTATCACCTTTGATGAAATCGCCCCAAATGATGCGAATTTCGGCTTTGACCTTTTCCGCCTGCTTGTCTTTTTCCGCTGTGTTGCGGGCGACTTGCATGGCCGTGTGTACATTCATTTCCTTGTCTTTTAGGCCAATCAAAATGTCCATTTGGCGCACGGTAGACAGGGCGTGATACAGGGCAGGCTGCGGATCATAAATGCCGCAAGGAATGTCGCAATGGGCTGACGCCGTGTCGAGTTTTGAAATCAATTTATCAAACATAATAAGTCTCCTTTAACCGCGCTGACGGCGGGATTTTACGGCGTAGGCCGCTAGGACGAGTGCGCCGAGAACAGGCACTGCGTGAACGGGATTAGCGAGCCAATGTAAAACGGTTTGCGCTGTACTGGCTCCGCTCTCCGCATGGTGGGCAAATGCGGGGCTTGCCGCAGTAAATAATGCGGCAATGGCCGCGAAACGCGATAGAAGTTTCATAATCAGTCCTCTTTCTTTTCTAGTGAATTTTACTCCCATCTATACTATCAAACATTATGGCTCCCGTCCTTACATTTATTGATTCTGTTAAAAACAAAGACCCGGACCGGTACCGCGCGGCGCTTTTTGCTGACGCTGGCGCGCGGGGTCGCCTTTTGACCCTTTACGGTTTTCACGCCGAGCTAGCGAAAATCCCCGAATATGTCTCCGAGCCGATGATTGGCGCTATCCGTTATCAATGGTGGCGCGAGGCTATCGGCGAAATATATGAGGGCAAACCCGTACGTCAGCACGAAGTCGCCGCTCCGCTTAGCGCCCATATTAAAACCGCCGCCGCGCCGCGCGCATGGATTGACGCGCTGATTGACGGGCGCGAGCGTGACCTCGACCCGCGCCCCTTTGCCACGATAGCGGCGGCGATTGATTATAGCGCGGCCACGTCAGGCCAGCTTATGCAAATCGCCGCGCGCATGGCCGCGCCGAAGCTGCACCTATCGGCCCAGCAAACCGACGCGATACTCGAGGCGGGCACGGCGTGGGGGCTTATCGGACTGGCGCGGGCGTTTAAATATTACCAAACTGGCATGTTGTCGGGGTTAGAATTTACCGACATTACCGACGCCGCGCGGGATGCCCACGCCCGCGCGCGCGATGGCCTAGGAAAAATTCCCGCAGAGATTATGCCCGCCCTCGCTTACGGCGCGCTTGTGCCTAAATATCTGTCCAAAATGAGCGGCGGCTTTAAACCGCTAGAAGCGCCCGTGTCCTACGGCCCGCTCGCCAAGCAGATGCGCTTGATGCGCGCCGTGCTTACGGCTAGGCTTTAAAAAACAGAGGTGAGTCTATGACGAAAACTGGCCCTAATACCCCAACGCACGTTGAGGGCGATGACCTTCGTGGCTTTATCAAGGGCGGGGTCATTGACCGCAGCCATTATTCTTCGGCCCTAGGATTTTTCCGCGACGGCCCCGCTTGGATGAAGTGGTCGCTGGCCGCGCTGCTCGCGCTTGGGGTAGGGCATGTGCTCTCGGGCATTATGTTTTTCTTTGCCTATAATTGGGCGGATATAGCCCCGATGCATAAATTGGGCCTTGTCGCGGCCGCCATTGCCGCTTGCGTTTTAGGCTGGCTCGTCTTGCGCCTTGATAGCCCGCCCGCCCGCGCCTTTGGCATTGGCGCGACCATATTGACCGGAGTGTTTCTCGCCGTATTTGGGCAGATTTACCAAACGCCCGTGGCCATTTATACGCCATTTGTTCTCTGGGCCATGCTGACCGTGCCCTTTGTCGTCGCCTCCAAAAGCCATGGCCATTGGGCGGTTTGGCTTATCATTGCCTGTATCGCTTGTTTTGCCTTTATCAATGAAGGTGTGCGGCATTTCCATGGTGACTTTACCGGTAATGCTTTGCATGTTTGGCTCGCGGCGGAATGTGTTGGGGCGCTAGTGCTCTATGATTGGTTTATCAAAAAGGATAAAGTCGGCGTTGAGTGGTTTCGTCTTTTACTGATTTTCGGGGCGATACTCTTTGCCTTTATCGGCTTTACCGAAGGGTTTTGGGACTTTGGCCGCGATGGTGGCCATATGATACTCTCTTTGCTGTCTATCAGCCTAATCGGCGCTCTGACCGCCTATCTGTATAAATATAAACCGAGCGTAGCCACGCTCTCGCTCGCCGCATTCGGGATTAGCACCATGGCGGGTCAGCTCGGGCTTAAAGTGTTCACGGCGCATGGTTTTGATGACGTAGGCGGCTTTCTTACGGTCTTTTTGTGGTTTGCCGGGGTGACGACCGCGCTCGCCTTTGCGCTGGGTTATTTCAATAAACGCTTTGGCAAAAGGCGCAGTAAACGGCCCGAAGATGATACGCCAATCCTTGACGATGATATTGCCGCGAAAACCACAATTGATTTAGCCGCCCATATTGACGTCGATAGCGCGGCCCTTGGGGAGAGCCTTTTGGCCAATACGCAGGCCCCGACCCCATGGTATATTGATATGTTTCTTGGCATAGGCGGGGTGCTCACTGCGATTATGGGCATTTTGTTTTTTGGCTTCCTGCTCGCCGTGGTTCTTTCGGTAGACAGCCCGCCCGCCGTGGCGGTTTTTGGCGCGGCTATTTACGGCGCCGGCGTGTTTTTGCGCCGCAAAACCGATCATATGTTCGCCCGCCACATGCTCAATACTGTGATACTCTCCGGGGGCATGGTTTTGCTTGGCGGTATTATCCTGATGATTGACGGTGAGGAAGCCGGCCTAGGCATTGCGGCCATGGGCGTATCGACTTTGACGCTATTTTTAGTACGTGACCGGATTATGGAATTTCTGATGGCGGCGGGCATTACCGGCTCGCTTGCGTTTTTGCTGTTTTTCTGGCGCGTCCCCATGCCCTTTATCATGATGAGCCTTATCTGCACCGCGCTGGGCATAGGCCTATTAACCCAGCCCTTCGGCAAAAGGCTTTACGATGCGGCGGGCTCTGCTTTCCTTGTGTCACCTGTGATTTTCGCAATTTTTTGGGGCAGTAAGGCTCTGTATTATAACGGTCCAGACTTTCACCCCCCCCACCCATGGGCACAAATACTGGCCTCCATGGCGATTATGCTCGCCGCGATTATCTATCTTAACCGCGTGACCAAATCACAGAGCCTGCGCCCGCCATTATTTGCGCTTATCCCGCTAACCCTCGCCATGGCGCTAATGCCGCTAGGCGGGGCGGCGGCTTTGTTGACCATTGTCACGGGCTATATATTAGGCTCGCGCTCCCTCGCCATAGTCGGGGTATTGTTGCAAATTTATTTCCTCACCATGTTCTATTACGAGATGTCGATAAGCCTGCTTAATAAGTCGATATTACTGGCGGTGACCGGCGCGATATTTCTTGGCATTTGGGCAATATTTGCCCGCAAGAGTAATAAGTTGGAGGCGATATCATGAAGATGAAAATATTACGAATGGGCGTGATCGCGGCGGGCCTTGTGTTTATGCTCGGCTATTTTACTAACCATATAAAGGCGATGGAGTTTCTCCGCTTAAGTCCGCATCAAGTGCTGCTCCCCCTGCGCCCCGTTGATCCGCGCGCTTTTATGCAGGGGGATTTTATGGCGCTGGCTTATGCGCAAAGCGCTCGCCCGAAAGTTGAAGGCGATGATGAATTGCCACCAAAGGGCATAGCCGTGCTCAGCCTTGACGAAAATGGCGTCGGCAGTTTTTTGCGTCTCAGTGACCAAGCGGCGCGCGAACATAAAGACGTAATCACTATGAAATTTACTGATAATAGTCGCGCTCCTTATGGTGGCGCGCGTTACTTTTTTGAAGAGGGCACGGCGGAGGCTTTTGAAGACGCGGATTACGGCGTGTTTAAAGTCGATGGCTACGGCAATGCCATGCTCATTGGCCTAGCGGATGAGAACTTTGAAATTATCGTGGCGCAATCGCCCGTAAACCAGAATAACTAACCACAGCAATTGGATATAATATGCCCGATATAAACCCATCTGAAAAATTAAGTGATGACCTAACTACGGTGTTTAAGCGCTTTCCGCTTGCTGTGCTTATGGCGGTATTGCTTACCATCGCGGTTTTATATTGTATCCAGACTAGGCCCGATTACGCGCAGGCTTTGCGGCTTTATTCCGGCCCAGTGCTTGCGGGTTATGTGTCGCTAATATTTTCACTGGCCAATGAAGGGCGCGAAAAACCGGCGTCAAAGCTTTTACATATAGGCGCGGTTTTACTGGCCTTGCTTGCCTGTTATTTCCACGAAGCTTTGCGGTTTAATCCGTGGATGGCGATTACTGCCGCCGTGCTGTATCTCGGCAGTGCGCCATTTTTTCGGCGCGGGGATGATGCCACTAAAAACGTCAAAATTTGGGATTTCACCCACCGGATATGGACCGGGGTTATCTTTACGGTTTTAGGGTCAATCCTATTTGCCCTTGGGCTTATGTTTATTGTCGAGGCGATGAAAAAACTATTTGGTTTTAATATTAAAGACCTCGCCTTTGATTGGCTCATGCCTATCGCCCTGTCAGGCCTTGCGCCGCTCTATTGGATGTCGACCATTGCCGACCCTAGGACAGAGCTCGATGACAGCCTGCGTAATCCTAGTTTTATCTCGCGGGCGATTGCCTTTATGGGCGTATGGCTGCTGGCGCCGCTTGTGCTGATATTTGCGGTGATATTGCTCGCCTATTTGGTGAAAATTATTAGCAATGGCGCGCTGCCGGACGGCGAAACCGCATTACTGGTGACGCCGTTTTTAATCATCGGCACTCTGACATGGTTGATATTAGACCCGCCATTTATTCGCGAAAAATGGCTCGCCAAAACTTTCCGAGCGGTTTGGTTTTGGGCGATGATACCGGCGGCGATATTGCTGGCGATTTCGACCTCTATTCGCATAGGCGAGCATGGCTTAACCATGAAGCGCTATCTTTTGGTCATCGGCGTGATTTGGGCATTAGTTGTTGCGGCTTGGTATATTGTGCGCCGTAAGAGCGGGCCGGATTTACGGCTTATCCCAAGCTTTGCGGCGCTGCTCTTTGCGGTCTGTTCTATTGGGCCATGGGGCGCAGTGGGTCTATCCAATATCAATCAAAAAGCGCGCGTGATGGACGCTATCGCGGCGATGGATTTGCGCGGCGCGGACGGTTTTATCAAGCCCGCTATTGATATTAAGGTTCCCGATGAAAGCGCGCACCGTAAACTCTCCGGCATGAAATATCTCTACCAGCACGGGGAGGAAAAATGGGTGCGGGCGCAGTTTTCGCAAGGGGATGAATTGTTTGAGACGGAAGGCGAAACGGAAGTAACGCGCTGGACATTTAACGATAGAATTGCGCGGCGGCTGAGAATGAATAATGCTGGGCCGGTTCAGCCAAAGTTTAAAGCGATAGAGGGTATTGTTGACGTTTCAAATTACGATGGATTTTTAGGGCGATATAATGTGCATAAGCGTTGGACGGATGAGGAAAATGCGAATTCTGCTTATACGATAAAGTCGTCGAATAATACTGTCATAATTGTATCGCTTGGCGGAAAAGAAGTGGCGCGGTTTGACTTTGCAAAGTGGCGCGAGAGGCTGGCGAAAGACGGAAATGATTATTTGCTTAGCGCGACGCCTTACGCAATCGGCGTGACGGACGGCGGAACCTTGGCAATAGTGGTGACCGGTGCTCAATCATGGGGAACCGCGCTTGAGGATAATTATACGCTCAATGTCATCCTGCTTTTGGATAGCACTAAACCCAGCCCTTAATGTCAACTAAGGCCCGTTTGGCAAACAGCGCTTTGCGGTGGCGGACTTTGCTTTTCCCGCGCATACGTTCGCCGTTCGGGCCTTTATAGACGATGCCCTCAATCGGCGGGAACAGGCCGAAATTGACGTTCATAGGCTGAAACTTCGCCTTTGATCCGGACATAAAGCCGCCGGTGACATGCTCTATCAAAGCGCCCATGGCCGTGGTGCGCGGCGGCGGGGCGGCCACATTGCCGAGAGCCTGCGCGGCGGCGTAGCGGCCGGCAATCAGGCCAAGGGCGGCGCTTTCCACATAGCCTTCGACGCCCATAATTTGTCCGGCAAAGCGCAAATCCTTGCGGCCTTTTAATTGTAATTGACCGTTTAATAACTCCGGAGAATTGATAAATGTGTTGCGGTGGATGCCGCCAAGGCGAGCAAAGACCGCGTTTTCTAACCCCGGAATAGTTTTGAGGATTTCCGCCTGCGCGCCATATTTCATCTTGGTTTGAAACCCGACCATATTATACAGCGTGCCGAGCGCATTATCTTGGCGCAATTGCACGATGGCGTGGGATTTGACCAGCGGGTCATGGGGGTTGGTGAGGCCCACGGGCTTCATCGGCCCCCAGCGCAAAGTCTCAATGCCGCGCGTCGCCATAACTTCAATCGGAAGGCAGCTTTCAAAATAGGGCGTGTCCTTCTCCCAGTCCTTAAACTCGGTCTGCTCGCTCTCGACGAGGGCGGCGATGAAGCGCTCATATTGCGGCTTGTCGAGCGGGCAATTAATATAGTCGGCCCCGTCTCCGCCCGGACCTTTTTTGTCATAGCGGCTTTGCATCCACGCAATGTCAAAATTAATGCTGTCCTTATAGATAATCGGCGCAATCGCGTCGAAAAATGCAAGGCTATCAACGCCGGTAGTTTTCAAAATATCCTTAGCTAAAGCCGGAGAGGTCAGCGGGCCTGTGGCGATAATCGTCTGGCCCCAAGATTTAGGCGGAAGGCCCTTAATTTCGCCTAGCTCCACCGTGATGAGCGGGTGAGCGCGCAGTATCGTGCTGACCGCATCCGCGAAGGCGTCACGGTCTACGGCTAGTGCCCCGCCGGCTGGCAATTTGGTCATGTCCGCCATGCCCATTATCAAAGAATTGGCGAGGCGCATTTCCTCATGCAGCAAACCCACCGCATTGCCGTATTTATCGTCACTACGAAAGGAATTGGAGCAAACAAGCTCGGCAAAGTCCTCGCCTTGATGGGCGTCGGTTTTGCGCAGCGGCCGCATTTCGTGGAGGATAACCGGCACGCCGCGCGAGGCAATCTGCCACGCCGCTTCGGAGCCAGCAAGGCCGGCGCCAATAATGTGAACGGGTTTTGGGGTCTGTGTTTTTCTCATGGGGGCGATGTAAGGCAGGGCGCGCGCGGGGGCAAGGGCAAAGCGTGTATATCTATATCTCTACCTTGCATCTAAACGCGACTTTTGCCACTATGACGCCAGCATAATGAGGGACATTACCATGAACACACCATTTGATTTTGGCGCCGCCATAACCCAGCCCTTTCAAACCAGCGGCGGGGCGGAGTTTGGCCGCAGGCTTTGGTTTTGGACCGCCGTGCCTATGGTGATTACCCTATTAATTGCCTTGCCATTTATTGCGCCCGCTTACGGGCAATATCTAATTTGGCTTACGGATTATATGGCGATGATAATGGGCGGCGGCTTACCTGATGGTGATACATTTTCTACGCTAAAGCCTGTTTTGAAATCCATTTGGCCCAGCTATTTACTTTTAACAATCGGTATGTGGGCGACGTGGATTATGGGCGAGGCGGCTTTGCACCGCAAAACTCTTTTGGGCACGGAATATAGCGGCCGTCCTATCGCCCTAGGCGGGGATGAGTTTAAGGTGTTTTTAGCCCAGCTTGGGGTTTTTGGAATTTTTATGGCGATTACCTTTCTCGGCAGTATTGCTATGGGCTTTATAACCGTTGCTATGGGCGCGATATCATCTGCTTTGGCGGCAATTTTTGTGCTAATTGGAACATTGGTCATGCTTGGGGCGATAATATATTACCCCATGCGGTTATTACCTGCGGCGGGTTTATCCGTGCTTAAGGGGGAGCCGCGTTTACGCTCCGCTTTGGCCGTGAGTAAGGGAAAATTTTGGCCAATATTTGGCGCTTATCTTGTTGTGATGCTTGGCGGATCTATCGTGATGAATATCATTATGTCACTCGGCATGATGGCCGTGCTTGGCGAGGGTGCATCCACGGCGATGAGCGGGATGGGGGATAGCGCAGATGTCACGGCTATGATAGAGGGCGCCGCGCAGCGTCTTAAAAACCCATTGGTGATTTTAGCCGCCGTTCTGTCAATTACGGCCTATGCCGCCATTGCCGCACTTTTCTACTTATGTATTTCAGGCATTGGCAGTTACGTGGTAAAATGGCACCAAGGCAATGATCCGGCCGCGCCGTTTAGCTAGTCACTATTATAATTTAATCCGGAGACATTATGACAACGCCATCACCACACACTCGCCCGCCTTATGACTTCGTTCAAGGGACGTTTCTGCCGTTTTCGCTTAAAAACAAATTATTTATCCGGATTGTCGGCTGGCAAACTTTGATAAATACGGCGCTGAGCTTATTCGCGATTTTACTGTGCCTGCCGATGATTTCAAAGTTTCCGGAATTTATTGAAGCGATGGAAAATGTCGATGCGGATTATGGCGCGGGGATAGTGATGTCTATGATGGGGTTTTATTTCAAACTTGCCGCGATTATGCTGCTTATCTCCATACCCATGTTTTTGGTAAGCTCTAGCGCTTTGTCAGCAATGTTTAAGCAGTATTTAACGAACGAAGACGTGCGAGGTTTTCCCTTGAAATTTGACGGCGATATGTGGCGCGTTGCCCTTACGCGTATTGTAGTGGGCTTGATTGTATTCGGGGTCATAATTTTGGGCTATTTCGCCATAGCGATTGTAGTTGTGATTCTTATTGGCGCCGCTGGGCTAAGTGATAGCGGAGTCTTAGCAGGAATCTTTGGCCTTTTAGGCGGCCTAGGCGCGATTGCCGCACTTTGCTTTTTTATCTACGGACTCGTGCGGGTTAAACCGATTGTCGCGACGAGCTATCTGAAAAAACGCATCGCCGTAGGTGAGGGCTGGGCAAGTTCAAAGGGCTATTTTTGGTGGATTCTTTTAAGCGTAATCGTTGTGTTTTTCATTAGCTATATTGTACAGCAAATCCTTATTTATGGCAGTATGGGCGTGATTTTCACGGGCAGTATCGGTGAGCTGTCTAAATTTGAAGGGGCGAATGAAGAGGAGGCAATGGCGCTTGTTAAAAGCCTATTAACGTCACCTCTTGTGGTCATTGGCGGCAGCATTGCGCTGTTCTTGCTCACCCTTTTGGGCAGCGTGGCTACCTTATGCTACGCGGCTTCCGGCGCGCATGTGACAAAGTTAAAACAGGGCGGCGGGCCGGATATTTCAGACGTGTTCGCCGACTAGGATTAGGCCTTACCCTTAAGCCGCGCTTTGGCCCGATCCGCGTCGCGTTTTAAAATCGGTTTAAGATAACGCCCGGTCCAGCTTGCCTTGGATTTGGCGATGTCTTGCGGCGTGCCGATAGCAACGATTTCTCCGCCGCCATCTCCGCCTTCAGGGCCAATGTCGATAATCCAGTCGGCGGTTTTCACCACGTCGAGATTATGCTCAATCACAATCATCGTATTGCCTGTGGAGACTAATTCTTGCAGCACTTCGAGCAATTTATTGACGTCCTCAAAATGCAGACCTGTCGTCGGCTCATCAAGAATATAGAGCGTGCGGCCCGTGGCGCGTTTGGACAGCTCCTTGGCGAGCTTGACCCGCTGGGCCTCACCGCCGGATAATGTGGTGGCTTGCTGGCCCACTTGCAAATAGCCAAGGCCAACCCGCTCTAGGGTGACCAGTTTATCGCGAATGGTTGGCACGGCTTTAAAGAACAGCGCCGCTTCTTCGATATTCATCGCCAGAATATCGGCGATGGATTTGCCCTTAAATTTAATCTCCAGGGTTTCGCGGTTATAACGCGCGCCCTTGCACATATCGCAAGTGACATACACGTCCGGCAAAAAGTGCATTTCGATTTTAATGACGCCGCCGCCTTGGCAGGCCTCGCAGCGCCCGCCCTTGACGTTAAAGCTGAAACGGCCAGATTTATAGCCGCGGGTTTTGGACTCAGGCAGGCCGGCAAACCAGTCGCGTATCGGGGTGAACGCGCCCGTATAGGTCGCGGGGTTAGAGCGCGGCGTGCGGCCAATCGGCGATTGGTTGATGTCGATAACTTTGTCGAGGCGCTCAAACCCTTCGACGCTGTCATGGGGCATGGGCTTGTTGGAATTATTGTTGAGCTTACGCGCCGCCGCCTTGTAGAGGGTCTCAATCACAAGGGTGGATTTACCGCCGCCCGACACGCCGGTAACGCAAGTCATCAGGCCGAGCGGGAACTCCGCCGTGACGTTTTTTAAATTATTGCCGCTCGCCCCTTTAATGGTGATGGAGCGCCCGTCCGGTTCTCGGCGCGTGGCCGGGCCTTTGATTTCTTTTTTGCCCGTAAGATATTTCGCCGTCAGGGATTTGCGGCTTGATTTGATTTTAGCGGGCGTGCCGGCCGCAATAACTTCGCCGCCGTGAACTCCAGCGAGCGGCCCCATATCAACCACATAATCAGCGGTTAAAATAGCGTCCTCATCATGCTCTACCACAATCACCGTATTGCCCAAATCTCGTAGGTTTTGCAGGGTTTCAAGCAGGCGCTCATTGTCGCGTTGGTGCAGGCCAATGCTCGGCTCATCAAGCACGTATAACACGCCGGTCAGGCCAGAGCCAATTTGCGAAGCAAGGCGAATGCGCTGGCTCTCTCCGCCCGACAGGGAACCAGAGCCGCGCCCAAGGGTAAGATAATCAAGGCCGACCGCATTAAGAAATGTCAGGCGCTCTCGGATTTCCTTAAGGATTCTATCGGCGATTTCCATGTCCTTGGGCGATAGGTCTTGGCCGAGTTTTTCAAACCGCGCTTGGGCGTCGCGAATGGACATTTCTCCGGTTTCGGAAATGTCCATCATATCGATTTTCACGCATAGGCTTTCGGGGCGCAGGCGCTTACCCTCACATACGGTGCAGCGGGCGTCCGATTGATATTTACTCAGCTCGTCGCGCATCCATGTGCTGTCCGTATCGCGAAAGCGCCGCGCCAAATTGGGGATGACCCCTTCAAAGGGCTTTTTGGTTTCGTATTTACGGCCTTCATCTTGGTAGACGAATTTAATTTTGGCGCCCTGCGTGCCGTAAAGCACCACGTCCTTGGCTCCGTCAGACAGTTTTTCCCACGCCGTGTCGAGGGAGAATTTATAGGCTTTTCCAATGGCTTTGAGGGTCTGCATATATAGCCCACTCGCCTTATTAGGCCATGCGGCAAGCGCGCCCTTAGATAGGCTTTTGGTTCTGTCTGGCACGACGAGGGCCGGGTCAAAATGCAGCTCTTTGCCTAGGCCGTCACAATTTGGGCAGGCCCCGTGGGGGTTGTTAAATGAGAACAGGCGCGGCTCTATTTCCGACAGGGTGAAGCCGGATACGGGGCAGGCGAATTTTGCCGAAAACAAAACGCGTTTCGCACTTTCGTCAGCATATTCCGCCACGGCTAACCCGTCCGACAGGCGCAGGGCGGTTTCAAAACTATCGGCAAGGCGGGTTTCTAATCCGGGCTTTATGACGATGCGGTCAATGACAATATCAATGTCATGTTTGAATTTCTTATCAAGGGCAGGGGCGTCCTCTATGCGGCAAAACTCGCCGTCAATTTTGGCGCGCTGAAAGCCGTCCTTCATGAACTGGGCTAGCTCCTTGCGATGCTCCCCCTTCCGCCCGCGCACAAAGGGGGCGAGGATGTAAAGCTTTGTGCCCGCCGGCAGCGCCATAGTAATATCGACCATTTGCGCGACGCTCTGGCTCTCAATCGGCTTGCCCGTGGCCGGCGAATAGGGCACGCCAATGCGCGCCCACAAAAGCCGCATATAGTCGTAAATTTCCGTCACCGTGCCGACCGTGGAACGCGGATTGCGCGAGGTGGTTTTCTGCTCAATTGAAATGGCCGGCGACAGGCCTTCAATGCTATCGACATCGGGCTTTTGCTGTAATTCTAGGAATTGGCGCGCATAGGCGGATAGGCTCTCCACATAGCGGCGCTGGCCTTCGGCGTAAATCGTATCAAAGGCGAGCGACGATTTACCCGATCCGGACAGGCCAGTAATGACAATCAACTTGTCGCGCGGCAAATCCACATCGACGTTTTTAAGGTTATGCATACGCGCGCCGCGCACTTTGATAAATTTATGACTGGCCATGAAAAATCTTCAAATTAAGGGTGAGATAAGGTGATGGCAAATTTGCCTGAAAATAGCAATGGCCACCATAAACCTGCTGACACATTCGGGCGGGGCTGTAGGGATCAGGGGGCCTGTAAGCCGGGTTCTGTCCTCTTGCGAGTGACGATCATTCCTCTGCGATTTATGTTGCCATAAACCTGACGCGACCTACCCGGATAGCAGGGGAAAAACGCCCCAAATGCTATCCCTATTTGGTCTTGCTCCGGATGGGGTTTACCTTGCCGGCCGTGTTGCCAAAGCCGCGGTGCGCTCTTACCGCACCCTTTCATCCTTACCTTGCAAGCAAGGCGGTTTCCTTTCTGTGGCACTGTCCCTCAGATTTCTCTGGCCGGGCATTACCCGGCATCCTGTTTTTCTGGAGCCCGGACTTTCCTCAAATGCAAGCATCTGCGATCGCCCAGCCCCCTGATCCAAAGCGCTTAAAGCGCGTAAATAAGAAAGGGTCAAGGAAAGCTTGGGGATGAAACTCTATTTTGAGTTGCTTGCGCGTTTACCATATGCAAGAAAGTGCGTATAAAACTGCGTTTTTAGGCTTTACCTATTCCGCCCATTTGCTATGGGGGGCGCGGAATTGCTCTTTCGCGTTACTCTCATGAGATAATGTATTAGGGCATAGGACATATCGGAATTGCGGAAAGTTGCCCCACATCTGCTCCCAATACGATATGTCCGCCCACTTTTCTAAATTTTATAATGTGTCCATGTGATGGCGAATATGGTCTTCCATAAAGCTGGCCATGAAATAATAGCTATGGTCATAACCCTCTTGCATACGCAGGGTCAGTTTTTGCCCCGCCGCCATGCAGGCCGCCTTAAAAAGCTCCGGGCGTAAATGCTCGGTGAGGAATTGATCGCCCGTGCCTTGGTCAATCAGGATATGCGCCTTGCTTGGCGATTGCTCCACCAGAGCCGTCGCGTCATAGGCCATCCATGTCTCTTTATCATCGCCCAGATAGCCCGACAGAGCCTTTTGGCCCCACGGCACCTGGCTAGGCGCAACGATGGGCGCAAAGGCTGAGCAGGTCTTAAATAGCTCTGGATTTTTAAGATGCAGGGTCAAGGCGCCGTGCCCGCCCATGCTATGGCCGAAAATGCCGATGCGCTCTGGGTCAAGGCATGGGTCAGCCTTCATCCATTCGGTTAGTTCGCGCGTGATATAGGTTTCCATGTTGAAATTCTTCGCCCAAGGCTTTTGCGTCGCGTCGAGGTAAAACCCCGCCCCCTTACCAAAATCATATTGATCTTCCGTGTCGGGCACATCATCGCCGCGCGGGCTTGTGTCCGGCGCAACAATAATCACGCCCAGCTCCGCCGCCAGTTTTTGGGCGTAGCCCTTCGTGACAAAATTTTGCTCCGTGCAGGTAAGCCCGGACAAATAAATCAGGGCTGGGAGCTTGGCCCCCGCCTTAGCCTGCGGCGGCATAAACACCCCCACCCGCATAGCACACCCATTAGCCTCAGATTCATGCTCAAACACATATTGCGTCCCGCCATACATCTTATTTTCACTGATTTGTTTGGTCATCCTACGCCGATTCCTTCATCATATAAAAATAGTGTTACTGGGAATTTTTGAGACTCTGCCCAGATAATTGCTTCGTTGAGAGAAATGTTATACCTGCATTCAAATACAATGCCGCCGCAATCCGGTGCTTCGCTATGGTCAGATGCCTCAATGCCGTTGTCGTGGGATGTGTTCTCAATAACTGCGTTGAGCTTTGCCCATTTATAGGGGTTATCCCATGCGTCAATAATATTGCAAAGCATCCCTAAAACTCCACAACTGACCTTATACTCTCGCCCGCATGCATTAAATCGAAGGCTTTGTTGATGTCTTCAATGCCCATTTTGTGGGTTATAAGAGGGTCGATTTGGATGCGACCATCCATGTACATGTCGACGATAGAGGGAACGTCCGTGCGGCCGCGCGCGCCGCCGAACGCTGTGCCGCGCCAGCTACGGCCTGTGACGAGCTGGAAGGGGCGGGTGGAGATTTCTTTGCCGGCTCCGGCGACGCCGACGATAATGCTCTCGCCCCAGCCCTTATGGCAGGACTCTAGCGCCACGCGCATGACGTCGACATTGCCGATACATTCAAATGTGTAATCCGCGCCGCCGCCGGTGATTTCGACGATATGGCCGGTGAGGTCGCCCTTAATGTCTTTCGGGTTGACGAAATCGGTCATGCCGAATTTACGCGCCATGGCTTCGCGGGCGGGGTTAAGGTCAACGCCGACGATTTGCTTACAGCCAACCATTTTCAGGCCTTGAATGACGTTAAGGCCAATGCCGCCGAGGCCGAACACGACGCAGCGCGTATTGGCTTCGACCTTGGCCGTATAGATAACCGCGCCAACGCCCGTCGTGACGCCGCAGCCAATATAGCAGGCTTTATCAAATGGCGCGTCTTTGCGGATTTTCGCGAGGGATACTTCCGGCAATACGGTGAAATTAGAGAAGGTAGAGCAGCCCATATAATGCAGGATAGGCTTGCCTTTATAGCTAAAGCGCGACGTGCCATTGGGCATAAGGCCTTGGCCCTGGGTTGCGCGTACGCTTTGGCACAGATTGGTTTTTGGGTGCAGGCAATAATCACATTCGCGGCACTCTGCGGTGTAGAGCGGGATAACGTGATCGCCGGGCTTTAGGGATGTAACCCCCGCGCCGACTTCACGCACAATGCCCGCGCCCTCATGGCCTAGGATAGCCGGAAACGCGCCTTCAGGATCATCGCCGGACAGGGTGAACGCGTCCGTGTGGCAAATGCCTGTCGCTTTAATTTCGACAAGCACTTCGCCGGCTTGTGGCCCCTCTACGTCAACTTCGACGACTTCGAGGGGGGCTCCGACTTCAAAGGCTACAGCGGCGCGTGATTTCATGGGGATTCTCCTAGTTAAACTTGAGAGGTTTCTAGCGTAAATTTCAAAGCCATGTAACCGCAAGTTTACTTAAATTTGCGGATAATCGCCGAAATATGACCAAAGGCGTCTTATCTGGGCCGCCCGCCGCGTCTTAATCGCGTAAAAAAACCGCTTATAGCATAAGCTGTATTGCGTCCGCGCCTATTGTCTGACATAAGGCGGCACTTACGGATTCTGACCTGCGCTCTAGCCGTGATTCACCTGTGACTTACAGGCCTTTCGAGCGCTTTGACAATGGATGCAACAATGCAAATAAAAGATATTGAAATCAAGGGCTTAAGCCATGTTTACGAGGTGACTGTCACCGCTAAAGATATGGCCGGCAAATTAACGGCTAAAATCGAAGAGATGAAAGGCGAAGTAACGCTTAAGGGTTTTCGCCCCGGCAAAGTGCCCGCTTCTCACATTCGTAAAATGTTTGGCAAGTCCATTATGGGCGACGTTATCCAAGAAACGGTCACGCAGACGAGCCAAAAGCTCATCGCTGACAAATCCTTGCGCGCGGCGGTTCAGCCAAGCATTGAATTGCTGTCCGACGGCGAAAAACTTGCCACGGGCGACGCGGATTTAAACTATAAGCTCTCCGTTGAGCTTATCCCAGAATTTGAGCCGGCCGACCCGTCTAAGCTTAAGCTTACGCGCCTGACCATGAAGGCTGACGAAAAAGACATTGATGAGCGCATGGCGACCCTTGGCGAAGGCCAAAAGAGTTATAAGAAAAAAGCTAAGACCGCTAAGGCGAAAAAAGGTGATGCGGTTCTCATCAACTTTATTGGCCGCGTAGCCGGTGAAGCTTTTGACGGCGGCGCAATGGACGGCCATCAGCTTGTCCTCGGCTCCGATAGCTTTATCCCGGGTTTTGAAGACCAGCTTATTGGCGTAAAGGCCGGCGACAAAAAAGACGTCACCGTGACTTTCCCTGCCGAGTACCAAGCTAAAGACCTCGCCGGCAAAGAAGCCGTGTTTGAAACTGAGGTTTTAGAAGTTCAGGGCGAAACGGACGCCGTAATAGACGACGCCTTTGCCGCAAAATTCGGCCTGCCGGATTTGGCCGCGCTGAAAAACGCTATTACAAGCCAAGCCGAAGGCGAAATTGCCCAGCAGTCTCGCATGAAGCTTAAGCGGGCTATCCTTGATCAGCTTGACAAAAAACACGATTTTGACCTTCCGCCAAACATGGTGAAAGCCGAGTTTGACGCGATTTGGGGGCAGGTTCAGAAGGAAAAAGAAGCCGGTCAGCTCGACGCGGAAGACGCGAAGAAAACTGATAAGGCGCTTGAAAAAGATTACCGCAAAATCGCCGAACGCCGCGTGCGTCTCGGTCTTGTCCTCGCCGAAATGGGCGCTAAGGCCAAGGTGGAAATTACCAATGAAGAACTTCAGCAAGCCATGATTGCCGAAGCGCGCCGCTATCCCGGCCAAGAACAGCAAGTGGTTGAGTTCTATCAAAAGAACCCAGAACAGCTTGCGGGCCTACGCGCGCCAATCTTTGAAGAAAAGGTCATCGACCTCATCATCGAAGCGGCTAAGGTTACTGACAAAGAAGTCGGTAAAGACGAGCTGTTTAAAGAAGACGACATGATTTAAGCACAGTGAAAGCTTTGCTTTCACTGCAACACATGCCGTAAGAGCGTTTCTCTTGAAACGCTGGCACGTGTCAGCTCTATAAAAATAGGAAAGCCCCGCCATTGTGCGGGGTTTTTTGTAACAGTGAAACGCAGTTTCGCTTCAATAAGTACCATAAGAGCGTTTCTCTTGAAACGCTTGGCATGTACTCAGCTCCATAAGAATAAAAAAAAGCCCCGTTTCGAGCAAATCAAGAAACGAGGCTTTTGCGAAAGGGGAAGGGGGCGTAATTAACGCCGACCGCTTCCGCTTCCGCCCCCCCCGGGTATGTCGTTTTGACCGCGTGTTAGCTGGTCGGTTGGCAGGCGGCCAATTGTGCCGAAAATCTGCTCTAATACGGAGACTTGGCGTCCGCGTGTTGGGGTTTCGCGGCCAACGAAATCAACAATGCGTCCATCTTCTAGGCCATATTCGGCGACCGCTTGCACTTGCCCGTCATCATTAAAGACAACGGCGGTGATTTGGCGCTCTTCGGTGATAGGGCGTAGATAGGCGAGGCGTTGGCGCACGCTGGTCATGTAATACCATGTGTCCTGCTCAAATGTGCCGGTCGTAGACGGGTTACCAAGGCGGGCAAGCACGGTGGCTTTGGTGTCCGCGCCGGGCTCTATTTCTTGGGGCTTGTCATTTTCCGTGGCGACATAGCCATGGGTACGCAGGGTTGGATTACAGGCGGTTAGGCCGAAACTGGCAAAAAGACTAGCAATTGCAATGGTTTTTAGCACGACGCGACTCATAACGCTTCCTATATGACGTAAGGTTGCTATGACCTACCTAAGGACGGGCGCGCTTGCAAGGGCGAAGGCCAGACATTTAACACAATTTCATAATCTGTGGCAGCAAAGCTACAGTGAGATGACTAATCTAAGAAGATAAGAGGCACTATGCTGGGACTTTTTAAACGCAGGGCCGAGGATGTTTCGGCGGCAAATCTCTATTCCGCGTGCCTAAGCCAGTCGCGCCTGCCAGAGTTTTACCGCTCCATTGGCGTGGCCGATAGCTATGACGGGCGGGTTGACCTACTGACCTTGCATCTGACCTTTATCATGAAAGCGGCCCGTAAATTCGGCGCGGCGGGGGAGCAGCTTAGCCAAGCGCTCTATGACGTGATGGTCGAAGATTTCAATATCGCCATGCGCGAGGAAGGTTTATCCGATACGGGGATAAAACGCCGTATAAAGCCGATGCTAGCCCTGTTTTATGCGCGGGCTAAGGTCTATATGGCCGCCCTTGAAAGCGGGGATGATTTACAGGCGCTTATGTCGCAAACCTTACTAGCCGATGCAGGTAGCTCAAAGGGGGCGGCGGTAATGGCCGATTATATGGGCCGCGCTGACCTGCTCATCGACGCTATGAATGAGAAACAGCTGCGCGCTGGGAAGATTAAATTCCCGCCACTTTCAAAAGCTTAGGCCAGTTGCGCCTAGGCTTTGCGGCTCTTATGGGCTATGCAGGGCCAAGAGAATCGCGGAGATTTACATGCTGGACGGCATAATTATATCAATTGACGTAATGGGCGGCGACGACGCCCCTGATATTGTCATTAAGGGTTGCGAGTATTTTCTCAAACACATTGGCCAGAGCCGGCGGGCGCGTTTTCTTTTGCACGGGGATGAGGCGGCAATTACGGCGCTTTTGAAAAAAGCACCCAAGACTGCGCAGCGTAGTGAAATTCTCCACACGGACACCGCCGTTGAAATGGACGCCAAGCCCAGCCAAGCCTTGCGCCGGGGCAAGGGCACGAGCATGTGGAATACCATTGCCAGCGTGAAGGCCGGCGAGGCCCGCGTCGCCATATCGGCGGGCAATACGGGCGCGCTCATGGCGATGTCGAAATTGCAATTACGGATGAAAGCGGGGGTTCAACGCCCGGCTATCGCGAGCATTTGGCCAAGCGCGACGGGAAAATGCGTTGTGCTTGACGTGGGGGCTAACCTTGAATGCGACGAAGTGCAGTTGACGGAATTTGCCGTACTCGGGGAGGCCTATTGCCGCGCGATTTCCGGCAAACAAGCGCCGGCGGTTGGCCTGCTTAATGTCGGCAGTGAAGACGGAAAAGGCACGGCGATTTATAAAAACGCCCATAAACGCTTCCAAGAGCTAGACTTTGGCCTCAATTATATTGGCAATGTTGAAGGCAATGATATTTCCAAAGGCGCGGTCGATGTGGTCGTCACTGATGGCTTTACCGGCAATATCGCGCTGAAAACCGCCGAGGGCACGGGGCGGTTGATTGGCGGTTTTGTCAAAGAAGCGCTCGACGATAATATTTTAGGCAAGCTGGCGAAAATCATCAATGCGCTAGCGTTTAAGCGGCTTAAGGCGCGCATTGATCCGCGTAATTTTAATGGCGGCGCATTTTTGGGCCTCAATGGCGTCGTGGTTAAAAGCCATGGCGGCACGGATAAAATCGGCTTTGCTAACGCCCTTAACGTCGCTATGAGCCTTGCCGAGAGTGACTTTAATGCCGAAATCGAGAGCACATTAGCGCGTCTTCATGACGCCGAGCTTGAGATTGAAACCACCACATCCGAGGTTTAATATTGTGAGCACCCTTAAAACCGTCATCTCCGGCGTTGGGAGCTATTTGCCCAAAGCCGTTCTGACCAATGATGAACTGGCGCAGCGCGTAAATACTTCCGATGAGTGGATTGTCGCGCGCACGGGCATATCCAAGCGCCATATTGCGGCGGACGGAGAATACACTTCTGATTTGGCAACCCACGCCGCCCGCGACGCGCTGGCCCATGCGGGGCTGACCCCGGATGATATTGATTTAATCGTTGTGGCTACGGCTACGCCGGATTTTACCTTTCCGGCTACGGCGACTATTGTGCAAGAAAACCTCGGCATTCACCACGGGGCCGCCTTTGATGTGCAGGCCGTGTGTAGCGGCTTTATTTACGGCGTGACCATTGTTGACGCCATGATAAAGGCGGGCCAAGCCAAACACGCCCTGCTTATCGGAGCGGAGACATTTTCGCGCATTTTAGACTGGGAAGATCGCACGACCTGCGTGCTGTTTGGCGACGGGGCAGGGGCTATGGTGCTATCGGCGGCAAACACCGATGATGACAGTAAGGGCCGCGGCGTCGTGCAAAGTTTTATCCGCAGTGATGGCAGCTACCGCGACATGCTCTATGTTGACGGCGGCCCCTCGCGCACCCAAACCGTGGGCCATCTTAAAATGCAAGGCAATCAAGTGTTTCGCCGCGCCGTGACCGATATTGTCAAGGCGATAGAGACCTGCGCGGAGGATGCGGGGGTGACAATCGCGCAAATTGACTGGTTTGTCCCCCACCAAGCCAATCAGCGCATTTTAAACGGGGTGGCGAAAAAGCTTGGCATTAGTCCGGACTGCGTCGTGTCCACCGTAGCCGACCACGCCAATACGTCCGCTGCCTCCGTGCCACTTGCCTTTAAGGCCGCTATTGAGGATGGACGTATAAAGCGCGGCCAGCTCATTATGCTCGAAGCCTTTGGCGGGGGCTTTACATGGGGCGCAGCTTTACTTGGATATTAGAATTGTCTAATATTAAGTGGAGAAACATGACTTATGCAAAAAATTTACATTTTAGCTTTGATTTTTAACGATTTTTCTTGCGTTTAAGGGGTTTTACGCGTTTAAAAGATGGGAAAGGGGGAACTTATGAGTGCCAATACGGTTACGCGAGCAGATTTGACCGAAGCGGTTTACCGCGAAATCGGCCTGTCACGGACGGAGTCCTCCATGCTTGTCGAATCGATTATCGACCATATGATTAGCGCCTTGCTACGCGGCGAAGTCGTAAAGCTCGCCGGTTTTGGCACATTCTCCCTACGCGATAAAAAACAGCGCATTGGCCGTAATCCCAAGACCGGTAAAGAGGCTCCTATCGCCCCGCGCCGCGTCCTTATCTTCAAGCCCTCCACGGTGCTAAAAGACCGCGTATCCAGCGCCCTTAGCCGCGCTTAGGGCGCTGTTAACCTTGCCTCAATAAGACTGATTATGAGATTTATGCCGAATCAGCATATAAAATCAATGTGCTAGTGGGATTTCTTCCTGCGTAAGTTATTATTGCATAGTCAAGGCTGGGATAAAGTTATGCCAACAAAGTCAAGTCGCGCGTTTAGGTCAATTAGTGAAGCCAGCTTAGAGCTGGATTTGAAGCCCCATGTATTGCGTTTTTGGGAAGCTAAATTTCCCGATTTAAAACCGATTACACGCGGGGGCGGGCGGCGATTCTATCGCCCCGAAGATGTTGATTTTCTACGCGGGTTACGGATTTTGCTCCATGATGAAAAACACAAAATCAAGGACGTGCAAAAACTGATAAAAGTCAAAGGGGCGCAAAGCCTTGTTGAACTGGGCCATAGCGCCAATGAAATTCGCACGTCGCGCCCGATAGAGCAGCGTAACCAAGTGCCCGCCCGTATCAAAGCTGTGGCTCCGCCGCGCCCCGCGCCTAAGCCAGTGGCGGTTAAAACGGCCCCAATAGCCCCCGCCGTCCAGCCGGTGGTCGTGCCGTTCACGCCCGCGCCAAAGCCTGATGCTATCGCGCCGCAAAAGCGCGCCGATCTGGAAAGCTCCCTTGATAGGCTTTCATCCCTGCGTAGCCGTTGGAGCCAATTTAAGGATGAGGATAAAACCTAATAATCCCCCCTTTCTAGCCTTCGTAGACTAATGCGTAATTTACGTTGCAAGGCGGAGCGGTCGCCCCTATAAACCCTCCACTGTGTCGGAGTGTAGCGCAGTCCGGTAGCGCACTAAGCTGGGGGCTTAGGGGTCGTAGGTTCGAATCCTATCACTCCGACCAGTCATTTTTTCCGCCCCATTATGCTTCCCCACTAGCGAAAAACCGTTATAAAAGCCCATGTCATTTTCCTCCACCTATCCATCACGCGCCCTGCCAAGCTGGCTTGGCTTTATGTGCGTATTGGTGATTGCGATGGTTATTGTCGGCGGGGCGACGCGGCTAACCCATTCAGGGCTGTCGATTACCCAGTGGAAGCCGATTACGGGCGCTTTGCCGCCGCTTAATCTAGAGCAATGGAACGCGGAATTCGCGCTGTATAAACGTATACCGCAATTTATGGCCGATAACCCTGATATGAATTTGGCTGAGTTTAAGGGTATTTATTTTTGGGAATGGACCCATAGGCAGCTTGGCCGTTTCATTGGCCTTGCTTTTGCTTTGCCATTTTTCATTTTGCTGGCGCGCAAGAAACTGCCGCGCGGGCGGACGCTTAAGCTTTGGTCTGTGTTGTTTCTAATTGGGCTTCAGGGCGCGATTGGTTGGTGGATGGTCAAGAGCGGGCTTTCCGGAGATGCCACATCGGTGAGCCAATATCGGCTCGCCATTCATTTGGGCATGGCCTTTATCATTCTAGGTCTGCTTTTTACCCTATTTCTCGATAGCCTAAGCGGCTGGCCCGGCGGGCGTAAATACCGCCTACGTTTGCGATCGCTAGCCCTGTTGGGGTTGATATATGCGCAAATTATCGCCGGCGCATTCGTTGCCGGAACTGACGGGGGTAAAACCTATAATACATGGCCGGCTATGGACGGAGGCTTTGTGCCAAGCGGCTATTTGACGATGAACCCCGCGTGGAAAAACCTGTTTGAGAATATCGCCGCCATACAGTTTAACCACCGCTTGCTTGCCTATATCATCCTTATTGCCGCCCTTGCCCTATGGCTGAAGGCGCGCGGGGACAGGCAGAGAAAGTTCACTAGCCGCATCGCCTTTTGGTTGATGATGTCGATTATCTGGCAGGCGGGACTGGGCATATGGACGCTGGTTTCGGTCGCGCCTTTGCATCTCTCATTGGCCCATCAAGCGTCGAGCATTGGGGTTTTTCTGATTGCGGTTTGGCTAACATGGACGACCTGCGCCGTAGCCACCCGTTAAAATCACGCTCTTGTTTTTTAAGCCAAAAGAGCTAGTGTCCCATCGTCCAGAGCCATTCGGAAAACCAGCCTTGAGCTGCGCGGGGTCTCCGACCCGCATGGATATTCAGATTTTAAGGCGTCACTTGGTCAAGCAAATAGCTGCGGGCTAGCACGACAATACGCCCTTCGCCGCGCTCCGATAAAACTATAATGCCCTCATTAAACCCGCTACCGCCAAATCCGGCATCGGTAGCGGCAATGGCATCGGGCTGGGTAAGCCCGCTAATGGAGAGGCCGGAGATTATATCAACCCCGACAATCGGCTCTAGGCTTTGCCCGTCATAAAGGCTCATTTCCGCGTCAAGGCCAGTAATGGCAAGGATAGGGGCCGTCTCGCCCTCACGGGCAATGAGGGTGAGGCGGGCTTGATGGGCCAAAGCGGCGCTAGCAATCGCGGTTTCATTCCCGACGCTATTGCGCACATAAAGCTGCTCGGCTTGGGTTTCTAAGCGGTATGTTTCGCCGTTTTTATCCGTAGCGCAGTCGGTGATTTCCCCATCGGCCTCATGGGGGGCGCCTTTAGATGTTAGGGCAATTGCGCCGCCGCCGCTTACGCCAAAGCTAATGATTTGCCCCGCCTTGGTAATGGCGGTCAATATTTGCGCCTCGCTGACCCCGCAAAGGTGCGCGAGCGGCGGCGCACTAGAGCTAATCGGGGCGGGCTTGAAACCGCCGACATTGTCGGACTCAACAAAGGGGCGAAGGCGGCCCTGCCTATCAAGGGCAATAAAAAGCGCCGCTAGGCCAGGGCGGTCAAGGCCCGCTAAACCCGTAAACCCGTCCCCGTGGCTATTAAATTTCTTTCCCTCAATATTAGTGGTTAGAAAAACCCCGTCATCGGTCAATAGGCCAATAGCGCCAAGCCAACTCGCCACATCATTGGGGGAGAAGGCTATGGTTTTAACCGGGCTTGCGGTGCCAAAGGCATGGGTTGCAGATATGGAAATCTGGTTTTCCATCGCGGCGGCGGGCGGGCTTACGGATTGGCGCGCCCCGTCATTAGCGGCGGGCTTGCAGGCGGTTAGGCCAGCAATGATAAGCAGGGAGGCGCAAAGCGAAGATGTTTTAATCATGGTGAAACCTTATAGCGTTTCACAATGTGTAAATTGAAATGGCCGCGAGGTCACTTGCTAAATATAGTTGCAGTTTGGGTGGCGAACTTCTGGTGCTTGCCAGTGTTTCTGACGAAACACTCTGCCGGCACTTATTGCATCGAAAGCTTCGCTTTCGATGTTGCTAATATCGCACGTCCGCTTTGAGTTTAAGCGCGCTATAGCCGTCTTTCACGCTTTGCGCATTTTCACTGGCAAATAGCACATTACCATTCGTGTCGATAATCGTCGCCCAAAGGGTCAGGAAGGGCGGCTTGCCGGGAATGATTGGGCGCTCTAGCGGGAAATTGTAATCGACATAACCGGAGAGGCCATCAAGCGGGATACGTTTTTCGTCAATAACCGCGCCCTTATCCATCAAGGCAATCGACAAAATTGCGCCTTTGGGCAGGCCCTTATGGGCGTCAAATTGCGCTTGTCCGAAAATGTTTTGAATGACATTAGGCGGCGGGCTATAGGGAGCATTGGGCTGATCCACCGCGCGTTGCCCTGTTAAAATCGAGTCGAGCTTGATGCGTAGGGGCATATTTGTCCCCGCCGCGGCGTCATGTCGAATAGGGGTAGGGCGAGAAGCGACAAAGGTCTTTCGGCCTGCCCAGTCGACAATATAGGCGGTCAGAAGCGGTCCTTCGAGGGCGCCGTCAGCGCCAGTGGGGACGTGGATTTTAAAGCTATAGGGGGCGGGTTTTTGGTCAATATCGATACGCTCTTGCAAGATGACAGACGGGGTCATGCCGCCGGCAAGGGCGGTTTCGCTGACCTCTAGCACGAGGGTTGCGCCGCGCGACATATTTGCGCCGTTTGGCACGCTAATCTCTCCGCTAATCATTTGCGCATTGGGCGCAATCGGCGGGCGTTGATAGTCATCTGGATTGGCGGGATTAGGCTCTACGCGCGGCGCGCCGGCCGGCTCTAGGGCCAAAAATGGAGGCTGGCCGCCGCTATATTGGGCGCTATCACGCAGGCTAAGCGCCGTATTGCCGTTACGGTCAACAATGCGGGCCTCAATTTGAGCATGGTCAAATTCGCGCGCAAGGTCGCTAGGCACGGCGATGACAAGCTGAAGCGGCGGGGCAAGGCGGGAGAGCAATAGGCGAGTCTCGCCCATAATTAGCGGCGATGCGCGGCGCACATTGGCCGGCGGTGGCGCAATCGCCGTTAAAATGAGCATGGCGTCTTCGGGCAGCAGGTCACGGTTGTAGCTTAGCTGCACGGGAATGTTTTCGACAAAGACAGTATTTTGTCCAGCGTTTTCATTTGGCCTTTGACCGTAAGGGTTTTGCTCTTGGCCAATGCCGCCAAATATATCGCCTAAAATATCGGGAAAGCTTGTCTGGGCGCTTGCGGGGGATGCGCTCAACAAAAGCAGTGAAAATAGGGCCGTTAGGTATTTTATGATAAACTGGGGCAGGATGGGGGAGAGGATAAAACGGGGCATGGAAAACCTTTACTCTGAGTCGCATTATTGAGCAAACCTAACCCGCGCGGCGTGTATGGGGCGTGAACGGAGCGTTTAGCCTCGGTTGGCCTTCATCCGCGCCGCGTAATAAAGGCGAGGCGCTCAAATAAATGCACGTCGGCTTCGTTTTTCAGCAAAGCGCCATGTAGGGGCGGGATGAGTTTTCCGCTTTCGGTTTCGCGCAGAACTTCCGGATCAATGTCTTCAATCATTAGCAGCTTTAGCCAGTCGAGCAGCTCTGACGTGCTCGGTTTTTTCTTCAGACCCGGCACGCTGCGAATGGCATAAAACCGTTTCATCGCCGCCGTAAGCAGGCGGGTTTTGATGTCGGGGAAATGCACGTCGATAATGTCCTTCATCACCGCTTCGTCGGGGAAGGTGATATAGTGGAAAAAACAGCGGCGCAGAAACGCGTCCGGCAGGTCTTTTTCATTATTGGAGGTGATGATGATAATCGGGCGCTGCTTGGCCGTGACAGTTTCACCAGTCTCATAAACATTAAATTCCATGCGGTCGAGTTCTTGCAATAAATCATTTGGAAACTCGATGTCGGCCTTGTCAATCTCGTCAATCAGCAGGACGGGGCGCTTTTCGGCGGTGAACGCTTCCCATAATTTCCCGCGCTTAATGTAATTGCCTATGTCATGCACGCGGTCATCGCCAAGCTGGCTATCGCGCAGGCGCGCCACCGCGTCATATTCATACAGCCCTTGCTGGGCTTTTGTAGTGGATTTAACATGCCATTGCAAAAGCTCCGTCCCTTGGGATTTAGCGATCTCATGGGCCAGCACGGTTTTGCCCGTGCCCGGTTCACCTTTAATTAGCAAAGGACGCTCTAGGGCGATAGCGGCATTGACGGCAATGCGCAAATCTTCGCTGGCAATGTAATTATCGGTGCTTTTAAAACTCATCACTCATGTCCTATGAAATATGCAATTTCATGCATATGTAACGCCCAAATAGGCCGCGTGCAAGGCGCGTAATAGCCGTATTTTCCAAAGCTGACTTTTTGGCTTGAAGCGCGCGGCGACTTTGTGTACAGCGGGCGCAATGGCAAAAAGTCAACCACACTATAGCTTGGGGATTAGCTATGAACGACAATAAATATATCGACGTGCCTGCGGGCTATGCGCCTAATGATAATGAGCCCTTTATGAGCGTCATTATGAAATCTTATTTCCGCGAAAAACTACTCGAATGGAAAGCGGATTTAATGGACCAAACCAAAGACACAATGGAAAACCTTAAAGCGGAATCCGTCAGCCACCCTGACGCAATTGACCGCGCATCCGCCACCGCCGACCGCCAGCTAGAGCTGCGCACCCGTGACCGTTTGCGTAAGCTGATTGTAAAAATCGACAAAGGTCTGGGCCGGATTGAATTTGGCACATATGGCTATTGCGACGAGACCGGCGATCCCATCCGCGTAGGCCGCCTAGAAGCGCGGCTTGTGGCAACCCTGTCCATCGAAGCGCAAGAAATGCGCGAGCGCGGCAAACGCACGCGGGCTTAGGGATTGGCCCGCCATTAGGCGATTGGAGCAGAGCGCCTCGCTTTGTTTCCGGCTACCATATCGGCAATTTTCATTATCGTGCGCAGATTGCGCGCCGTGGTGGCTACGCCGAGTTTTTTCTCCGCATTGCTCGCCAGTTTTGAGCGGCCAATGCCTTCGGGCGCTTGTAAGTAAAACGCCTTATCGGTCAGGGTGAAAGCCTCACTCTCTTTTGCCAGTTCCGTTATGGCCTCTAAGTCGGGGCTTTGCGACTTTGCGCTCAAAAAGAAAAAGTGCAGAGTTTTGCTGTCCTCATTACCCATTGGGTAGGGGCAATTTTCAATCGCCGCCATGAAATCATCCGCGGCAATCACCATGGCTTTGGGGCGAAAGCCGAACTTGGCTTCCATGGCCGTTTCGATGTTTTCCGTTAGGGCGGCGGCGTCCAAATCGCTTTCAAAAACCCCATTACCGCTTTGGATATAGGTGCGCACATTGGCAAGACCGAGCTCTTTTAGCAGGGCGCGCAATTCTATCATTGGGACGATTTTTCGCCCGCCAACATTAATGCCGCGTAGGAGCAATACCCATTGTTTGGTTGGGGTGGATGTCATCGTGCTAATTCCTTCATGGCATTTTCTATGCCGGTTAATGTCATGGGGAACATGCGATGCTCCCCGATAATATCTTTTATCATTTGGGTGGATTGGCTATAGCGCCAATATTGCGCATCTGTCGGATTTATCCAGACAATATTGTCATAAACTTCGACGAGGCGTCGCAGCCATGTTGCGCCGCTCTCCGCGTTCCAATGCTCAACCGAGCCGCCCTTCATGGAAACTTCATAGGGGGACATGGCCGCGTCGCCGACAATCACCACGCGATAATCTGAGGCGTATTTGTGGAGAATATCCCAAGTCGGCGTGACTTCGCGCATGCGGCGATGATTATCGCGCCAGACATTTTCATACAGGCAATTGTGAAAATAGAAATATTCCAGCCGTTTAAATTCAGAGCGTGCGGCGGAAAACAGCTCCTCGGCCTTGGCGATATAGCTATCCATTGACCCGCCCACGTCAAAAAACGCGAGCACTTTAACCGCGTTGCGCCGCTCTGGCCGCATTTGAATATCAAGCCAGCCTTGCTTGGCTGTGCCATTAATAGTGCCTTGCAAATCAAGCTCATCGGCGGCGCCTTCGCGGGCAAATTTACGCAGGCGGCGCAGGGCGACTTTGATATTGCGCGTGCCGATTTCCTTATCACCGTCGAGGTTTTTAAACGTGCGCTTATCCCACACCTTAGTGGCGCGGCCGTGGCGGCCCTTATCTTGGCCAATGCGCACGCCTTCGGGGTTATAACCATAAGCGCCAAAGGGGGATGTCCCCGCCGTGCCGATGTTTTTATTGCCGCCCTCATGGCGCGTATCTTGATTGTCGAGCCGCTCTTTTAGCGCTTCCATCAAGGCTTCAAATCCGCCCTTGGATTCGATTTCCGCCATTTCTTCGGGGCTGAGAAATTTCTCCGCCATCGCCTTAAGCCAGTCTTCGGGAAGGTCCACGGCTTCCTGTCCAAAGAAGTCTGGCAAATAATCCATGCCGCGAAACACATGGCTAAACACTTGGTCAAATTTGTCGAGGTCGCGCTCATCCTTGACCAATATCGTGCGTGACACATAGTAAAACTGGTCAACATTATCCTCAACCACGCCCTTATCGAGCGCCTCAATCAAGGTGAGATATTCGCGTATGGAAACGGGGATTTTAGCCGCCCGTAAATCTTGGAAAAAGGTCTGAAACATACCGAAAGCCGCTCACCGCTAGGGGCGACATTCCCCGGCGTAAGCGGCGCTAACCCCATTGCCATTGGCGGTGCATTCATTGGAATAGGTTTTCCCGTCACAGCCGCAAACCGGGCCGTATTCCTGGGTGCACATTTCGGGCTTAATCTGGCACACGCCCGGCGCGTCCGCCGCTCCGCACATGTCTTTGATGGTGCGGTGGCAATACTCTCCGGCATTACAGCTCTGCGCTCCGCCCGCAACCATGCCGCCGCAAGAGCGCGCGCTAGGATCCATAGGACTGCTAATTGGAAAGCCCGGCGGCGGCCCATATGGCCCGCCCGTCTGCGGCGTGCAGGCGCTAAGGATAAAGGCTAATATGAGGAGTAGGGCGCGCATTAGCTTCCCGTCCGCATGTCGGTTTCGATGCGGGCGGCGAGTTCTGGGTCTAGTTTTAGGGCCATGGCGAGGGCGTCGAGATAGTCGCGCTCTTTGGGGTTTAGGCCATTGGCGACGCGGCAGGAGACGGCGTAAATTTCGCGCGCGGCTTGCGGGCTATCGGAGAGTTTGGCGATGGCCTTTGCGTCCGGCGAGGCTTCGATTGCAATTTTGAGCGCGTCCGCGTCAACGGATTCGTGCGCCCGAATAAAGGCTAGCTCCGCGTCATCAATTGTGCCGTCGGCTTTGGCGGCGGCAATCATGGCGGCGATAAGCGCTTGTGAGCGGTAGACGGATTTCTCGCCTTTTAAAATGCCAATGGCCTCGCTTACGCTGCCGGGCATTTTGCCGCCGTTTTTCTCGTAGGCCTTATAGGCGATTGTTCCAAGGCCAGCGAGGCCGCCGACCACGGCCAATTTACGGCCAGAGCGTGAGGCAAGGAGCAGGGCAAGCGCGCCCGCCGCCGCGCCGGTGGCCACGCCTTTGCGTAAGGTCTCGCGGCTGAGGGCGCTGTCTTCAACCCCAAGTTTTTCCACTAATATGTCTTCGCCTTGTTTGGCCAACGCCTTTGATTTTTTCGTCGCCTTAGCAATGGCAGGGCCGGAGCTGGCTTTGCCCTTAGCGGCAAGTTCTTTGCCCGTGGCAAAGATTTGTTCCAAAAACGCTTGCGCGTCCATTACGGATTTTGACATATCGGCACTGGGCATAAACTTCTCCTGATGTGATTTAAAACCAGCCTATCATAGCCTTGATAATCGGGCTAACCAATTATTGCGCCGCGCGGAGCTTGGGGTTAGTGTCGCAGAGAGCATAACGGCCATAAGGGGGTATTGAGAAAATGAGTGGAACGCGCAAATTTTTAGTGAGCGGGCTAATTGTACTAGGGGCTATTATTGTGGTGATGTTTGCCAGGGTTTTGACCTATGGCAAGGCGGCGCAGGGCGCGGAGACGACAAGCGCCCCATTGCCCGCCGCAATTGCGGTTGACGCGGCGGGGGGCTTATCGCGCCTTAGCGCGGCGATTAAGATTAAAACCGTCACCTATAAATCCGGCGATCCGGTAGGCGAGGAAGCGGCCCAGCCTTGGCTCGATTTACGCGCGTTTTTAGAAGAGAGCTATCCGCTGACCCACGCGGCGATGAAGCGCGAAATTGTCGCCGATTATACACTGCTCTACACATGGCAGGGCAGCGATTCTAGCCTTGCGCCGACCCTATTAATGGCTCACCAAGATGTGGTTCCTGTTAATGAGGGCACGCTTGATGAATGGCAGCGCCCCGCCTTTTCTGGCGAGATCGCGGATGGCTATATTTACGGGCGCGGAACCCAAGACGACAAGGCCAGCGTCATTACCATATTAGAGGCGACAGAGGGGCTGATTGCCTCTGGATTTAAGCCGAAACGCACGGTTATTTTGCTATTTGGCCATGACGAAGAAGTTAGCGGCTCCGGCGCAAGCGCGGCGATTGACGTCTTGCACGCGCGCGGCGTACGCCCTGAACTGGTCGTCGATGAAGGCTTTATGGTGGTTGAAGACACGCCCGGCTTTACCAGTCCGCTCAGCTATATCGGCGTATCGGAAAAGGGATATATGACTTTGCATATTGTTTCTGAGGCGACCGGCGGGCATAGCTCCATGCCGCCGCGAAACTCGGCTAATATTCAACTGGCTAAGGCGCTTTTGGCGCTTGAGGAAAATCAACTTCCGTCCCATTTAAAGTCAGACACGGTCAGCCAGTTCTTTAAATCCATGGCCGCAGAAATGCCGTTCATGCAACGCTTTATGCTCGCCAATACGTGGATAACCGCCCCGTTAGTAGAAAAACAAATGGCGAGTAGCGGCGTGATGAACGCGATGATACGCACCACCATGGCGCCGACCATGCTGTCCGGCTCGGTTAAGGAAAATGTCCTGCCGCAAAAGGCCACGGCTTTGGTCAATTTCCGTATCCATCCCGAAGATAGTAGCGAAAGCGTGAGAGCCCATGTGGAAAAAGTGCTCGCAAATATTGATGGCGTCAGCATTGACCGTGACGCCGTAGCGGGTTTTAGCTCGGAGCCCGCTCCGGTGTCCCCGACCGATAATAAAGCCTTTAGCGTGATGCGGGCCGTGGCCGCGAATACGGGCGGAGAGCGCGCCCCCGTCGTGCCGGCCCTCGTGCTTGGCGGCACGGATTCGCGCTACGCCGTGAAAATTTCCAAAAACATTTACCGCTTCGTTCCCGCCCGCATGACCATGGCCGACACGAAAGGTATTCACGGAACCAATGAACGGCTCGCGGTCAGCAATATCCCGCTCATGGTGGAAGGCTATGCCCATATGATACAGGGCATGGACCGTCAGTAGGGGGCTTACTTCTTATACTCACGCCTAAAGCGCGAGCCGAGACGGGTTAGCATTTCGTAATTGAGCAGGCCCATGGCCCCCGCCTGCGCCTCTAATTGGTCGCCGTAGAAATGCACGCGGTCGCCGGGCTTAATCTCGCCGCTAAAGCCGCTGGCATCGAGCATTGTTAAGTCCATGGAGACGCGGCCAATAATCGGCATTTTTCTGCCCGCTAATGTGCCGTGCCCGATATTGCTCGCCGCTACGGGAATGCCGTCCGCATAACCGGCGGCGATAGTGGCGACGCGCATGTCGCTCTTGGCGGTGAAGCTGGCATTATATCCGGCGCTCTCGCCCTTTTTAAGAATGCGGGTTTGCAGGATTGGGGCGCTGATGGACACGACCGGTTTATGGTCCTCTTTAGCGCTGGTGACGGACAGGCCATAAAGCGCCGCTCCGGGGCGTACCATGTTGAAATGATAGGCTTTTCCGAGGTAAATACCCGCCGAATTGGCAAGGCTTAACGTGACGGGCGGGAGCTGGCTCGCGGCGGCTTTGAACGCCGATAATTGCTTGGCATTGCTCGGCGATTTTGGGTCACCCGCGCAGGCCAAATGGCTCATTACGAGTTCAATATCTAGCGAGGCGAGCAAGGGCTTGTCATTGACAAGGCGGGTTAACTCCGCCGCTTCAAAGCCAAGCCGGTTCATACCCGTATCAATGTGGATGACCGAGCGCGGCTGATATTCATGCTTGCGAATGGCGCTCGCCCAGAGCCGCGCTTGGCTATAGCTATTGAGCACGGGTTTTAATTTACTGCCAAAGAAGATTTGCATCTCCGCTTCGCTTGGCCCGTTCAGCACATAAATCGTCGCGCCGCCGCCAATGATTTCGCGCAAAAGCCGCCCTTCCATCGGGTGGGCGACAAAAAATGCGCGGCATCCAAGGCCGTAAAGCGCTTTGGCCACAGGCCCCATGCCAAGGCCGTAAGCGTCGGCTTTAACGCAGGCGGCAATGGTGACGGGCTTGCCCGGCTTGGCGATTTTGGCGGTGAGGGCGCGGTAATTATCCTTAAGCGTCTTCATGTCGATATGCAGGGCAGGGCGGCCAGAGGTTTTGGGAATCGGCTTGCCGTCGGCGTCGAGGCGCACGGGATTGCGGGCCACATGTGCCCCAAGTATTTGCGCGCCGGCACGCGGAGCCGAGCTATAGGTCTTGGGGGCAAGGTGGGGCACGCGCTCCGGGCGGTCTTTGCCGCCGTCATCGGTTTTTTTCTGGTGGCGCGAAAAGCCCGGGGGCTTGCCTGCGGTGAATTTTCTGCCGGATAGGCTTTTTCGGCCGCCGGATGGTTTCTTAAAATCGCTCATAGCAAGGCTCTAACCCATTGCGGGGCGCGCGCCTAGGGCTTTAGTGGAAAGCGGAAGCGTTAGTAGCCGTTTGATTCGTAGCGGTCATCTTGGGCGAGATTACCAAATTTGGTCAGCTCGGCGGTAAAGGAGAGCTTGACCGTGCCGATAGGCCCGTGGCGCTGCTTGCCGATAATGACTTCGGCCTTGCCGTGCAAATCGGCCATATCGTTTTGCCAAGTTTCATGCTCGGCCGTGCCTTCGCTAGGCTGTTCGCGCTCTTTGTAATATTCCTCGCGGTAAACAAACATCACCACGTCGGCGTCTTGCTCGATAGAGCCGGATTCGCGCAAATCAGACAGCAGGGGCCGCTTATCGTCGCGCTGCTCAACTTGGCGTGAGAGCTGGGCGAGGGCGAGGACGGGAACGTCAAGTTCCTTGGCTAGCGATTTAAGGCCCATAGTAATGGCGGTGATTTCCTGCACGCGGTTATCGGAGGATTTCATCAAACTGCCGCCGGTTAAAAGCTGCAAATAATCCACCACGATAAGGTCAAGCCCGTGCGTGCGCTTTAGGCGGCGAGAACGGGCAACAAGCGCGCCAATGGACAGGCCGCCCGTATCGTCAATAAATAGCGGGATTTGCTGCAGTTCCGAGGCGCTATCGCGAATGGATTCGAATTGGTCAGGGGTGATATCCCCGCGCCGGATTTTATTGGACGGCACGCCGCTATGCTCGGCGATCAGCCGTGTGGCCAGCTGCTCCGAGGACATTTCAAGGCTAAAAAATGCCACCGCGCCGCCGTCAAGCAGGCGCTCATTACCCGCATTATCCTTGCCCATTTTATGGTGGCGGGCCACATGGAAAGCGATATTGGCGGCGAGGGCGGTCTTGCCCATGGACGGGCGTCCCGCGAGGATGATGAGGTCAGATCCGTGCAAGCCGCCAAGTTTCCTATCCAGATCAATAAGCCCGGTGGATATGCCCGACAGGCCGCCATCGCGTTCATAGGCGGCGCTGGCCATTTTAATGGAGTTGATAACGGCGGTTTCAAAACTGTCAAAGCCGCCTTGCGCTCCGCCGGTCTCGGCAAGGTCAAACAGCTTGCGCTCGGCTAGCTCGATTTGCTCTTCGGCATTGGCTTCGGTCTCGGCGCTTTCGGCAAACATGCGAATTTCAGAGCCAACCCGAATAAGTTCACGGCGAATGGCGAGGTCAAATATCAGCTTGGCATAGCTGGGCGCGGCGGCGCCGGACGGAGCGTTTTGCAAAAGAAAGGAGAGATATTCCACCCCGCCAATTTCCGCGAGCCCTTCGTCTTGCTCAAACCGGTTTTTAAGCACAACCGCGTCGGCGAGGGAGCCGCGCTGGATAAGGCCGGAAATCACGTCAAAAATGCGCTCATGCACCGGATCGTAGAAATGCTCGGCGCGCAAATAGTCGCCAAGACGGTTATACACTTCATTATCAAATAAAATGGAGCCTAAAAGCGCCTGCTCCGCATCAATATTATGTGGGGCGACCTCCGGGGCGTCTTCCTCTATATCGAGGCCGTAATCCATGTCGAGTTCTGTTGCCATGCTCTCTTATAGCGCGCCAATCGCGGCCCGCTAGGGGGCAGGGGCAAACTTTGGCGCTTGTGTACAGCTAAATTGTGTCCTGTGGATAATTTAGTCATAAAAAGAGGGGCTACGGCCCCTCTTTTCGCATTTATTACGCTGCCTAGTTGTAAAGGCAGTTTACGACGCGCTCTGAGCCTTGGATGATATAGCTTCCATCCCACGGGTTAGAGCATTGCTTGACGCTAATGGTTTCCCTGTGGCCGTGATGGTCGGCCTCAACCAGAATCCGTTGGCACTGGGTTCCATTACTATAGCTATTATAGGAGCCATTACCCGCATTGTAATAATGGGTGCGGGTCGGGGCCCAGCGATGGCGGCTATAGCCGGGATTGCCGAAGCTAAAGCTAATGCCTAGGGCGCTGCGGTAATCATTGCGGTGTCCGCGATGGCTATAGGGCGAATTGCCATAGCTATTATTGTGACCCCAGCTTGGGTAATAGGCGTGGCGGCGAGAGCGGCTGCGCTCACGGCGCCAATTGCGGTCCCGGCGCCAATTTCGGTCGCGGCGATGACTACGGTCGCGGCGATGACTGCGGTCATGGTCATGGCTATCGCTACGGCGACGACGGCGGCTGTCATGGTCACGGTCGCGGCGACGCCTATGGGTAGTGTCATGGTCGCGGTCACGGCGATGGGTTGTGTCACGATCACGGCGGCGGCGATCGGTTGTGCCATGGCCGTGTTCCGGGCGTTGGGCTTGATATTCGGCTTCGATGGCCACATCCTTTAGCGGGCTAGCGGAAGCGTTGACGCTCGTGAAGGCGAGGCCGCCAAGGGCCAGCAAGCTGACGCCGATTAGGCGAAGGGGTGATATATGATGGGCGGGGTGCATGTGAGGCTCCTTTGGTAACGTCCTATGGACTAGAGCTTTGGGTTTATAATAGCGGGCCTGAAGCGAAGCTGAGCGCCTTGTTCATCTTTTGTTGGGGTTTGTTGCCTTATGGTTAATTATGACACAGATAACGGCAGATACCGCGATAGACTTTTCCCACCTCAAGCAATATGTCGGTGACGACTTGGCTTTGACAGCGGAAGTGTTCGGCATGTTTCGCCATCAAACTGAAATGTGGTCAAAACTGCTCACTGCAAAAGCCGATGATGAAACGTGGACCTCTGTCACCCATACGCTTAAGGGCAGCGCCCGCGCGGTCGGGGCCTGCGGGCTCGGCGACGTTTGCGAGCAAGCCGAAGCGCTTATCGGGGAGGGCGCTAGCCATACGGCCCGCGTGGTTGCCGTGCAAGATATCGAAGGCTGGATTGACGCCGTATTGCACCGCATTGCGCGTTGGGAGTACCGCCAGACACTCGCGGGCTTGCGGTCGTAAATAAATGAGGTATTATTATACCGCATTTCTAACCCCTTGAATTTAAAACATAAATGCATAAAGGTCCGTTTTTAGCGGGCCAGCGACTTGACGTGGCTTAGGGGCGTGTTATAGGCGCGCATCGAATGAAAAAGGCGTCATATCCGGCGTCTTAATTTTATAGGCACTATCATGAAAACTGAGTTTCTAAAAGTCGCTGATATTGATAAAAAATGGATCCTAGTTGACGCTGAAGGCGTTATTCCAGGCCGTTTGGCATCTTTCATCGCCATGCGTCTTCGCGGCAAGCATTTGCCAACCTACACGCCTCACAATGATTGTGGTGACTTTGTCATCGTTATCAATGCGGATAAAATCGTCTTTACGGGCAATAAACGTAATGACAAAACCTATTACTGGCATACGGGTCACCCGGGCGGTCTTAAAGAGCGCACTGCGGGTAAAATCCTTGATGGCCGTTTCCCTGAGCGCGTTATGAAAAAAGCGGTTCAGCGCATGCTTCCTAAAGAAAGCCCGCTTGCGCGCAAGCAGCTGTCTAACCTTAAGGTTTATGCTGGTCCTGATCATCCACATGCTGCCCAGCAGCCTACGATCATTGATTTCAAATCAATGAGCACAAAAAATAGTAAAGGGGCATAGTCATGGCTGGTCTTGAAGATTTAAAACAAGTTATGGCGGGCGAAGTGCCTGCCGCTGATGGCGCCCCTGCTGTCGTCGCTCCAATTGCTGAATTGCCAGAGCCTAAGATCGATGATCTTGGCCGCTCATATGCTACCGGTAAACGGAAAAACTCTATTGCCCGCGTTTGGATTAAACCCGGCTCCGGCAAAATTGTTATCAATGGCCGTGACCAGGAAGTGTATTTTGCGCGTCCGGTTCTACGCCTAATCATCCGTCAAGCTTTTGAGGCCGCTGGCCGCGTAGATGGCTATGACGTTATGGCGACTGTTAAAGGCGGAGGCCTCTCTGGTCAGGCCGGCGCAGTGCGTCACGGCATTTCCAAAGCTTTGACTTTGTATGAGCCTGCCTTGCGTCCGCCTCTAAAGGCCGCTGGCATGCTAACACGCGATAGCCGCGTCGTTGAGCGGAAGAAATACGGTAAGGCGAAAGCCCGTAAGAGCTTCCAGTTCTCAAAACGCTAGGCTTTTACTG
>JAZGFA010000012.1:0-5447 GCA_036478975.1 Robiginitomaculum sp. | reverse complement strand
CCCTGATGACTATTCCTTACGGGCAGACATGGACTTACAAAGACCTCGCCATTGATGTCGGTAGCCCCAAGGGCGCGCGGGCTGTCGCCGGCGCAAATGCCAATAATACGCTCGCCATTATCATTCCGTGCCACCGGGTGATTGGCGCAAGCGGAGGCCTCTCCGGCTATGCGGGGGGCGTTGAGAAAAAGCGTTATTTGCTCGATTTAGAAACAGGACAATTATGACCACGGATTTTACACTACATGCGCGCCTAAAGGCCGACTGCATCTGGCTTGGCGACCTTCCCCTGTGCCGCGTTTTGCTGGCGGGGGATGCGCGCTTTGCCTGGTTTATCCTTGTGCCCAAACGCGGCGACATTCGCGAAACCTATCAGCTCTCCCAAAGCGAGCAGGACATATTATCGCGGGAAAGCGCCGCATTTTCCCGCGCTATCATGGAGCGCTTTAACGGCGATAAACTCAATATTGGCGCGCTCGGCAATATGGTTCCCCAGCTCCACATCCACCACATTATCCGCCATGAGGGCGACGCGGCATGGCCCCATGCCGTCTGGGGACATGGGGAGGCGCAAAGCTATAGCGCGCAGGCGATAGAGGATATGCGCGCCGCGATTAGCGCGCTTGGACTTAAGGGTTATGTCGCCTCGGCTTAACCCGGCCCGCTAGCATTAGCGCCGCTTTTGCCAATCACCCTATCGGCGACGTAAGGATTGCTTTGGCGCTCTTGACCAAAACTGCTCATCGGGCCGTGGCCGGGGACAAAGCGCATGCCATTGCCCAGCGGCCAAAGCTTTCCCGTAATCGAGTCGAGCAAATCTTGGTGATTACCTTTTGGGAAATCCGTGCGCCCGATGGAATCCTTAAATAAAACGTCCCCGACAAAGGCAATCTGCATGTCTTTATTATGGATAACCACATGGCCGGGCGTATGGCCGGGGCAATGGCTAATATCAAACACGGCCCCGCCAAGCGAGAGCGTATCCCCGTCTTCTAGGTAACGGTCAGGTTTGCAATTACGCCCCATGCCCGCATGGCCATATTTCGCCCAGCTCTCCTCTATCATGTCCATCCAAAATTGGTCATCCTTATGCGGGCCAATAATTTCAATGGACAGCGCGTCGCGAATATCTTCCGCCCCGCCCGCATGGTCGAGGTGACCGTGGGTCAGCCACATTTGTTTTACCGTCACCCCAAGCTCTTTAGCTGTCTCCATGAGTTTATCCGCCTCACCGCCCGGATCAATCAGCACGCCTTCCATGGTGTTTTTATCCCACAATAGCGTGCAGTTTTGCGAAAATGGCGTGACGGGAATAATTCGCATATCAAGCGCGATAGCAGGCGCACTGTCTTTGGAGCTATTAGTCATAATCAAACTTTCGGTTAGGCCCTGCAATCTACGCCATTGCGCAAGGTGGGCCAGAATGGATTTTCGCTTTATCTTGCTAAATACAATAATCAGTTTCATCTTTCAAAATCAATTCTGCCACATTGCAAACCTCTATCATTTCGAACAAATAGCGCTTTAATTCTTGATGTAACTCACTACTTTGTTCAACACTTATCTTCAGTTCTTTAAATTGCCCATCTGTGCAATATATCGGCAGAATTAGATGGTTTCGTTTAAAACGTGCCTCAAAATATTCCTGGCCCAAGAAACGTTTCCTTAGAGATGCTTAGCTCGTAACCTTGCGCTAAATAAGCATGATAGAAACCTGGAATTTTATTAACGGAGCCATAAGGCTAGTGACAGCGTCAACATTAAGGCCTTTAATCCACGCAGCGCCATTTTGCGTACCGGATGTTCCGCCAAGGCTCGATAAGGGCGCTGCCATCGGTATATCCCATTGCGGTTTTTAAATTCAGCACGGGCACTATTTCTTGGTAGCGCTTAAAGGCGGGGTCATAGGTTTTAGTCGTCCCGCCTACGCTGGCTACTACATCTGTTCAAGCGCCACAATTGCGCGCGAAAATATGGTTAACATATCGCGTATCGCGGGTATTTTGTTCACAAATTCTCTCGCATACGCTAAGAAAATCATAGTTAACGCAAACGGCCCGTATAATAATATATTGGGCCAATATTGGGGGTCGATATGACACACAAGATTAAAATTTCTAAAGCCGTATTTGCGAGCGCTTCTATTGTCGCCCTAAGCGCCGCGCCGCTGGTCTTTGCTAGCGCCCACCCCCACGGCAAAGACAAGGCCGCGCCCAGCATTGAGATTGCGCCCATGCCCGAAGATGGCGCATTAGGCACACCATCAACGGCAATGCCCGCCGCAACAGCAGAAATTGTCATTGATGATAAGGATTTCAACATTGAGGATTTCCTCGACGAAAACGGACAGGTTGACCTTGATAAATTGCGCGCCTTTGAAAACGGCGTCGCGGTTTTTGAGCAAGAGATTGAGGTGATTGATTTATCAAATTCCCCAGATGGCGACGAAGACATGACGATAATCTTTGAAAGCGAAGGCGAGCATGGGGACCATTTCGGCCCGATAGATTTGGACGCGATTAAAGACGCGATTAGCGAAGGCGCGATTAAAGAATCGGGAAGCGGCAAACACATTATGGTGTTTGACCTAAGCGGTAAAAATGCCCCCGCGCGCTCTTCACGCTCCGCCATTTCTCGACTGCTTAGCAATAATAAAAGCGATGGATCGCGCGCCCATAAGGACCATGCAAATTCCAATGGCGGCCCGTCAATTCCTAACGTATTTTTTCAAGCTCCGCCGCGCGCCACGCGCCCCGCGCCGCGCACTATCACCCTCTCCGGCGAAACCATTATTGAATTTGGCGAAAATGGCAGCCTGAAAATTATCAATAATGGTCAAAGCGTCATTCCGCTAAATATGACGGCAGGCCATAGCGGCGCGGCTTCGGCCATGGTGATTGACGGCGGCGCGCCCGCCAAAGTCTCGGTCAACAAATCCATCTCCATTGAAGACGGCAAACGCAAAGTCCGTGTGGTCATCGACATGACAGGCGATATTCAGGACTAAAAGCTCGCGCCTAAGCAAGAATTAAATTTCCCAAATGGCATGCTCTAAACGTGGACTTGCGCCAATGCTTACGTCAATTCTATTGTCTGATTTTCTCATATATCCGTGCTGTTTGCACGGTAGATAGCAAGCCTTCATAGCACTTTTCCGCTGCGTATGAACGGAACAAAAGGAACGGATACCACGCTTGGCTAAGTTTTTCATCGTCCCGTAAATACGAAACTTATCGGAAATGTGGGCAAGATCGACGATTACATTCGTCTTACGACTAATAATAACCTCTCGGATTTGTGCGTTAAATATTTCACCGCACATCAATACCTCTATCTTAATCCCTTCAATATCAATAGTTCTACTTTCTTGATAGCAACCCTGAGCAGTCTCACTGTATATCTTACGCGTAATGGACCTTTGCGCCCAAAGCTCTGGAGCTTTGCTCTCGTGCATACACACGCAAGCAAAAAATGGCAGCTCTCCCTTTTTTAGCTCTCCCTTAAAGCCCTTAGAAAACTTTTCCTTCGTATCAATTCCAACCGCAATATTAAGTGTATGGCTTTTCGCTAGGCCATGCAGCTCATGCGCAATTTCTTTTGCCTGCGCGTTATCTCCTGCATAGAAATATCCGCCAGGAAAAACCGCTAGTTTTACCCCATGTTTTTTTAGCGCTTTTAAGGATTGCTCTAATAATTCCAAACGGTGTTCATATTCATTCGTCTTACCCATGCCTTCATATGAAGCCGTACATGTTGATATTTTTATCATGCACTAGCTCGCAAGTATCGCCTCAATTGCCGCAATCATTTCCCCGCTTGGCACGGTTTGCTGCGCGGGTCTGCTGGCGCGCCATTCCTCATTGGATTCAATCGCGCTGGCCATTTGCTTGCCCAGTTTTAAATCCTTGAGGGTGACACTGCCCGCGTCCATTTCGTCGCTGCCCATCAGGACGGCTACGGGGACGCCGCGCTTATCGGCATATTTAAGCTGTTTGGTGACATTGCCGCTGCCGATAAACACTTCGGCGCGAATGCCCGCCGCGCGTAAATCATCGGCCATTTTGAAATAATGCGGCATGAGCCCCTTATCAAAGGCGCAAATCATTACCGGATCTTGCACGGCCACTTGGCTATGGCCCATTTTTTCTAGGGCGCTGAGAAAGCGCGATACGCCAAAGCTAAAGCCCGTCGCCGGCACGAGCTGGCCTTTAAAGCGGCTGACCAAATCATCATAACGCCCGCCGCCGCCAATCGAGCCAATGCGCACTTCGCGGCCCTTACGGTCTAAAATTTTGGTGAGCAGTTCGACTTCAAATACTGGCCCGGTATAATAGCCAAGCCCGCGCACAATCGAGGTGTCAAAGGCGACCCGCCCGTGGCCATAACCGCAAGCGGTCAGCAGCGCGTCAATCTCTGCTAATTCGGCCACCCCCGCCTGTCCGCGCTCGGACTGGCCGACAAGGCTTTCTAATGTCGCAATGGTTTTGCCGCGGTCCGGATCGCTCGCCGTGGTGAACCCCATTACCGCTTTAATGCCGGCGGGCGATAATTTCGCGCCCTCCGTATAAGCGCCGCTATCGTCCTTGCGCCCCTCGCCAAGCAAAGCCTCGACCCCCGCCGCGCCGAGACGGTCAAGTTTATCAACCGAGCGCAAAACATTCATCCGCTGGGCCGCGCCTTCGCTCGTATTCGGCACGCCGCTAAATTCTAAAATTCCGTCGAGCAGTTTGCGGTTATTAACCCGCACTTGATACTCGTTCTGCGACAGGCCAACCGCCTTCATCACGTCGGCGGCAACCATAATCATTTCCGCGTCAGCGGCCGCGCCCGGCGCGCCTACGCTATCGGCGTCGCATTGGATAAATTCACGAAACCGCCCCGGCCCCGGCTTTTCATTACGCCAGACACTGCCGGCCTGGTAGCGGCGATAAGGCTTGGCTAGCCCGTCAAAGTTTTCCGCCACGAAGCGCGCCATTGGCGCGGTCAAATCATAGCGCAGGGCCATCCACTGATCATCATCATCTTGCAGAGCAAACACGCCCTCATTAGGACGATCATCATCGGGCAAAAATTTCCCAAGCGCATCAGCATATTCAAAAGCCGGAGTCTGCAAAGGCTCAAAGCCGCGGCTATCATAGACGCTAAACGCCGCGTCGATTAAAGCGCGCTCGGCCCGAAGGGTAGCGGCAGGTTTATCCTCAAAGCCGCGCGGACGCCGCGCCTTAGGACGAAAGGGTTTGTTTTTCTTACTCATAGAAGCGGTGTTAATCCGTTTCGCGTCCAAGGGAAAGCGCCAATGTGGGAAAGCGCCAATGTGGTATGGGAGATGACAGTGCAAAACACTTTCAACGCTAGACACGGGGCGGTTGAGCAAGAGACAATTACTGAAACAGTCAATCGCAAACAATTGGTAGAATAGAGCCGCCCTTAAGCTTCGTTTTTACAAA
>JAZGFA010000011.1:0-12029 GCA_036478975.1 Robiginitomaculum sp. | reverse complement strand
GGAGCATGTCAGAAATATAGGTAAATTCGCGCTTTATCGCTGAAAACATGCTCACATTCCCCTTGGCTCAACCGGACATAGCGGTCTGCGCTGATACTAGGCGCCCCAAGAGACAAGGGCAAGTTCTTGATGTTAATAAGGGTAGTGCAAGCTCTCTCCCTTGACCTGCGCGCCCATTTCCCCCATTACCCATCCACTCATTTCGACTAGCTGAGGGATAAGGCCCGATGACGCTAGAGCAACCGGTCACATGACGTGGTGCTAAATCCTTCAAGTCCGCGTCTGCCCGTAACGGGCCGCGCATAACTTGGCAGATGAGGAGAGCGGCAATCGCCGCGCCTTCCTGCCAGAACAGATTAATGGAGCCGGCAATGGCGCGCGATATATTTGCCGAAATAGGCGATTTCCAGCTAGAACGCGGCGGCGTTTTAAAGAGCGATACGGTTTGTGGCCGCCTATACGGGCCACAAGGCGCCCCTGTGATTGTCGTGCTTGGTGGCATTTCCGCGACACGCTTTGTTGCCGATAGCGAAGACGGCAAAGCGGCGGGCTGGTGGTCAAATTTAGTGCGCGATGGCGGGCCAATAGGCACTAAACGCGTGCAAGTGCTCGGCTATGATTTCGCCCCCAATGTCGATAGCGATTGCCGCCCCGGAACGATTACCACAAATGACCAAGCGGCGCGGCTTTTCGCCTTGCTAAAGCATATGGGCATAGGCCGCGTTGACGCGATTATCGGCAGCTCTTATGGCGGCATGACCGCGCTGGCCTTTGCGCAAAATTACCCTGACGCCGTTGAGCGCCTGTGCATTATCGGCGCGAGCCACCGCCCCTACCCGATTGGCGTAGCGTGGCGCGGCATTCAGCGGCGCATTGTCCGCCTTGGCATTAAGGCGGGCGCGCCAAAGGACGGCATGAAGCTGGCGCGCGAGCTGGCCATGACCACCTACCGCACGGCGGCGGAATTTGGCGACCGCTTTAGCTTAGAAGAAGTGGAGAGCGAGCCTTCCGTATTTGACATTTGCACTTATCTTGGCTCTCGCGGGGACGTGTTCGCCCGGCAAATGGACGCGGATCGCTTTCTCGCCATGTCCGAATCTATCGATTTGCACCGCATATCCCCCGAAGCGATTAGCACCCCAACCCTGCTGATTTCTGCCATTTCAGACCAGCTCGCCCCCCTGCCCGACATGCGCGAATTGCGTGACCGGCTCGCAGGAAAAGCCGAGCTATTCACCATGACGTCGCTGTTTGGCCATGACGCTTTCCTAAAAGAATATGACGCCATGACGCCGAGGCTGGAAGCCTTTATAAAGGACGTATTATGACCGATAAAAACCAGAAACCAGAAACCCTTGCTATCAACGCGCAAATCGGAACCGATTCGGCCTATAAATCCATCGCGCCGCCGCTCTATATGAGCAGCACATATGGCTGGGACGGGTTTGAGCAAAAGGGCGAATATGATTATGGCCGCACGGTCAACCCAAACCGCGCGGGGCTAGCGGATGCCCTGACCCAATTAGAGGGCGGAGCCGGCGCGGTGATTACTGCCACCGGCATGGCGGCGATTGATTTGGCGCTTAACCTGTTTGACGCGGACGGGCTTATCATCGCGCCCCATGACTGTTACGGCGGAACCTACCGCCTGCTTGAGCATCGGGCCAAGCAAGGCCGGCTTAAGGTGATATTTATTGACCAAAGCGACGCCAAGGCGCTGAAAAAAGCGCTGAGGAAAAAGCCCGCCCTTGTGCTGATTGAAACGCCGAGCAATCCGCTTTTGCGCGTGGTTGACGTGGCGAAAATCGTCAAGGCGGCGAAGGCGGCGGGGGCGCTAACCCTGTGCGATAATACCTTCCTGTCCCCCGCGCGCATGTTGCCCCTAAGCTTAGGCTGCGACATGGTTGTACACTCGACGACAAAATATATTAATGGCCATAGTGATGTGGTCGGCGGCGCGATTATCGCGGCGGACGCCGATATTGCCGAGCGCCTAGCGTGGTGGGCCAATTGCACCGGCGTCACCGGCAGTCCATTTGATAGCTACCAAACCCTGCGCGGCCTGCGCACATTATTCGCGCGCATGAACTTGCAAGAAGCCAATGCCCTTAAACTCGCGAAATACTTAGACAAGCACCCCAAGGTCGGGCGCGTCTATTTCCCCGGCCTGAAATCTGACCCCGGCTATAAGCTAGCCAAGAAACAGCAATCCGGCCCCGGCGCTATGCTGAGCTTTGAAATTAAAGGCGGCGTTTCGCAGGTGAAAACCTTCATCACTAATCTGTCGCTATTTTCCCTCGCCGCCAGCCTTGGCGGCACGGAAAGTCTTTTATGTCACCCCGCCACCATGACCCATCGCGGCATGGGCGCGGAGGCTATGACGGTGGCAGGCATAAAAGACACGCTTATCCGCGTATCGGTCGGCATGGAGCATAGCGATGACCAAATTCGCGATTTAGAGGGTGCTTTTTCTAAAATTTAGCCTGCGGCGATAAATTTTACCAGTGAGCAGGGCTAATACCGCCATTAGCGGGGAAATTCCCTCTTGCCCACGCCCTGTGAATAGGCCATATTCAGGGCAAGAGGAATTACTATGCAAAACCGCCGTAACAATGATGAGCCGAAAGTGAAAGTCGCTACCGCGTCTTCTGCCTTGCCATTTAGCGGCCTTCTCGTCCTACTGGTTATTGTGCTCCTGATTGGAGCGACTAGCGGGATGTGAGAAACAAATTAATGTTACTACGCACCCGCTCCCAAAGAGCGGGTTTTTTTATGGCTGATAGGCCAAATGAAATGAGAGACTAAAGTGAGCACAGAGAATAAAAGAAGTGACGCCATCGTCAAAGGCGTAGATCGCGCCGCCGCCCGCGCCATGCTTCGCGCCACCGGCATGGATGATGACAATTTCGCTGGCCCGATTATTGCCGTGTTCAACACATGGACCAATATGGGCCCGTGCAATATGCACCTTGATAAGCTGGCCGTGCCCGTGCGCGCGGGCATTCGCGCCGCCGGCGGCACACCGGTTGACTTTAACACTATCGCCATTTCCGACGGCATCACCATGGGCAGTGAAGGCATGCGCGCCTCGCTAATGAGCCGCGAAGTCATCACAGATTCCATAGAGCTTGCCGTGCAAGGTCATAGCCTTGACGGGGTGATTATTCTTGTGTCCTGCGATAAAACTATTCCCGCCGCCGCCATGGCGCTGGCCCGTATGAATGTGCCCGGACTTGTGGTTTATGGCGGCTCTATCATGCCCGGCAAGCATAAGGGCAAAGACCTTAGCGTGCAGGACGTATTCGAGGCCGTCGGCGCGCGGGCTGCGGGCATTATTGATGACGCGGAGCTTAAGGCCGTAGAGAAATCCGCCTGCCCCGGCCCCGGCGCGTGCGGCGGACAATTCACTGCCAATAGCATGGCCATGGCGATGACCTTTTTAGGGCTGTCCCCCATGGGCCTAAACGATATTCCCGCCGTCAGTGACGAAAAGAACGAAGCGGCGTTTAAGGCCGGAGAGCTTGTGGTAAAATGCGTGCAAGAGCAGCGCTTACCGCGCGATATTCTCTCGGCCAAAGCGCTACGCAATGCCGCGATTGCCCTCTCGGCCACCGCCGCATCGACCAATGCTATTTTGCATTTGCTCGCTATCGCTACCGAAGCGGGCGTGGAATTTAATATTGACGAATTTGACGCCATATCGCGCTCCACCCCGGTGATTGGCGATTTGAAACCGGGCGGCCAATATATGGCCTATGATTTATACGCCGCCGGCGGCTCTGGCCTTATCGGGCAACGCCTTATCGGTGATGGCCGCATTGACGATAGCCCGACCGTGACCGGCCGCAGCCTGTTTGAGGAAATCCTCGATTGCAAAGAGACAGAGGGCCAAGACGTTATCCGCACATTCGCCGATCCGGTGAAATCACGCGGCGGCTACGGCATATTATATGGCGACCTTGCGCCTGAGGGCTGCGTGGTAAAACTCGCTGGCCACGGCGCGCTATTTTTTGAAGGCAAGGCCCGCGTGTTTGAAGGCGAAGAAGCCTGTTTTGAAGTCGTGCAAAAAAACGGCATTAATAAAGGCGACGTTATCATCATTCGCGGCGAAGGCCCGTGCGGCGGGCCGGGCATGCGTGAAATGCTTGGCGTAACCGCCGCCCTTGTCGGGCAAAATCTTGCTGATCATGTGGCGCTGATTACCGATGGTAGATTTAGCGGAGCCAGTTACGGCTTTGTTATCGGCCATGTCGCGCCAGAATCTGCCCATGGCGGGCCGATTGCTTTTGTTAAAGACGGCGACCTCATCACTATCGACGTAGAAGCCCAGACCATCAATGTCGCCGCCGATTTAAAAGCGCGCGCCAAGGGCTGGACCCCGCCGCCTCCGAAATACCCAAGCGGGGCTTATGCAAAATACGCCGCCCTTGTGCAATCCGCGTCCAAGGGCGCAGTCACCTCATTCCCATTTTCTAAACCCTAAGGATTACCCTATGTCACTCGATATTTACTACGATAAAGATTGCGATATCTCCATCATCAAAGGCAAGAAAGTTGCTATTCTAGGCTTTGGCTCCCAAGGCCACGCCCATGCGCAAAACCTTAAAGATAGCGGCGTTGACGTCGTTGTCGGCCTACGCGCCGATAGCGCCACGCGCAAAAAAGTTATCGCGACGGGTCTAGAGGTTAAAGACACAGGCGACGCGGTTAAGGGCGCGGACGTGGTCATGGTTTTGACCCCTGACGAGTTCCAAGCCAAAATCTACCGCGAAGATATTGAGCCAAATATCAAAGAAGGCGCAGCCCTTGCCTTTGGTCACGGCTTTGCCATTCATTACGGCCAAATCGCGCCGCGCCGCGACCTTGACGTTATCATGATAGCCCCCAAAGCGCCGGGCCACACCGTGCGCAATGAATTTGTTAATGGGCGCGGGATTCCTGACCTTATCGCCATTGCCCAAGACGCCAATGGCGGCCACGCCCTAGAGCTCGCCAAATCCTACGCCTCTGCAATTGGCGGCGGACGCACGGCGATTATCCACACTACATTTGGCGACGAAACCGAAACCGATTTGTTTGGCGAGCAGGCCGTGCTTTGCGGCGGCATTGTCGAGCTTATCAAAATGGGTTTTGAAACCCTCACCGAAGCGGGCTATCCGCCGGAGCTTGCCTATTTCGAGTGTCTTCATGAAACCAAGCTTATCGTTGACCTTATTTATGAGGGCGGCATTGCCGATATGAATTACTCAATTTCCAATAACGCGGAATACGGCGAATATGTCACCGGTGAAGCGGTCATTAATGACAGCTCCCGCGCGGCCATGCGCCAAGCGCTGAAAAATATTCAAAACGGTGATTATGCTAAATCCTTCATCCAAGAAGGCGCGCTCGGCTACCCGTCAATGACCGCACGTCGCCGCAATACGGCCGCTCACCAGATTGAGACCGTAGGCGGGAAATTACGCGAAATGATGCCGTGGATTTCAGCCAATAAAATCATCGACAAAGACGTGAATTAAATAAATACAAACCGTTCATCCCCGCCGAGAATACGCCTTCGCGGGGATGAACGGGAAACATAACAAGAGGCGAGTGTCAGCGAAGCTGACCCGGGAATGCATTATGACGACAGCAACACAATTTGCCGCGCAGGACACGGCTATCATGCGTAATCGCGAGCCCAAATCCGGGGCGCAATTGCTCGTGGATAGCCTTGAAGCCCAAGGGGTTGATATTATTTTCGGCTATCCGGGCGGGGCGATTATGCCTGTCTATGACGTGTTACCGAAATCCAAGCTCACCCACATTTTGGGACGCCATGAGCAAGGTAGCGGCATGGCGGCTATTGGCTATGCGCGCGCAACCGGCAAGGTTGGAGCCTGCCTTGCCACGTCCGGCCCCGGCGCGACTAATCTTGTGACCTCTATCGCCGAAGCCTATCTCGATAGCGTGCCTGTTGTTTTCATTACCGGCCAAGTGGCGTCAAACCTTATGGGCACGGACGCTTTCCAAGAGGTCGATATTTTCGGCATCACCCTGCCCGTGGTCAAGCATAGTTATATTGTCCGCGACCCGGCCGACATTCCCGGCATGGTCGCCGAAGCCTTTTTCATCGCCTCTGAAGGGCGCCCCGGACCAGTCTTAATTGACCTGCCCAAAGACGTGGCCAATGCGGTCACCACGGAGCGCCATCGCTGGCGTCCCTATCCTAAGGTTAAGCCGGAAATGGCGAAATCTGAAAACATCAAGGCGGCAGAGACTCTGATACGCGACGCCAAAAAACCGCTATTTTATATTGGCGGCGGCATTGCCCAAGGGGACGGTGTTAAAGAATTGCGCGACCTTGTGGAACGCGTGGATATCCCCGTTGTCTCCACCCTAAAAGGTCTTGGCGCTATGCCGTCTGACCATAGTCATTATCTGGGCATGTTAGGCATGCACGGCTTGCGCGCGGCCAATTACGCGGTGCAGGAATGTGATTTACTTATCGTGTGCGGCGCACGTTTTGATGACCGCGCCACCGGAAAGCTCGACACATTCGCCCCCCATGCCAAGGTCATCCATATGGATATTGACGTGGCGGAGCTGGGTAAATTGCGCAAAGTCGATGTCGGCCTTGATGGCAGCCTTAAGAAAAACCTCGCCGCCCTTAATCCGGGCCATAGCGATTGCGATGACTGGCGCAAATTGTGCTTTGATAGGCGCACCGAATATAAATGGGATTACGACTCCCCTATTACGAATATGAAATCCGGCGGCATTTACGCGCCAAAGCTTTTGCATGATATTTCCCGCCGCGCGCCGGAGTCCGCCATCATTACCTGCGATGTTGGGCAGCATCAAATGTGGACGGCGCAGCATTGCTATTTTGATGACCCGAAAGACCACATCACATCGGGCGGACTTGGCACGATGGGCTTTGGCGTTCCCGCCGGCCTAGGCGCCCAGCTTGGCTGTCCTGACCGCACGGTGATTACCGTATCCGGTGACGGCTCTATCATGATGAATATTCAAGAGCTAGCGACCCTTAACCGCTATGGCATTCCACTTAAAATTGTCCTGCTGGATAATAGCGCCCTTGGCATGGTGCGCCAATGGCAGGAAGTGTTCTTTGAGCAAAATTACTCGGAAGTGAATTTGGACGATAACCCCGATTTCGCCGCCCTCGCCCGCGCCTTCCAAATCGAAGGCTTTAGCATCACTAAGGGCAATGAAGTCGAGGCCGGCATAGACCGCCTGCTCGCCCATAAAGGCCCAATATTAATGCACGTAAAAATCGACACTATGGAAAATGTCTGGCCCCTCGTCCCGCCAGGCCGCTCCAATGCCGATATGATGGAGAGGTAGTGATGAAGCTTGTAACAAGTGCCGGAATGTTTTCCTTTTCAATTGCGCTTTTAGCATGTTCAGCATCAAAGCCTGACTGGCAAAAAACGTATGAATCACTCGACCCATTTAATATCTCACACGCCGACCTTAGAACATTAAACCTTCTGCTAGCACAGGAAGACGGAACAGAAGCTATTATTGCACAAGCATCCTTATACCTTTGTGGGCAATCAGAGAAATATGTGACTGCTGGAGAAATCTTACTATGTGCACGTAATGATCTAATCTTGAAAGAAACTCATGACCCAATTACAACGCGATAAAACCTTTGAGCCGTCGGGCGTTTCCGGCAAGCTTAAGATTGTTCTGCACGATGTTAGCGGCACGCTGATTAGGGCGCTCGGCACGATCGAGCGCCGTGGATATGACTATCGCGACGTGCATTGTACCCAGCGCGTGGACGGCGACTTTGACCTGCTTGTGCAGATTGAAGATACGGGCGGCCCGCGCAATCTCGATACATTGTGCAAACAATTAGAGCGTTTATATAATGTGGTTTCTGCTGAAAAAGTAGGCCGCAGAAAACACGCGGAACGAGCCTAGCAAAAGCTAAGGTGAGGAATGTAAAATGACTAATAATTACGTTAAAATATTTGATACGACACTACGCGACGGAGAGCAGGCTCCGGGATTTTCCATGGGCGCGGTGCAAAAACTGCGCATGGCGAAAATGCTGGAATCTCTCGGCGCGGATATTATCGAGGCCGGCTTTGCCGCCGCCTCCCCCGGTGACTTTGCCGGAATACAGGCGATTGCCAAGGAAATTACCGGCGCGACGATTTGCTCCCTTGCCCGCTGTAATGAGGGCGATATTCGGGCGAGCGGCGAGGCGATAAAGCCAGCGAAATCTGGCCGCATTCATACCTTCATCGCGACCTCGCCCTTGCACCGCGAATATAAGTTAAAAATGAGCAAGGACGAGATTGTCAGGCGCGCCATAGAGGGCGTCGAGCTGGCCCGCGAATATACCGATGATGTGGAGTTTTCCTGCGAGGACGCCATTCGCACGGAGCGCGATTATTTAAAGCGCGTGATTGAAGCAACAATAAAAGCCGGCGCGACCACAATCAATATTCCCGATACGGTCGGCTATACCACGCCGGAAGAAATCCAAGATTTGTTTGAATTTTTATGCCGAGAAATTGACGGCGCGGACGGCGTGACATTCTCCGCCCATTGCCATGACGATTTGGGCATGGCCGTAGCCAATTCGCTCGCCGCCGTGCGCGGCGGGGCGCGGCAAGTGGAATGCGCGGTTAACGGCATTGGCGAGCGGGCGGGCAATTGCGCCCTCGAAGAAGTGACCATGGCCCTTAAAACCCGCGAGGATTTTTACGGCTTTGCAGTCGGCATTAACACGCCGAAAATTTACGCCGCGTCAAAGCTACTCGCGACCCTGACCGGCAATGCGGTGCCGCGCAATAAGGCGATTGTCGGTAAAAACGCCTTCGCCCACGAATCTGGCATTCATCAGCATGGCGTCCTCGCCAATCGCGAAACCTACGAGATTATGAAGCCCGAACATGTCGGCGTCTCCACCGATAATTTAGTGCTCGGCAAGCATAGCGGGCGGGCAGCCCTAAAAGACCGCGCCAAAAAGCTTGGCTTTGATTTGGGTGATAATCAATTGCAGTCCATATTCGTCGCGTTCAAAAAACTCGCCGATGAGAAAAAAGAAGTGTTTGACGCGGACATTGAAGCCCTTGTCATGGGCGAGGCCGTCCATACCCAAGGGCCGTGGAGCCTTGATAGCCTTTACGTCTCCGCCGGCTCTGACGCCAATAAAACTCCGCAAGCCAAGGTGATGTTAAGCCATGAGGACGGCTCGGTAAAATCAGCCACTTGCGACGCGGCGGGGCCGGTCAATGCGGCGTTTTTGGCCATATCGGAAATCACCGATTGCCCATTGCACCTTGATAGCTTTTCCGTGCAATCGGTCAGCGAAGGCAAGGACGCCATGGCCGAAGCCAGCGTGCGCGTTTCCACCAAGATTGAAACCTATCAGGGCCACGGCGCGAGCACGGATACGGTGCTTGCGGGGGCCAAGGCCTATCTTGACGTGATTAACCGGATAGAGCGCCGCGCAAGACGGCAAAAATCCATCGCGGCGCAGCATTAGATATGAACACTCCACAATCCCTTTTCGATAAAGTTTGGGACCGCCATATGGTTACCGCTGAAACCGCGGACCATCCGGCGACCCTGTATATTGACCTGCACCTTATCCATGAGGTCACCTCCCCGCAGGCGTTTACCGAGCTAGAGCAGCGCGGCCTGCCCGTGCGCCGGCCCGATAAAACCCTTGCCACCATTGACCATTCCACGCCGACGATAATCAATGATGATGGCAGTCGCCCTTTCATCACCGAGCAAGCAAAATTCCAAGTGGAGCAGCTTCTCTTAAATACCGCCAAGCACGGCATTACCACCCATAGCTGGGACAGTCCTGCGCGCGGCATTGTCCACGTTATGGGGCCAGAGGTCGGCGCGACCCAGCCCGGCATGACCGTGGTGTGCGGCGATAGCCATACGTCTACCCATGGCGCATTTGGCTGTCTGGCGTTCGGCATTGGCACGACCCAAGTCGGCCATGTTCTGGCGACCCAGTGCCTGCTCATGCGCAAGCCGAAATCCATGGTGATTTGGGTGGACGGAGACATCGGCGATGACGTGACGGCTAAGGATATTATCCTCGCTATTATTGCCAAAATCGGCGTGGGCGGCGGCACGGGTCACACGCTCGAATATCGCGGAAAATGCTTTGACGCTATGAGCATGGATGAGCGCATGACCGTGTGCAATATGTCGATTGAAGCGGGCGCGCGCGCCGGCATGATAGCGCCTGACGCCACTACGGTGGAATATTTACGCGGGCGAGAGCGCGTGCCGAGCGGCGAAGAGTTTGAAACACTCGCCGCCGATTGGCTGACCCTGACCTCGGATGAATCCTGTCATTATGACCGCGAAGTGCGCCTAAAGGCGCAAGACATTACGCCCATGGTCACCTACGGAACCCATCCGGGCATGGCCATGCCGATTGCCGCTAACGTCCCGATTGCTAGCGATGAAGCCGAGCAAAAAGCGCTCGCCTATATGCAGCTAACGGGCGGGAAGCCCATAGCCGGCGTCTCTGTTGACCGCGTATTTATTGGCTCTTGCACCAATTCGCGCATGGATGATTTGCGCGCCGCCGCCGCCGTGATGGACGGACGGACGGTTAAAGGCGGGCTTATCGCTATCGTCGTGCCCGGCTCTGAAGCGATTAAGAAACAAGCCGAAGCCGAAGGGCTAGACATAATCTTTGAAGCTGCCGGAGCGCAATGGCGAGAGCCGGGCTGCTCCATGTGCATTGCCATGAACGGCGATATGGCCGCGCCGGGGGAGCTTGTGGTCTCGACATCAAACCGTAATTTTGCTGGCCGCCAAGGGCCGGGGGCGCGCACCGTGCTCGCCTCTCCTGCCACCGCCGCCGCCAGCGCCATAGCCGGCGTCGTCGCCAGCGCCCTAGATGTGGGAGTGACGTCATGAGTATCAAACCGCTAAAAACCGTGACCTCTAAAACCATCACCCTGCCCGCGGCTAATATCGACACGGACCAAATTATTCCGGCGCGATTTTTAACCGTCACCACCAAGAACGGGCTGGGCAAGCATGCCTTTAATGATTGGCGCTATAATGATGATGGCTCTGAGACCGATCACGCCCTGAACGGGGATTTCGCTAAGGCCTGCCAGATTATCGTCGCAGGACATAATTTTGGCTGTGGTAGTTCGCGCGAACATGCGCCATGGGCGCTAACCGATTACGGTATTCGCGTAGTTATCAGCACGGAAATCGCCGATATTTTTCGCGGCAATGCGCTTAAAAACGGGCTGCTCCCTATCATCATAGAAAAAAGCGCCCATCAATGGCTGCTCGACCATCCGGGCGAAGAAATCACAATTGACCTAGAGCGGGCCGAGGTGCGCCTGCCTAAAAACGGCGGCACTTACAGCTTTAACATAGACGCATTTTCTCGTCACTGCCTGATGGAAGGGGTAGACGAAATGGGCTATCTTAGCGCGCAAGATGACGCGATAAGCCAGTTTGAGAAAACGCGAGCATAACAAAGGCCCCCCGCCTTCGCGGGGATGAGCGGGTTAACCTAAACAAGAGGCGAGTTTTTGCGTAAGCAAAACCGGGAAACATAACAAGAGGCGAGTTTTTGCGTAAGCAAAACCGGGAAACATAATGACCAATATTAATTTCACATATCTGCCCGGCGACGGCATTGGCCCTGAAGTGGGCGAGGCGGCGATGACCGTGCTAAACGCGCTGGCGATAAAATTTGGCCATACGCTAGAGCCAGAATTTGGACTGGTCGGCGGGGCGGCTATTGACGCGGGGCTGAGGCCTTTGCCAGATGAGAGCTTTGAGAGCTGTCAGCGCACGGGCGCAATTTTGCTCGGCGCGGTTGGCGGACCGAAATGGGACCACCTTAAGGGAGCAGATAGGCCAGAGCTTGGTTCACTCCTCCCCCTGCGTAAACGTCTAAACCTTTACGCCAATATCCGCCCTGCCAAGCCCCACCCTGCCCTAATAGACAGCGCGCCGCTTAAACGCGAACGGCTAGAGGGCGTTGATTTCGTCGTCATGCGCGA
>JAZGFA010000010.1:0-4831 GCA_036478975.1 Robiginitomaculum sp. | reverse complement strand
GGGCTCCTCACCGCTTGGCAACCCTCTCCCGCCCTATCGGGCACCCTCTCCCTCAGGGAGAGGGGAGTAAGTTGCGGGGTTTGGTTTTTTAATGCGCACTCCCCCCTCTCCTGAGGGAGAGGGCTACCGAGCGGGGATGGAAGGCTCCTCCCCAATTCCCATTTCACCTTTTAGATTGATAAATCCTGCCCCTAAGGGCATACCGCACCCATGACCGCCGCGCCATCACCACAGGCTAATCGCCTTGCCGATATAAAGCTGCCCATGCCGCTGTGGGAATTAGTGGCGCTTGTGGCGGCATTGATGTCGCTGAATGCTTTGGCGATTGATATTATGTTGCCGGCGCTCGACGAAGTTTCGGCCCATTACAAATTGCTTAGGGCCAATGACCAACAGCTTATTGTGTTTAGCTATGTGATTGGTTTTGGCACGCCGCAGCTTGTGTTCGGGCCACTTACGGACAGGATTGGGCGGCGAAATTTACTACGCCTTTGCTTGCTCGCTTACGCCATATTGGGTTTTGCCTGCATGGCGACGCGCACATTTGAGCTGTTATTATTGGTGAGGTTTTTAAACGGCGTTGCCGCGTCGGGGGTGCGGGTTATTGCCGTGTCCATCGTGCGCGATTTGGTGCAAGGGCGCGGAATGGCGCGGATAATGTCACTGGTTATGACCGTGTTTATGGTCGTCCCCATCCTCGCCCCCGGCCTAGGCCAAATGATTATGCATGTAAGTTCATGGCAGTGGACATTCGGGGTTTTAGGGCTTGCGGGTCTGGCCTTGTTATTATGGGTGCAATTGCGCCTGCCGGAAACCCTGCCGCCGGAAAAGCGCAAAGTGGTGAGTTTTAAAAAAGCTGTGGCAAGTTATATCGAAGTGCTGCGCGTGCGGGTTAGCCTTGGCTATATGCTAGCGAGCGGGGTTGTGTTTGGCGGCCTATTTGCTTTCATCGGCGCGGCGGAGCAAATCTTTAGCGATACGTTCCATGTCGGCGATGAATTTGTAGTGTGGTTTGCCGGCATAGCGGCGACCCTCGCCATCGCCAATTATACCAATTCCCGATTGGTGGAGCGTTTCGGCATGCGCCGCATTTGCCACGGGGCACTGCTGGCTTTCATCATTTTAGCGATTTTAAATGTGTTTGCGCTTAAGATTTACGGGGAAAAACTGTTGGTTTTCTTCCCGCTCTTTGCGCTCAGCTTTGGCTGTTTTGGCATGATTGGCGCGAATTTCTCCGCCATCGCCCTAGAGCCGCAGGGTAAAAATACTGGCACGGCAAGCGCGGCTTACGGCTTTTTCACCACGACATTTGCCAGCGGCTTTGGCTGGCTCGTCGCGCGGCAATTTGACGGTAGCGTTGTCCCGATACTCTTCGGCTATATGGCGCTCGGCATAGGCGCGCTGATAATTGTGCTGATTACCGAACGCGGTAAATTGTTTGAAACGGGCACGCAGCAAGGCAATTGATTTTATCAATTACAGCGGAGCGCGGTCATCGCAAGCGATGACTGTTCCTAGGTGATAATCTGATTAATCCGCAACTTTGCCCGTGGTGAGATACTTATTATACATAAGCTTAAGCTCGCGTTTCAAAATTTTCCCTGTCGGGCCGATGGGCAGGCTGTCTTGGAACACCACCGCGTCTGGTAGCCACCATTTAGCGCATTTGGCTTCTATGCAGGCTTTAATCTCGTCAATGTCCGGGGACTTGCCGGGGACGGGCATAACGATGAGGAAAGGGCGTTCTTGCCATTTTTCATGGTGGACGCCAATACAAGCGGCCATGGCGACATCCGCGTGATCCATAGCGGCGTTTTCAACTTCGATAGAGCTGACCCACTCGCCGCCGGACTTAATTACGTCCTTAGAGCGGTCGGTGATTTCCATATAGCCGGACGGGTGCAGGGCGGACACGTCGCCGGTGGCAAACCAGCCATCATCGGTGAAGCTGTCATCGCCCGCGCCTTTGAAATAGCCTGATGCAACCCACGGCCCGCGCACATGTAGATGGCCCGTGGCCTCTCCGTCTTCCGGCAGGATATTGCCTTCGTCGTCAACAATGCGCATATCGACGCCAAAGATGCGGCGACCGGCGTAAAGCTTATGCTCGATTGTGGACTCGTAATCACTGGCGTCCGTGTCCGGATGCTTGGCATAGGTCGTGCCAAGCGGGCTGGTTTCGGTCATGCCCCAACCTTGTTGCATCGGAATGCCAAGGTCTTGCTCATAGGCGCGAAGCAGGCTTTCGGGCAGGGCGGAGCCGCCGACAAGCGCTTTTCTGACGCTCGGCATGGTCGCGCCGGTTGATTTAACATGGTTGTAAATGGCCAGCCAAATTGTCGGCACGCCGGCCATGACCGTGACCGATTCTTGATTTATCATATGGGTTAGGCTTTTGCCGTCGAGGCCCGGGCCCGGCATGACCAATTTCGCGCCGACCATGGCGGCGGAGTACACAAGCCCCCAGGCGCTAACATGGAACATTGGCACAACCGCCAGAATGGAATCGCCGGATCCGCCGCCAATCACGTCATTAAAACAGCCCGCCATAGCGTGCAAAATTGTTGAGCGGTGGGAGTAAAGCACGCCCTTTGGATCGCCTGTTGTGCCGGATGTGTAGCACAGCGTACAGGCGGTGTTCTCGTCGAAACGCTCCCACGCAATAGTGTCCGCGCCGGCGCCCATGAAACTTTCATAATCCTGCACATCGGTTTTGTAATCGGGCATGCCGGCCATATCGGTCAGGGCAACCCATTTTTTCACGGTCGGGCACATGGCGCTAACGCCGTCAACAATCGGACCAAATGTGGTGTCAAACATCATGAAGCTGTCTTCGGCATGGTTGACCATCCACGCAATTTGCGCCGGCTTTAGGCGCGGATTAATCGTATGGACAATCGCGCCGATAGAGGAGACCGCGTAATAGATTTCAATATGACGATAATTGTTCCATGCAATGGTTGCAACGCGGTCACCTTTTTTAACGCCGGCTTCTAGCAAAGCATTAGCGAGTTTGCGCACGCGCACGGCGCAATCTTCCCAGCCATAACGATGCTCTGTTCCATCGGTATTGAGCGTATAAATCTCGCGTTTCCCGTGAACTTTTGCGGCGTGTTCGATTAGATCGCTAATCATCAATTCATGCTTCATCATTAAGCCGAGCATAGGGTCTCCCATTCTTTTTATTATCTGCGTTTATACGCAATTTTTTGCATATTCACAGGAAAGTCGCGGGCGGTCAATGGCGCAGAGGTGATGATTGACTCAAATCTGCAAACCGATAGCGTAGGCGCATGAAATTACCTGATTTTGATTCCGTTATCGCCGCCGCCGAGCGCCTTGAAGGGCGTGCCATAAAAACCGCATTGCTTGAAGATGCGATGATAAGCGCTATAGCGGGCGTGCGGGTTTTGTGTAAGCCCGAAGCGCTACAAAAAACCGGCTCGTTTAAATATCGCGGGGCCTATAATCGCTTGTCGCAATTATCACAAGCGGAGCGCCGCGCCGGGGTCGTCGCCTTTAGCTCCGGCAATCACGCGCAGGGCATAGCGCGCGCGGCTAAAGAGCTATCCATAGACGCGATAATCGTCATGCCCTATGACGCGCCCAAGGTGAAGGTTGCAGGCGTGCTTAAGGACGGGGCAATTATTGTTGGCTATCATAGGGAGCGTGAGTCGCGTGAAGAAATCGCTGCAGATATTGCCCGTGATGATAGCCGTACCTTGGTTCCTTCCTTTGACGATCCGCATATTATTGCGGGGCAAGGCACGGCAGGGCTAGAGCTGTGTCAGCAAGCGGAGGCGCTCGGCGCAAAGCTTGACGCGGTCATTGTGCCGATGGGCGGGGGCGGATTATGCGCGGGAATTAATTTGGCTGTTGAGGGGGTATCACCGGATACCAAGGTTTTTGGCGCGGAGCCCGCCTATCATGATGACCATCGCCGCTCGATGATTAGCGGCATGCGTGAGCGTAATGTAAATGCGCCAGACAGCCTGTGTGATGCGCTCCTCACCCCGCAACCGGGCGCGTGGACATGGCCGATAAATGGGCGGCTACTTAAGGGCGTTTTCGCTATCACCGACGAGGAGTGCCTGCTGACCATGGCGCTAGCCCATAAACATCTTGGCATTACCCTAGAGCCGGGCGGGGCAGTAGCGCTTGCGGCGGCGCTTAGCGGGCGCATCAGGGAGGCGGGGGATTTTCAAACCGTCGGCGTCGTGCTGTCGGGCGGCAATGTAGATCCGCGAGTCATGGAGCGGGCATTAGCCTTGCTTGATTAGCGAAATGCCCCCGCATTGATGTCGCTCTCAAGCTCTAATGGAGCTTGGCCATTATTAAGCCGCGCATTGTAAACTTGCATATTTTCCATCACGCGCTGAACATAATTGCGGGTTTCGGAAAATGGTATATTTTCAAGCCAATCAATCGCGTCAATTTCGCCCTTACGCGGATCGCCATAGCGTTTGTTCCAGCGGGTTACGCGGTTAGGGCCGGCATTATAGGCGACGGCGGCCATGATATAACTGCCGTCATATTTTTTCAGCAAATCATTTAAATGGTGCGCGCCGAGCTTGGCGGCGTAGTTTTGATCCGCGGTGAGCCAGCTTTTATGGTATTTTATCCGGTGCTTGCGCGCGGTTAATTTCGCCGTAGCATTTATCATTTGCATCATGCCATAAGCCCGCGCGCCGCTAATGGCAGAAATGTTAAATTCGCTTTCTTGGCGGGCAATGGATAGGACGAATGGGATATTAAACTCATCGCCAAGCTCGGTAATGACCGAGGGCATTGGATAGCTTGACTCGGTTAAAACAACGCCGAAACGTCCGGA
>JAZGFA010000009.1:0-3914 GCA_036478975.1 Robiginitomaculum sp. | reverse complement strand
TAGCCCTTGGTCATCAAAACCGGCAATTCATCCGCGCGGGTTTCCATGGCGTAAATGCGAATAAACCGCGCCACGGCGATGGATGGCTCATGGGTGTATTGCTCAAAAAACATCCATTGCAAAACCTGCGCTTGCTCGAACGCGCCGAGCGGCCAATAGGGAGTGCCCTCGGCGAGGAAATATAAAATCGCATTACTTTGCGCAATCGTGCGCCCGTCCGCGAGCTGTAAAAGCGGAATTTGCCCCGCCGGGTTTTTCGCCTTAAACGCCTCGGTCTGGGTTTCGCCCTTGATGATATTCATTTCGCAATAGCTGTAATCAATACGGAGATAGGACAGGATAAGCCGCACCTTATAGCCATTTCCAGATGGCAAATAATCATACAATTTCATGCGAATATCCTTGGTTTACTTTTGGGCGCGCGACCTTGCTTTAGCGAGAATATCCGCCGAAACATTAGCTTCGAGCCGCGTGCGTAGCGTATCAATATCCTTATCATAATCGGGAATGCCGGATTTGTCAGTCTGCAATATCCAAAAATAGGCTTCCTCATAATTTTGAGAAACCCCGTCACCCTTGGCCAGAGTAAAGGCGTAGAAAAACTTGCCTTGGTCATCGCCGGCCATGGCCGCTTTTTTAAACCAATTCGCCGCGCTACTCGCGCTCTTATCCCCCGCTAGCCCTTGATAGACCAGCAAGCCAAAATCAGCCATTGCGGCCGGATGCCCGCCGCGCGCCGCTTGCTCCATTAGCCGCGCCGCTTCAAACTCATTAGGCTTTATCGAGAGGTTTTCCGCGTACATAATCGCGGCGGCGTAGGCGGCTTCAATGTCGCCGGCCGCAGCCCCTTGCTTGTAATATTTTAGGGCGCGATTGGGCGCGGTTTCAATATTTAAATCCCCCATGCGTTTTGCCGATTGCGCGTCCCCTTGCTCGGCGGCTAGCTTTAGCCACGTCTTGCCCTCGCTCGCATTGGGCGTAATCCCCGCCCCTTTAATATTCATTTCCGCCAGAGCGCGCATGGCGTCCTTGCGGCCAAATTGCGCCGCCTTGGTTAGCCAAATTTTAGCGTCATGCGCGGTCAACCCGCCCTGTCCGTAATGGCCCATTTCGCCGAGCGCCACCATGGCGTCACTATTGCCGCCCTGCGCCGCCATTAGGTAAAATGTCACGGCCTCGTCAAAGTCAGGCGCGCCGGCTAGCCCTTCGCGCAATATATATCCTGCGAGCATGGCCGCGTCGAAATCACCGGCGCGGGCGGCGGGTTTGGCGCTGCCCAAGGCGCGCGCGTAATCGCCTAAATTATAGGATTGCAGCGCTTGGTTATAGCTAGGAAAATCCACGGGGGCCGCGCCAACATTTGCGAATGCCGGAGCGCTGAGGAGTAAAAAACTCGCGGTTAAAATTGCGCCGTAAACGCCGCGACCGCCGCCGCTGGCCCGCCTTCGTGGTTCCACACGCCGGAGCATACGGCCAAAAAGTCCGCCCCCGCCGCGATGAGCGGAGCGCAATTGCCTACTGTAATTCCGCCGATTGCCACGCAGGGCACTTCTATGGTTTCGCTCCACCATGATAATAACTCCAATTCCGCCTTGGCGATTACGGTTTTGGTTTGCGTTTCAAAAAACGCCCCAAAGGCCACATAATCCGCGCCAGAGCTTGCCGCATTAAATGCTAATTCCCGGCTATTATGACAGGTCACGCCGAGGATTGCATCCGCGCCAAGCATGTCTCTCGATGACAAATAGTCCATGTCCCCCTGCCCAATATGGGCCCCGTCGGCATTGCATTGCTCGACAAGTTCGGGATGGTCATTGATAAGTGCCACCGCGCCATACTCATGCGCGATTGGAACTATTACATTTGCCGCCTGAATGAGGGCTGAACTGTCTATCGGGCTATTATCGGGATTTTTCAGCCGTATCTGCACGCTGGCCACGGGCGCGTCATCAGGCGCGGCGGATAGGGCGGCGCGTAAATCATCCGCAAATTTATCCAAATCCTCAATCACGGGCGGGGTGATGAGGTAAAGCTGACAGGCCGGCTTAGGCTCTGGGGCGCGCGGCTGAGGCGCGGTTTTCTTTTTGTTTTTTTTCTTCTTGGCCATGGGGCTATCCGTCAATTTTAAAATGTAGAGATATAGTAAGCGTTATATTGCGTCACCCCCTCAGTCAGCAAGGGCTGACAGCTCCCCCCTCAAGGGGGAGCAAAGTAGAAAGAAAGCTAGCATTCTAAGACCGCTCCCCCTTGAGGGGGGAGCTGCCGACAGGCTGAGGGGGTGACGCAGTATAATATTATCCCCGCCGCCAGCTAGTGCCGTCCGCGCTATCCTCTAGCACAATATTTTCCTTGGCAAACACATCGCGAATTTCATCGGCCCGCGCCCAGTTTTTAGCCGCGCGCACGGCGGCGCGCTCAACGATTAGCGCATCAATTTCGGAGTCTGTTAAGCCGCCTTCCTTGCCTTTCCCGCGAAACCATTCTTCTGGGTCCTTTTGGAGAAGACCTAGGAGATTGGCGGCCCCGATTACTTTTTTAAACGAAACCTGCGCTTCAACGTTATCGCAATTACTCGCAAGCAACTCTCTCGTTCTGTAAGAATAGGATATTAAACTATGAAGAAGACCAACAACATTCAAATCATCTAAAGCAGTTCCTGCCGATGTCCTTGTAGTGTCTATTTCAACACCATGTTTCTTAACGGCTTGAAGCGCTTTATAAGCATTATCCAAATTTACCTTACTCTCCTTCAGCAAAGCTTCCGTCCAAATTAGTTCGCTTCGGTAATGCGCCTTAAGCAAAGCTAGGCGTATCACTTCCCCGTCCCAATCTTTGAGCAAATCAGAAATCAATGCCACATTGCCGAGGCTTTTTGACATCTTTTCTTTGCCCATATTGAGGAACGCATTATGCACCCAATATTTAGCCAGCGGCGCATTATGGCTGCACTCGCTTTGCGCGATTTCGTTTTCGTGGTGCGGGAATTTTAAATCTTGGCCGCCGCAATGAATATCAATGGTTTCGCCTAGCTCCTGCTTAATCATGGCGGAGCATTCAATGTGCCAGCCGGGGCGGCCTCTACCGAATGGCGCGTCCCAGCCGACGCCGCCTGTTTCCGGTTTCCACAGCACGAAATCGGCGGGGTTTTTCTTGCGGGCAATCTCGCCCTCCCCGACCCTATCGCCGCCGCGTAATGCGTCCAGCGTATTGCCGGACAGCTTGCCGTAATCATCATATTTCGACACGTCAAAAAACACATGGCCTTGGCTTTCATATGCAAAATCGCCGTCAATTAATTTGCTAATCATATCAATCATATTGCCGATATTATCCGTCGCCTTGGGCTGATGAGTCGGCGGCAGGCAATTGAGCGCCGCGAGGTCTTCATTGTAAATGCGAGCAAATTTTTCGGTAATGTCGGATATGGGCACGCCTTGCTCTTTGGCAGCAGCGATAATCTTATCATCAACATCGGTAATATTGCGGGCATAGACAACATGGTCTTCGCCGTACATATGGCGCAGGACGCGAAACAAAACATCGGCGGCCACGGCGGCGCGGGCATTGCCAATATGGGCATAGCTATAGACGGTCGGCCCGCAATTATACATCGTCACCCGTTTGGGGTCGGAGGGAATAAAGGGCTCTTTTTTGCGCGTCAGCGTATTATAGAGCGTAAGGGTCGGTGTATCGGTCATATGCAGGGTCTAGCCCGCCCCCACCCCAATGGGAAGCTTGTATTTTCAGTCCGCCGCGCCCACAAAGGCCCCATGAAGTTTTATATTCCTATTACGCTAGCCCTGCTTACCCTCGGCGCAGGGCTGGCTATTTACAGCGAGACTCGGCCCGACCCTGACCTGCTGCGTTTTGAGGTGAGCGGAGAGCGCGCTTATGGATACGGCTATACGGACGGG
>JAZGFA010000008.1:0-13217 GCA_036478975.1 Robiginitomaculum sp. | reverse complement strand
TGTTGCAATATCGGGCGAAGCCGCGCGATCTCGCTAGCGTCCCCTTCTAGGATGAGCGAATTACTGCCCGGAATAGCAATGGCGCGAAACTTTGGCCGCGGGCCGGCCAAAGTTTTCACCGCTTCCTCCGCGTCAATCGCCGTGAGATTTGTCAATTGCACGGTTTCAATCACCCGGCGGTCCGAATCCATCGCTTTGACAATCTCGCGCGCCTTACGCAGGTTTTCAGGAAAGTCAGTTATCACCAGCACATTACCGCCCGGATTAGCGGTCAAAATTCCTTGGCTATGCAGGACGGGCTTAATCAATTTTGCCGCCTCCGCCGCGTCGACATGGCTTAGCTTAATCACCGTAGTCGCGAGCTGTCCATTATAGCCGGAATTGGCCACAAATGGCGCGTCGCGCGCCGCGCCTTGTAGCAATGTCACGCGGTATTCACCGGTGGCCGTGCGAATAATCGTATAGCCATGCACCCGCATCACATCCTTAAATACTGAGAATACCTCTTTCGGGCTAAGGGATTTTTCAGACGATATCGTCACCTGTCCCTGCACGCGCGGGTCAACCAAAAACGTCTTGCCCGTGACCACGGAGACATCATCAATAAAAGCGCGAATATCCGCTTTTTGCATGGTGATAAGGTGCTCTCCGGCGGCCAAGGCTTGCGGCGCGAGCGGCATTATCAAGGCCAGTAGAGAGATGGCGGCTAAAAGCTGTTTTTTCATAATATTTCTCATCGTGGTATTTTTACTTTTACAATTATGGTTTCGCCGCCCCGAATTATGGTCAATCTTGCCGACTTAGCCTGACTAAGACTGGCCATGAGCGGGCCGATTTCAGGACGCCCTTGGGTTAAATCCGCCGCGCCAATTTTGGTGATAATATCACCCGGCTCTAGGCCAAATAAAGACAAATCAACATTCCCGTATTTTGGCGTCACCGCATAACCTGTCACGACCCCGTCTTTTGCGACGGGCAAAATCGTGACCGAAGATAACAGGTCTTCCGGTTTAAAGCGCTCGGCCGTGGGCGCTTTTTTTCTGGCTAAAAAATTAGGATTGGGGATGCGCGCCCTTTGCGTTGAAGTCTCAGGCGCAACATTGGCTAAAAAACTTTCAGCGCCACGCTCAAAGGTCAGGCGCTCAAGGCGGCCATTTTGCGACAGGACGATATAATCTTTGGATACGGATGTAAGGGTGACACCGCTAATAATCTCCTCGCCCACTTGATAGTTTTTTTGCACCCTATCCGGCGTTTGCAAAACGGCGCTGCCCGCTATCAAATCCGTGCTAGCCCGCAGGCCAAATAGCTTAAGATTAAGGGTGGTTTCCGGCGCGTCCTCGCCAATATCTAGCGGCGCGATTTGCGCGGCGGCGGCGGGGTGAAACGGATCAAAGCTGAAATCATGGGACCGGCTCGCACCCATTTGGGCTATCGGAGCCTTAGACGCGGCATTAGGCAAGGGTTTCCAAAGGCTCTGCGGGGCGATAAACGTCAATATTGCGCGCACTAACACATAGACAAGCGCCGCCAGCAATATTAGCTCAAGCGCTTTCACAATAAGGGGTGAACCCCTGAATTTTCCACCATTTTTTATCATTATAGCGGATAATTTACCACTCAATGCCAAGCGGAGCAAGCGCTCTAAGCGGCTCTCATCAATGACAAATTGGCCATTATTCAGGCTGTATCATCCAGACGGCTAGTTCATTGCCACTCGGATCGCTAAAATGGAATCTTTGCCCGCCGGGAAAGGCGAAAATCGGCACGGTAATGATTCCGCCGGCCTTTTCCACGGATACTAAAGCCTCGTCTAAATCCTGCGCCAAAAGCACGACAAGCGCGCCGGTTTTTGAAGGCACGCGGTCGCTTGCGCCGTCAAGACCGCCGTCAATGCCCGCCCCTTGAAACGCGGCGTAGCTAGGCCCGTAATCCACATAGCTCCAGCCAAAGGCCGGCGGCGTAAAACGCCTTACCCGCCGCCATATCCGTGACCGGCAATTCGATATAATTAATCTTCAGAGTTTCGGTCATATTCAAGCGCCCACTAAGCGTTCAGGGCCGCTTTAATCGCGGCGAGCGCGTCATCGGCTCCGGCGACATTATTGCCGCCCGCCTGCGCCATGCCCGGCTTACCGCCGCCGCGCCCGCCGACTTTCTCGGCCCCCGCATTGACGAGGGTCGCCGCGCTATAATCCCCTTGTAAATCTTCGGTAACGGCGACGCCAACGGCGACTTTTTCTCCGTCCTTGGCGACAAAGGCGACAATGCCAGAGCCAATGGCGCTAATTTGCTCATTGAGCATGGAGCGCAAATCTTTGCCTGAAACTCCGTCCAGAACCCGCCCCATAAATTTAACGCCGCCAATGTCCTCGGCCTGCGTTGCCCCGCCGCCAGAGCCGCCAAGGGCGAGCTGTTTTTTAGCTTCCGACAGATCTTTTTCAAGCTGACGTTTTTCCGCCATCAAGCCGGTGACCCGCTGCGCAACGCCTTCGGTTTTAATTTTAAGACTGTCAGCCACGGCGCGCGCATAGCCCGCCTCGCCCTCAAGATAAAGCCGCGCCGCCTCCCCTGTCACCGCTTCGATACGGCGAATGCCCGCCGCTACGGCGCTCTCGCCGATAATTTTAAACAGGGCAATATCGCCAGTGCGCTCCACATGGGTGCCGCCGCATAGCTCTATCGAATAAGGTTTATCGCCATCGCCGAGCGGATTGCCCAGCGCCAAAACCCGCACTTCGTCACCGTATTTTTCGCCAAACAAAGCCACGGCCCCCGCTTCAATCGCCGCGTCTGGGCTCATCAAATCGGTCTTCGCGGCGACGTTTTGCTGAATGACCGCATTGACCTGCGCCTCGACAAGGGCAATCTCTTCGCGTGAAATCGGCGCGCCGTGTGAAATGTCAAAGCGAATACGCGCGCCGTCAACCATTTGCCCTTTTTGACTTACATGGTCACCAAGGATATTACGCAAGGCTTCGTGCAGTAAATGGGCCGCGCTGTGATTGGCGCGGGTGGTCATGCGATTATCCGCGTCGACATGCTGACTTGCGCCGTCGCCGGTTTTAGTATCGCCGGTTAGCGTGCCGATAAGCACATGTATGTCGCCCGCTTTTTTAAGAACATTTTTCACCGTCAAGCGCGCGCCGCCCGCAAATTCAACATGGCCAATATCGCCAGCCTGTCCGCCGGACTCCGCGTAAAACGGGGTTTTATCAAGCACGATTTGCACCGACCCATCGGCAAAACTGTCAACTTGCTGCCCGCCTGTGACGATGGCTATTAACGCGCCGTCTCCGTCATTACTGTCATATCCGGTAAATTCCGTTGGCCCGCTCGCCTCGCGAATGGCGAGCCAAATCGCGTCGGAGCCGGCGTCGCCGGAGTTAAATCCGCCGGCCTTGGACAGGGTTTTTTGCTGCTCCATCGCCGCGTCAAATCCGTCCACATCGACCGTAATGCCCTTGGCGCGCACGGCGTCCTGGGTCAAATCGAGCGGGAAACCATATGTGTCATAAAGCTTAAACGCCACGGCGCCGGGCAAAACCCCGCCCTGCGTTAAGTCCGCCGTCGCTTCGTCAAGCAGGTTAGCCCCGCGTGATAGGGTCTTGCGAAAACGCACTTCCTCTTGCTCAAAAGTGGCGACAATGGAGCTTTGCGCACGGCCAAGCTCTGGGAATGCCTCCCCCATTTGATTGACAAGTTCGGGCACAAGCCGGTGCATGAGCGGGTCTTTCGCCCCTAAAATATGGGCGTGGCGCATGGCGCGGCGCATGATACGGCGCAGCACATATCCGCGGCCCTCATTGGACGGAGACACCCCGTCCGCCATTAAAAATGAGCAGCTACGTAAATGGTCAGCGATGACGCGGTGGGAGAATTTAGCGTCCCCCCTCGGGGCGACGCCTGTCATTTCAACACTATTGCCAATAAGCGCTTTGAAAAGGTCAATGTCATAATTGTCATGCTCGCCCTGCATAATCGCGGCAATGCGCTCTAGGCCCATGCCCGTATCTATGGAGGGTTTCGGCAGGGCAATTTGCTCTCCATTCGCATGGCGCTCATACTGCATGAACACCAGATTCCAAATTTCGATGAAGCGGTCGCCATCTTCATTCGGGGAGCCGGGAGGGCCGCCGGCAATTTTATCGCCGTGGTCATAAAAGATTTCAGAGCAAGGGCCGCACGGCCCCGTATCGCCCATGGACCAGAAATTATCCGAAGTTGAGATTGGGATAATGCGGTCGGATGGCAGGCCCGCAACTTTTTTCCAAATTTCAGCCGCCTGCTTGTCTTCGGAATATACCGTGACCAAAAGCTTATCCTTAGGAATACCAAATTCCTTGGTGATTAAGTCCCAGCCATATTTTATTGCGTCTTCTTTGAAGTAATCACCAAAGGAAAAATTTCCGAGCATTTCAAAAAATGTGTGATGGCGCGCCGTATAGCCGACATTATCAAGGTCATTATGCTTACCCCCTGCCCGCACGCATTTTTGCGAACTGGTCGCCCGCGGCGCTTTTGGAGTCTCCGCCCCAGTAAAATAGTTCTTAAATGGCACCATGCCCGCATTCACAAATAACAGGGTTGGGTCATTATCCGGGACAAGCGGGCTAGAGCGCACAATCTTATGATCTTGGCCCTCAAAATAGCCAAGGAAGTCTTTTCGTATATCGCGCAAACTCGTCATAATTCTCTCATTACCGCTTAGGGGCCGAACGGGCCGATAAATCCATAAGCCTAACAATAGAAAAAGCGCTCGGCAGTGCCAAGCGCTCATTTAGATTTTGGGCTGTTTAATCCCGTATTTTCAAAATTGCTAGCTCGCAAGGCCGCCGGCAAGCTCTTCATCCTCTTTGCCCTTGCTCGGAAGCAGTAATTCATCCTCAATAAGTCCCTCATTGGCCCGAATACGGCGCTCAATATCATCGGCAATATCAGGGTTTTCCAACAAAAACTTGCGGACGCTCTCACGGCCTTGGCCAAGACGCTCGGAATTATAGCTATACCAAGAGCCGGATTTCTCGACGATTTCCGCCTTGACCCCAAGGTCAATCAGCTCGCCGGTTTTAGAGATGCCCTGACCATACATAATATCAAATTCAACCTGACGGAATGGGGCGGCGACCTTGTTCTTCACCACTTTCACGCGGGTTTGATTACCGACAATTTCGTCGCGTTGCTTAATTGCGCCAATGCGGCGAATATCAAGGCGCACGGAGGCGTAAAACTTCAGCGCATTACCGCCGCTTGTCGTTTCCGGAGAGCCATACATAACGCCAATTTTCATACGAATTTGGTTGATGAAAATCACCATACAGCCTGATTTAGAAATCGATCCTGTCAGTTTACGTAGGGCTTGGCTCATCAGGCGCGCCTGCAGACCCGGCAGGCTATCGCCCATCTCGCCTTCAAGTTCGGCGCGCGGGGTTAGGGCCGCCACGCTGTCGATAACCAAAATGCTCACCGCGCCGGAGCGCACAAGCGTATCGGCAATCTCTAGGGCTTGCTCGCCCGTATCGGGCTGGGAAATCAGCATTTCATTGATATCCACGCCTAATTTAGACGCGTAAACTGGATCAAGCGCATGTTCGGCGTCGATAAACGCGGCAATACCGCCGGCTTTTTGCGCCTCAGCAATACAATGCAGGGCTAATGTGGTCTTGCCGGAGGATTCCGGCCCGTAAACTTCAACAACCCGCCCGCGCGGCAAGCCGCCTATGCCCAGCGCAATATCAAGGCCGAGGGAGCCGGTGGAGATTGCGTCAATTTCAATACTTTCCTTGGCCCCAAGCTTCATTACAGAGCCTTTACCATAAGCGCGGTCAATCTGGCCGAGGGCCGCGTCCAAAGCCGCTTGCTTTTTAGAGTCTTTCACTTGCTCTACCAATTGTAGGGGGGTGCGATTTTTAGCCATGTCATTAGTCCTTATAAATAATCAGAGCCCTTTGATTATTATTAAAAAATCGGCTGTTTTTGGACTGCCGTGATTCTTATGTACCTACTTTGTTCTAAGAACGCAAGGGGAACATGTGATTTTTATTAACCTTTCGACTCAAAATGCAATCAGTAAGCCCCCCTTAACTATAGCGCGCCACTATGGGGGCATGTCTAGGCCCGCTGATATATTACTGAAAAACTTTCTCGCCCATTTGTCCGGCGAGCGCAGGCTGGCGGATAAAACTGTGCAGGCCTATCAGCGTGATATTAGCGCATTTTTGGCATTTCAGACAGAGCATTTAGGCCGCCTGCCTACGGGCAAGGATTTAGCCCGCCTAGAGCCGCGTGACTTTCGCGCCTATCTGGCCTCTCGCCGGCGCGGCGATACTCCGCTTGGGGCGCGCTCCATTGCCCGACTGCTCTCGGCCTTGCGTACATTCTACCATTATCTTGAGCGCCGCTACGGCCTTAAAAACAGCGCCCTTGCCCTTATCAGCGCCCCGCGCGCAAAACGCAGCCTGCCCAAGCCGATCAGCATAAGCGCGGCCAAGGAGCTACTCGCAGTGGCGGCGACGCCCGATAATAACAAAGCCCCCGCTTGGGTGGCCGCCCGCGACGTAGCCGTGCTGACCCTGCTCTACGGGGCAGGGCTACGCATATCAGAGGCGCTCGCCCTAACCGGCGCCGATAGGGGTTTACCAGAGATTATACGGATTAAAGGCAAGGGCGGCAAAACCCGCATCGTGCCGATACTGCCCGCCGCCCGTGACGCGGTAGCGCAATACGCCGCTTTATATGAACGCAGCGCGGACACGGCCCTGTTATCGCCAGACGGGCCGCTGTTTCGCGGCGTGCGCGGCCGGGCGCTCCAGCCCGCGATTATTCAGCGCAAAATGCAAAGCCTGCGCGGGGCGCTCGGCCTGCCGCAATCGGCCACTCCCCACGCGCTGCGCCACAGCTTTGCTACCCATTTGCTCGCCGGCGGCGGTGATCTTCGCGCTATCCAAGAACTGCTCGGCCATGAAAGCCTATCGACCACCCAGATATATGCGGATGTGGACGCTAGCGCGCTGATGGCTGTGCATAAGGCTAATCATCCGAGGGCGTAAAATCGCCCCCCAGGTGAACAGAGCTTAATCTCCGCGCCGTAATTTAGCCTTATTCCTTTTGATATTTTAAATTTACGAACCCGTAAGCAAAAAGCCAAATAACGGCGGCTTCGTTAAAGGATGTTAAGGATTACAGCTCAGTATTCCCATACATTAAAAATCGATTCGGGAGAGCCTTTTATGACACATGTTTTGGAGTTGATTTTCACGCGGCCAAAAACACTCACCCTCTCCCTATGCTCAGCAGCCCTGCTCAGCCTATCCGCCTGCGGCGGAGGCGGAAGTAGCGGCGGGGCAACAATTGCCCCCCCTCCAACAGGCACAACAATTTCTAAAGCATTTAAAACCGAGCAATCCACCCAGCAGTTTTTAACCCGCGCCAGTTTCGGCCCAACCCAATCGGGCATAGATAGCCTTATGGGCACTGAAGTTTCCACATGGCTTGTAGCAGAATTTAATAAACCAACCGCCCCAATCTTACCTACATTAATAACCGAAAAAGCCGCCCTGCCCGAAGATGAGAGAATTGCTTTGCGGCGTATCACCGACCTTTATCTGGACAATGCAATTGCCGGAGACGACCAATTGCGCCAGCGCATGACCCTCGCCCTGTCCGAAATTGTGGTGGTGTCGAGCGGCGGTTTTAACTCCTTTCCCCTCGGCATGGCCTATTATGTCGATACGCTTTCTGAAAATGCCTTTGGCAATTATGAGGATTTACTCAAAGATATTAGCTATTCACCCGCCATGGGCCTGTGGCTCACCTATATACAAAATGAGAAGGGCGACGCGGATACAGGCCGCGTGCCGGACGAAAATTATGCGCGGGAAATCTTGCAGCTATTCTCCATTGGCCTGATAGAGCTTAACATGGACGGCACGCCGAAACTGGATAGCGCGGGAAATGAAGTCGAAACATTCGACAATGACGACATCACCGGGCTGGCTAAAGTTTTCACTGGCATGAGCGTCGATAATGGCCGGTTTTATAATGTGTATCGGGATCGAGAAAACTGGTATCAGCCCATGGTGTTTTACCCAGAGCATCACTCCGAGCTTGAAAAAACATTCCTTGGCACAACTATTCCGGCCAATACATCGGGGCCAGAAAGCTTTGACCTAGCCCTTAAGCAAATCTTTGATCATCCCAATTTGGCGCCATTTGTTTCTAAGCAGCTTATCCAAAGGTTTGTCACATCGAACCCCTCTCCGGCCTATATTGGGCGCGTAGCTTCCGCCTTTGAAATCGGACGCTACGTCCTACCAAATGGAAACCGCGTTGGCACAGGTCGGCGCGGAGATTTAAGAGCCACCATTGCGGCGGTGCTAACCGATGCTCAGGCGCTTCAGGACCCTGCCAGCAAGCCTGCGGATTTTGGCAAGGTTAGAGAGCCTCTCATCAGAGTGATAAATTGGGCGCGCGCCTTTAATGAAACCACTCCGGATACGGCGAATGAATATTATTTAAGCGACAGAAATACCGCCCTGCGGCAAACCGCATTTAGGGCGCCCTCTGTTTTTAATTTTTTCCGGCCCGGATATATTGCGGCCGGCATGGCGACAGGGGACGCGGGCCTCGTCGCGCCGGAGCTACAAATCGTCAATGAGAGTAGCGCCATTGAGTATGTCAACTTCATCAACCGTTTCATCTATGACACCTCTCCGACCTATGACGACGATGATGAGGCGGGGGTAAACGCTGACTATACGGCCCAATTAGCGATTGCCGATAATGCGCAGGCTTTGATGGACAATCTTGACCTGCTGCTAACCGGTAATGAGCTTAACAGCGAGGCCAAAACCAAAATGGTAGCCTTGCTTGAAACCATGGCCGTCAACACCGGAACCGACACCGAAGATGATGACCGGCTATCACGGGTTCATGTCGCAATATCCATGGTGATGACTTCGCCCGGATATTTAGTGCAAAGATAGGAAAAATTATGACCAATAGACGCGATTTTCTTAAAGGTTCTGCCAGCACAGGCGCCCTCTCTTTCCTCGGCGGGGCGAGTCTTTTATCGGCCCTAGGCCAAAATGCTAACGCTGCGCAGGTTTCCGGCTATAAAGCGCTCGTCTGCCTGTTCTTTTTAGGCGGGCAAGATGGCCATGATACGGTTCTGCCCTATGACCAAACCAGCTATGACGCCTTTGCGGCGGCGCGGCCGGGCCTACTGGCCGAATATGCGGCGCAGGTCGGCGGGTCCACGCGCACCCGTGACAAGCTGCTTGCGCTCTCCCCTAGCAATAGCGCTGATTTTTCCGGACGGGAATATGCCCTGCCGCCCGCCCTATCCCCGCTTAAGGCTTTATTTGACAGCGGTGACGCGGCGATAATTGGCAATGTAGGCCCGCTTGTACGCCCTCTAAAACGGGCGGAATGGGACGAAGGCAGCATACCGACTCCTGCGCGGCTTTTCTCTCATAACGATCAGCAATCCACATGGATGAGTCTGGAAAAGGAAGGTCAAAACTTTGGCTGGGGATCAAAATTTATTGACAGCGCCATTGCGTCTGGCGCCAATCAAAACGAAACATTTTCTTCAATATCTTTATCCGGAAATACGCCCTTTCTTGCCAGTGAAAATAGCACGCAATTTGGACTTCATCATTCTGGCGCTCCAAGTATCAATGGACTAAGGCCCAATTACAGCACCCTGCTTGGAACGTCGAGACAACAGAGCGAGACCACAGCCCTGCTAGAGGAGCATTACAAAAACCTTGGTAGCCAGCGCGCTAATCTTTTTGAGCGTGACGTTGCGACAATCAATAAACGCGCCATAGAAAACAATGCATTTATACAACAATCCCTCGATAACGGGCAGACCTTAACCACAATCTTTCCTACCAGCCGCCTAGGTCGGCAACTGGAAATGATTGCGAGAACCATAAACATTAAAGGCAGTCTTAATGTTGGCCGCCAAGTGTTTTTTGTCGGCATGGGCGGTTTTGACACCCATTCCAATCAAGTGACAAAGTTGACGAGTTTGCATACTCAATACGCCGAGGCCATCGCCGCCTTTAATGCCGCCATGGTAGAGATTAATATGAATGATGACGTGACCCTTTTCACCAGCTCTGAATTTGGCCGAAGCTTTGTCGAGAATGGCGACGGCACTGACCATGGTTGGGGTAGTCATCACTTCATTGTCGGCGGCGGCGTTAAGGGCAATGCGATTTACGGCGACATCCCCGCCTATGTTAAAGACCATGAGTATGACGCCGGCAATGGCCGGTTAATCCCGCAAACCTCAATTGAGCAATATGCCGCCACCCTAGGAAAATGGTTTGGCCTAAGCGATAGCGAGCTAGCCGCCGCCCTGCCTAATCTTGCCAATTTTACGCAAAAAGATTTAGGGTTCATGGCAGGCGGAAACACATAATTACGGCAAATCACGCCGCCTGGCCTTACAAAAAAGCCCGCCATTTTGGCGGGCTTTTTATATTATTTGCGTTTGCGGCGCATCAGCTTTGCGTCCCCGCCGCCGGCGGTTCTCTGGGCGCGGCTTAATTTAGAGCGGGGGCGATTAGCCGCCGGCTTCGCTTTGGCTTTTCCGCCGCCGCCCGTAGACGGAGCCGCTCTTTCTTTAGAAGCCCCAGCCTTAGAGCCGCCGGATTTAGGCGCGCTTGGGCCGCGGCCCTCTTTGGCGGCGCGGGCCGCGGCGCGGGCCAGTTTCTTTTTATGCGGCTTCTTAGGCTTTTTGCCGTCAAAGCTATTATTCATGAACGGATCATCATCAATCGGCGTCACCTCAAAACCTTCGACTTTCCTGGGTGTTTTCGCGGGCTCGCTTACCTTTGCGGGCGGGCGGTCATCAAAAGCTGGGTCATATTCCGGCTTTTCATAGCGCTTATGGCTAGATTTTTTCGCGTAATCACGTTTACCGCCATCGCGCCTTGAATCAGGACGCCCGCCAGAGCGGCCGCCGGAGCGCTCGCCTCGGTCATAACCGCCGCCGCCGCGAGGCCCGCCGCTACGAGGGCCACCGCCGCCGCCAGCTCCGCGCTCCGCCGCAGGGGGCTTGCTTGGCAGGCGTTTAGCATGGGTGTTTTTCTCAAGCTCGCCCTTCTCGCCAATCGCTTTTTCAAAGCGCTCAACGCCCTTAGGGTCAATCTCAATATAGGAAACATTTTGGGTAATTTTAATCGCGCCCACTTCGCCGCGCTCAAGGTCGCCCGCCTTAAACAGCATAGGCAGAAGCCAGCGCGGCTCCGCATTATGCTCACGGCCAACGGAGAGTTCATACCAGACGCCATCGGAAAAATCTTCCCGCTTAGCGCGCGGCTCACGGCGCTCTCTTGGGCCAGAGCCTCCGCCATGTTTTCCGCCGCCATGTCCCGCATCAGATCCGCCGCGCAGCTCTTCAGGGGCGCTACGGTCCTTGCGGCGCGAGCGCACAAAGGCGGCGGCGATTTGCTCGGCGCTATACAGCTCTAAAAGTTGCGTTGCAAAGGCCGCTTCCGCCTCATCAGGGGTTTCAGCAAATATAGGGTCGGCGAGCAGGCGCTCATTATCGCGCTTACGCACATCTTCGGCGCTTGGCGGGCCCGCCCATTCCGCCTTAATCTTCGCGTCGCGCAAAAGCCGCTCCGTGCGGCGCTGGGCCGCGTGGGGGGTGATAAGAATACACGTGCCCTTACGCCCAGCCCGGCCCGTACGGCCAGAGCGATGGAGTAGAATTTCAGGGTTTTTCGGCAAGTCCGCATGAATAACTAGCTCTAGATTGGGCAAATCAATACCGCGCGCCGCCACATCCGTAGCAATACAGACGCGGGCGCGGCCATCGCGCATGGCTTGCAAAGCGTGGGTACGCTGGCTTTGGGATAGCTCGCCCGATAGGGCCACAACCGCAAAGCCGCGATTGTTAAAGCGCGCGGTCATATGATTGACGGCGGCGCGGGTCTGGCAAAAGACGATAGCGTTTTGCGCTTCATAATAGCGCAGCACATTTACAATCGCGTTTTGGCGATCCTTGGACGATACGGTCAAAGCGCGGTAGGTAATGTCCACATGCTGATTGGCCTCTGACGCGGTATTAATGCGCACGGCGTCTCGTTGGTATTTCTTAGCAAGGCGCGCAATGCCGCCTGGCACGGTGGCGGAAAACATCAATGTGCGGCGGGTTTTTGGCGAAGCGGACAGGATATATTCTAGGTCTTCACTAAAGCCCATATTGAGCATTTCATCGGCCTCGTCGAGCACGGCCACGGCTAGCTCTGAGAGGTCAAGGCTTCTGCGGTCAATGTGATCTTTCAATCGCCCCGGCGTGCCGACAACGATATGTGCGCCGCGTCCCAATGCTTGGCGCTCGCCGCGCATATCCATGCCGCCAACACAGGTAGCAATGCGCCCCCCTGCCGGCGCGTAAAGCCATTCCAGCTCGCGGGCCACTTGCAGGGCCAGTTCGCGGGTCGGCGCAATAATTAGCGCGAGGGGACGGTCAGCGCGGGCTAAATGCTCACGGCCTTCTAAAATTTCGGCCTCCATAGCCAGGCCAAAGGCCACGGTCTTGCCGGAGCCGGTTTGGGCAGAAACCAACATATCCACGCCCAAAAACTCAGGCGCAATAACCGCCTTTTGTACGGGGGTGAGGGTTTCATAGCCGCGTTTAGTCAAGGCGGTTTGCAGGGCTGGCGCTATCGTAGACATCACGTCTTTACTCACGCCTTCGGAGGAAGGGTTGGTCATATTGTTCTCTTTTAGCTCGCGCCAAAACAGAACTCATTTTCTGAAGGGGGCGCTTATTTTCCGCACTAAATCTGCGGCTCTGCGCGCCGTGTAAGCTATTGCTCAAGCAATGTATAGGGGGCGTGTGTAAATTGTATTTTAGAAAAGCGTTAAAACGCTTTCGGGTGGACGGCCAATTTTAGCGGCGCTTGCCGTCTCTACTATGGGGCGCTCTAGCAATATGGGATGGGCGATTATCGCGTCAATCAAGCGCGCCTCATCGCTAACGCTCTTTAGGTTCTGCTCTTTATATATAGCTTCCCCCGTGCGCATCATCTGGCGAACACTGTCAAAACCCAGTTTAGCGCGCAGGGCGATGAGTTGCTCCGCCGTGAAAATCGCGGCGCGGTAGTCAAAGGTTTGCGGCGCATGGCCATGCTCATTTAAAATCGCCAAGGTTTGGCGGGATTTGCTACAGCGCGGATTGTGATAAATTTTCA
>JAZGFA010000007.1:0-2756 GCA_036478975.1 Robiginitomaculum sp. | reverse complement strand
GGGCGATAAAACTGCCCCTATCCATAAACCGCTCATAGACGTGATAGCGCGTCGGCACGGCAACGTCTTGGGTCACGCTAAATTGCAAGCAACCCGTTTCTTGCTGACTAAGGCGGATATGCTCGGGTAGGGCGTCTTGCACCGCTTGCAGCTCCCCTTGGGCAATTTCGATATGGCCGGTTAAGGTGACGCCGCTGGGCGATAATTTTTCCGCTTTAAGGGTCGCGGGCAAGCCTTCGTGATAGCTAGCATATTGCGGTGACCAGCCTAATTCGCGTTTGGCGCGCCCCGTGTGAACGCGCTTGTTTTCAATAAAGAATGAGCGCGCCATATGGCTGAGACTTGAATCCGTATGGCCGATTTTTACCGGCCTTTTAGCGCCAAGCATATCGCTTGCATGGCTGATGACCTCATGGGAGGGGGCAGGGTTGTCGTCGGCAATATTATAAATGCGCTGGGGATTAGGCGCGTCGATACTGGCTAATATTGCGGAGACTATATCATCCACATGCACGCGGTTACTGACATGGCCTGGGCGGGTTATCGAGCGGGCCGTCCCATTAATAATCTTTTGAAAGGGCGAGCGCCCAGGGCCGTAAATTCCGGCTAGGCGGAATATGTGGACAGGCATCTCGCTCTCAATCCAGGTTATTTCAGCATCGGCGCGCGCTCGCCCCCGCGCGGTTTTCGGCGCAAGCAATTCATCCTCAAACGCCCATTTCCCGCCGCGGTCCCCGTAAACACTCGTCGCCGAAAGATAGCCCGCCCAGCGGCAATTTTCGGCGATTTGCGCTAGGGCGGGATAGGCGCGTATCACCGGATCTCCGCCATGATGGGGCGCGATTGATGAGAGGATATAGCGGGCATTTTGAAGCGCGCGGGTTAATTGTGCATTCGGCGCGCCGTTAAAAGCAATCGAGGTGACATCGCGCATTTTTAAATCTCGCCCGTCACGGGAGGTCGCAAAAATTTGCAGGCCGCGTGCGCGCAGGCGTGCAATCAGTGCGCGGGCCGTATAGCCTGCGCCCAGCAGCACAATACTGTCTTGCTGTAATTTAACCTGCCCTGCCATTGCCCTTGCCGCGCCTTACCCTTAAATGAGCATTATGAAATATTACGCTCCTACCCTGCTCGCCCTAATGGGTTTCGCTATTTTTGTCACCCCCTTTGCTAGCGCGCAAACTACGCCGCCGCCTGTGGATTTTGACGCGCGCCATGACACCTGTCTTGAATTGGTGAGCAAAGACGCGGAACTTGGCTATGAAGAGGCGCTGATTTGGAAGGGTGATGGCGGCGGACGGCGGGCGCGTCACTGCATCGCGACGGCATTATTTGTGCTCGGTCATGAGGGGGAAGCCGCCGCGCGCCTTGAAGCGATGGGCGCGGAAATAAGCCTTGGAACGCCGCCAATGCGCGCAACTTGGCTGGCTCAATCGGCGGATTTTTGGATGGAGGCGGGGGAAGCTGAATTTGCTCTGCGCGCGGCGGACACGGCGTTGGAGACTGTGCAAAATAATTTAAGCGCGCGCCTAATCCGCGCCCGCGCTTACGCAAAACTTGGCCATTTAGATTACGCGGAAATTGATTTAACCTCGGCGCTTACCTTATATCCGGGCAATGTCGCCGCCCTGCGCGCGCGCGCGGACATGCGTCGCCAGCTTGGCAAGTTGAGCCTTGCGAGCGCGGATATAGAGCAGGCTCTACGCGGTGAGCCCAATAGTGTTGAAACGGCGCTCATGCGCGGGAAAATCCGCGAGGCTATCCGGCTAGCGGCATTAGAGCTTGAAACCGATAAATAATTATTTGCGGTAATGGCTTTTAGCCCAGCGCCGATGCACCCAAAACCATTGGTCAGGATTGTCTATAATCCGCGCCTCAATAAACGCCGTGACCGCTTTAACGCCGGCTAAAATGTCGGCCTGTTTATCGCCGGTGTGTTCAAGCTTTATTGGCTCGTAAAACTCCACCTCAAAATCTGCGCCGTTTCTGCGCGCGACCATCGGAATAAGCGGCGCTCCGGTTTTAAGGGCCATACGCACCGGGCCTGGGGCGGTCATGGCGGGGGCGTTAAAGAACGGCACTTCAATGCCTTCATTGAACTTTTGATCATTCATAATCGCGACGCTCTGGCCATTTTTTAGCGCGGTGATAAGCTGGCGCGCCCCGCGCGGGCCGGACTTCGGCGTCATTAAATCAATGCCGTATTTGCGGCGCTGGGCCGCGACCCGCTTGTCGAAATAGGGATTGTTGAGCCGGCGATACGTGACCCGCACGGGCAGGCCAGACTGGCTGATTGCGGCGGCGATAATTTCCCAATTGGCGAAATGCCCCGTGACCAGAACCGCCCCTTGCTCGCTCGTCTTTAACGCCTCAATTTTATCAAGCCCGATAATCTTTACGCGCGATTTTTTGCCGAAAACTTTGACGCGACCTAGTAGAGGAAATTCAAAAAATGTGCGCCCCGTATTATCCCATTGGGCTTTGGCGGTTTTTACAATATCGGCTTCTGGCATATTGGGAAAAGCGGTGCGCAGTCCGGTCAAAACGATTTTTTGCTTGCTGGTCTTTGGCCCGATAAAACGAAACAGCGCCCCGCCAAATTTGGAAATCCCGTTAAAGGGAAACAGCATCATGACAGCGCGAACGAGGTCATAGCTGATGACTTCAAGACGCCATTTCATGTGTTGAATGAAATTAGCCACGGTAGATTAACGCGACCGGCGCGCGCTGGCGAGCAGCGGGGTGAGCAGGCGGTC
>JAZGFA010000006.1:0-7611 GCA_036478975.1 Robiginitomaculum sp. | reverse complement strand
AGCACGCTTTGGGTTATTCCGGCGCAAATTCCCATAAAGATAGCGGGCATGACATTTGGTATGAAGTGCATCCGGAAAATTACATGGTTGACGGCGGGCCGCGCCTAAGCTGGCTAGAAGAATTTTCTAATAATTATCCGATAAGCTTTCACGGCATTGGCGCATCGCTTGGCGGGCTTGACCCGTTTTGCGATAGGCATCTTAAAAATCTAAAAGCGCTGATTGACCGGTTTAATCCGGCGCAGGTTTCAGAGCATGCCACATGGTCTAGTTTTGAAGGTGAGTATTTTGCCGACCTATTGCCCTTGCCCAGAACCCGCGCCGCGGAAGACCATATGGTGGAGCGTATTGACGCCTTTCAAAGCGCGATTGGCCGGCGCATTTTAATTGAAAACCCGACTAATTATATGCGGGCAAACACCGATTTAGGCGAGCCGGAATTTTTATCACAAATCGCCAAACGCGCCGGCTGCGGGCTGCTTATGGACGTGAATAATATTTATATCAGCGCGGTGAATACGGGCATTGACGCGCGCGCTTATATCAAAGCAATCGCGCCTGATTTGGTCGGAGAAATTCACATTGCTGGCCACCACGCGGATAAAGCCGCAGGCGCGGCTCTGCTGATTGATACCCATAGCGCGCCGGTCGCAGATCCCGTATGGGAGCTGTTAGAATTTGCCCTCGCTCACTTGGGGCCAAAGCCTGTCCTGCTAGAGCGCGACGGCGAGATTCCAAGTTTTGAAACCTTGCTCGGCGAGCATGAACGGGCCAGCCAATGCCTTGCGCGCGCTAGCGAAAACGTGCAGGCCCCATGCTAGGCGATTACATGAAGGCTATGGCGACCTTGCTTGGCGGCAATGAAACCGCCGCGCTGGAGCAGGTAAAGCGCGCCGGTTTTGATCCGGAGTTTATCGCCGTATATCGCAATAATTCGGTGAGCGCATTATGCGATGTTTTAGAGGCTAATTATATGGCCGTGCATAATTTGGTTGGCGATGATTTTTTCTTGCAATTGGTGAAGCGCCACATCAAGAAATCCCCCGCCCGTCAGCGCAGCCTTGTCGATTACGGCGACGGATTTGAGGCCCTTGTCAGCGCGGCGGGGGATGAGCATAAATTGCCTTACCTTACCGATGTCACCCGCCTTGATAGGGCGTGGACTTTGGCCCATGTGGCGGCGGATGCGCGCCCGCTTGAAATTAGCGCCCTGACGAAATTAGCCGAAGCTGGCGAGGATTTAGAGGGCCTAAATCTGACCCTTATGCCAGGCGCAACCTTGCTTAAACTCGATTGGCCTGTCTTTGACATTTGGCAATCCATCCGCAAGGAGGAAGCTTTAGGCGCGCAAATAAAACTGCTCCCGCAGACGCAATATGTTTTGGTGTGGCGCTATCAATATGTGGTCAGTTACCGCGTATTAGAGCCAGCGGAATATAATTTTCTGTCTGCCATAGCCGACGGCGAAAGCTTAGGCGCGGCGATGAATAGCGCAATTATCAGCCTGCCATCAGAAGCGGACATGACTCGGCTTTTGCCCAATAGCGTCGGCGCGAATTTGTTTCAGGCTTTGGCCTAACCGCGCATGTTTTTAAAAACCCAGCCGAGATAAATCACAAAGATTTTTGGCCCTTCAATCAGGTAGCGCTTATACATGCGCTTTGGCTCTTTGAGTAGGCGAAATAGCCATTCCATGCGGATGGCTTGCAGCCATTTTGGCGCGCGGACCTGTTTGCCCGCCAGAAAATCAAGGCTCGCGCCAACGCACAGGCCAAGCCCGGCGCAGTCGCCGCGCTCAAGCGCCGCTTTGGCAACCATTTCTTGCTGCGGACTACCGACGCAAATAAAGGTGTAGCGCGCTGGATTATCGGCGATGAATTTTGCCGCGGCCGCAATTGCTTCGGGCTTACTGCGCATGCCCATAGGCGGCACATGCACCTTAAGCGCCTCAAGGCCGTAACGCTCGCGCACGGCTTTTATGACGGCGCTGTCCCCGCCAATCACCGTAATCGGCGTATCTTTTTCAATCACGTGGTCAAATAGCTGCGCGGTCAAATCAGAGCCGGGAACCGCCTTGAGCGGAATGCCGGAAAGATTGGCCAGCAGCTCTAAAATGCGGCTATCGCAGACGGAAAGCCATGAGGCTTTATAGAGCGGTTTAAACACATCTGGCTCTTTGCGCAGGCGGACAATGTGATCGACATTGGGGGTGACAATATAGCGAAATGTGCTTTCTAGCGTAATCTCGCTTGTGCGCTCTAGGGTTTGGGCGAGCGTTAGCGGCTCAAAGTCCGTGCCAAGAAATTCATAGGAGCGCGGGTTTTTGCGCGGGTCTTGGCCTGTGCGCGACTGGGCGCGGCGCTGCTCTCCCCGAGGGGTGGGGCGAGGGGCCGGGCGAGGCGGGGCGGGATGTATTTGCGTGTTCATAGCTTTGCTATAGCGGTAAGGCGCTAATATTCGGTTTATAAAAGCGTGAAAATGCCGCTCCGCTTTATTTGCAAGCGCGGGCCATAACTGTCATAATCATTGCATAGATTAAAGGATGACCGATTACGTGACAGATAAAGCGTTACCAGAGACAAAGCCAGCAGAGGCCAAGAAAGCGCGGCGGTTTTTTAATCGCGAACTGTCATGGCTGATGTTTAATAGCCGGGTTTTAGAAGAGGCGAGCAATCCCGATTATCCTCTGCTAGAGCGCCTACGGTTTTTGTCGATTTCGGCGAGCAATCTCGATGAGTTTTACATGGTGCGGGTGGCGGGCCTGCGCGGGCAAGTGCGCGCCGCAATTACCACGCCGAGCCAAGACGGCTATAGCCCGCAGCGCCAGTTAGAGAAAATCCGCAAGCGCGCGCTTAAATTAATGGCGGGGCAGCAAGCGTGCTGGCAGGATTTATCAAAACGGCTTTATAAAGCGGGCATTAAGGTCAAAAAAATTGATGCCCTATCCGAGAGCGAAGCGGCGGTTTTGGCGCGCATTTACGCGGCCGACATCATGCCAATATTAACGCCAATGGCGCTCGATCCAGCCCATCCCTTTCCCTTTGTGCCCAATCTAGGGTTTGGCCTTGCGCTAAATTTAAAACACAAAACCGACGGGGCCGCTCTGCGCGCGCTCATTGCCGTGCCGTCCAATGTGGCGCGCTTTATTCGCGTCTCGCGCCCCGGCGCCCGCAAAAGCCAAAGCTTTGTCGCCCTTGAAGACGTGCTGTCCCATTACGCGGCGGGCTTTTTCCCGCGCCATAATTTGACCGGCTCTGGCCTGTTTCGCATTACCCGCGATAGTGACATGGCCGTGGACGAAAAGGCCGAAGACCTTGTGCAGCATTTTGAAAGCTTGATTAAAAAGCGCCGCCGCGGCGAGGTCATCCGCCTGCGCCTAGAGGATTCAACCCCGCAGGATTTAAAGGATTATTTGATTGAAAGTTTCAATGTCCGCGAGGAAGAAATTTTTGAAATTGACGGGATGATGGGCCTGAAGGGGTTGGCGAAATTAATCAGCAAAGACCGGCCTGACCTTTTATTTGCGCCGTTCACCGCCCGCTTTCCAGAGCGTATTCGCGACCATGACGGGGACTGCTTTGCCGCGATTAAAGCCAAGGATATTTTGGTGCATCACCCTTACGAGGAATTTGATGTGGTGGTGCAGTTCTTGCGCCAAGCGGCTAAGGATCCGGACGTGGTGGCGATTAAGCAAACCCTCTACCGCGTCTCCGATGACAGCCCGATTGTGCAAGCCCTTATCGAAGCGGCGGAGCGCGGCAAAAATGTCACCGCGCTTGTGGAGCTTAAGGCGCGCTTTGACGAGGCGGCAAATTTACGCTGGGCGCGGAATTTAGAGCGCGCCGGCGCCCATGTGGTCTACGGGTTTATTGAGTATAAAACCCACGCCAAAGTCTCATTGGTTTTGCGCCGCGAAGGGCGATCCCTGCGCAGTTATACCCATTTAGGCACGGGCAATTATCACGCGCAAAATGCTAAAGTTTACACCGACCTCGCCCTGTTTACCGCCGACCCCGCCTTTGGTCGCGACGTTGGGCAAGTGTTTAATTATGTGACATCTTACTCGCCGCCGAAAAATTTGGAAAAACTGATTCTCGCCCCGCTAGGTTTGCGCGCTAAAATCATGGGCCATATTAAGGCGGAAATCGCCCATGCCAAAGCGGGCCGTCCGGCGCAAATTTGGGCTAAGATGAACGCGCTTGTTGATCCGGACATTATCGAAGCGCTCTACGCGGCGTCAAAGGCAGGAGTGCAAATTGATTTGATTGTACGCGGCATTTGCTGCCTGCGCCCCGGGGTTAAAAACATGTCTGAAAACATTCGGGTAAAATCGATTGTCGGGCGCTATTTGGAACATGCGCGCATTATGTGTTTTGGGCAGGGCAGCGCTTTGCCCGGTAAAGACGCGGCGGTATATTTTAGCTCCGCCGATTGGATGCCGCGTAATCTTGACCGGCGGGTAGAGTCGTTTATTCGCGTCGATAACCCGACAGTGCGCCGGCAAATTATGAACCAGATTATGGTGGCAAATCTGCGCGATGAAACCAATAGCTGGGATTTGCTCGCGAGCGGAAAATATCTGCGCCGCGACATTACGGACATTAAAGCGCCGTTCTCCGCCCATGATTATTTTATGAAAAATCCATCCTTGTCCGGACGCGGAAAATCACTCAAATATGACACTCCCGCCGTGCCGATTTTGAAACGTAAATCTAAAAAGAAGCAGAGTAATGACAACACGCCCAAATGTAACTCTGCCTGATAGGCGCGCCGCCCCGCGGCCCAAGCCTGACTTGTCAATTGACCGTATCGGGGTTGTTGATATTGGCTCTAACTCCGTGCGTATGGTGATTTATGAACGCTGCGGCGCGGCGGCGACTCCGGTGTTTAATGAAAAAATCCTCGCGGGACTGGGCCGTGATTTGGCGGTGACCGGAAAGCTTTACCCGCAAGGGGCGGCGCAAACCTTTAAGGCGCTGACCCGCTTTAAAGCTCTGGCCAAGGCGCATAATCTTAAATCCCTTAGCGCCGTAGCGACGGCGGCCATGCGCGAGGCCGATGATGGCCCAAATTTTGTCGCGCGGGTAAAGACTGAAATCGGTATAGAGATTAAGGTGCTGAGCGGGGAGGACGAAGCGCGCATGTCCGCCTATGGGGTAATCGCCGGCGATAGCCGCGCGCGCGGCGTGGTCGCCGATTTGGGCGGGGCGAGCCTAGAGCTTGTCCGGGTTGACGATAGGGTGGTTTCAAACGGAAAAACGCTCCCCCTCGGCCCGTTCGTGGTCAGCCCGCAAATGATAACCGGCGGAGATTATGACGCGGCCGCCCTTAGTCAAAGCGTGGCGGACGGCCTTGCGGGCGCGGCGGCAGATTTTAACGTCGAAGGGGAAACCCTGTATCTCGTCGGCGGGGCGTGGCGCAATTTGGCGCTGATTTCCAATAAGCGCCAAGCCTATCCTCTGCCCATTCTCAACGGATTTTCCATGACGCCGCAAGCGGCCATGGCCCTGTGTGACTGGGCCAGCCTTGAGGCGGCAAGTGATTTAATGGCGTGGCCAAGCCTGTCTGCGGGGCGGGCGCGAACCTTGCCCTATAGCGCGATTGTGCTCAAAACTTTGATTGAAAAACTCTCGCCAAAACGCATTGTCATTTCGCCGACGGGGCTGCGTGAAGGCTTTATTTATCAAAACCTGCCCGAGGCGGTTCAGCAAAGAGAAGCGCTGCACGATGCCTGCCATCATTTGTCCATCGGCAATGAGCAAGGCCTACATTTCGGCCCGCAGCTCTATCAATGGCTTGGCGGCGCGGCGACTTTATTTCCTAAAACATTTGAGACGCAAAGCGAAAACCGCCTGCGCCTTGCGGCCTGCTTACTGGTCGGCATGGGCAAGGGATTACACCCTGACAGGCGCGCCGAGCTGGTGTTTGATGACGTGCTTTACGCGCCGCTCTCTGGCCTTACCCATAAGGAGCGCGTCTATCTGGCGCTGATGCTCTATAGCGCGTATCGGGGCGGGAAATATGTGCCCAATGACGCGGCGATAAATTACCATTTGCTAGAGCGCGAAAAACAGGCGGCGCGGATCTACGGAACCGCCATGCGCCTTGGCGCGGTTATCTCTAGCCGCTCCGCCGATTTACTATCGCAATTTACGCTGACGGGGGAGCCAGTAAAAGGCGAGGCGCCGGCCCAAATTAATTTGCAAGTTAGCGAAGGCCAAGACGCGCTGTTTAATCGGCGCGGCCATTTGCGTTTGCGTAAGCTGGCGGAAATGCTCGGCGCGGACTGCCTGTCAAATTGGCAAACCGCGCAAACGGAGTAGCGGCACTAACCAGGGGCTTGGCTAATCCAGTACAAAAGCGCCGCGCCAACCCCGACCCGGTAAATCATAAATGGCAAAAAGCTGACCCTCTCAATCAGTTTCATAAAGACGGTGATGGCCAGCCATGCGGCGAAAAATGACAACGCAATAACAATCGCCGCATCCCCCATATCGGCGAGGCCTTGGCCGTTGATAAATAGCTTTAACCCCGCATAAGCGCCGCCGACTAATATTACCGGTATTGCCATTAACATGGAAAACCGCGCTGATTCCGAGCGGCTATAACCGAGCGCCCGCGCCGCCGTCATGGTAATGCCAGAGCGCGACGTGCCGGGGATAAGCGCTATCATTTGCGCAAGGCCAATAAGCGCCGCGCCCTTCCAGCTCATAATATCGACGGTTTTAAGTTTTTTGCCATATATATCCGACAGCCACAGGATTATGCCAAAGACGATAAAGGCCACTGCGATAATTTTGGGCGAGCGCACGGCCGCGTCCAGCCCGCTAAAGCTCATAATCGCGCCGAGGATAAGCACGGGCGGGGTGGCGATGATGATGTTAAGCGCAAGCCGCGCATTAGGCCCGCTTTGGCGCGGCCTATCGCTAAAGGCCAAAAGGTCAAACCCGCCGGTAATCATGCGCCGAACGTCCGTGCGAAAATATATCAGCACCGCGCCCAGACTGCCAAGATGGGCCATAAGGTCAATCAACGGCCCTTGGTCGGGCCAGCCGAGCACTTTGGCGGGCAAAATAAGATGGGCGCTAGAGCTAACGGGCAAAAACTCGGTCAGGCCTTGGACAAGGGCTAAAATGATAATGTGTAATAAAGACATGGATAGGCTCTAACGTGGCTTGGTTACTAAGGGGTTAGGGAGAACGGTGAAATACGGCATTGATATGACAAAATCATTCGCCGTATGTTTTTTGGACAAATTGTCGCACCTTGACGAAGCGTTAACGGGCGGCTATACGCTCCTTCCCCGTGAGGTTTCACGGCCCCCATCGCCCAATTAGGAGCCTATTATGGCCAAAGTCACGCCAAAGCGTAAAATGTTGCAATTTGTCACGACGCAACGTGCCATGCCGCAAAAGCGTGACCCGCAGGAGCGTGGCGATGATTTTTTAGAAATTTATGGCGATTTTATTGACGCCAAAGCCAAGGAGCAGGCGAGCCGGTGCAGCCAGTGCGGCGTGCCGTTTTGTCAAAACCATTGCCCGCTAGAAAACAATATTCCCGATTGGCTAAAACTAACAGCAGAGGGGCGCACGCAGGAAGCTTACGCCCTGT
>JAZGFA010000005.1:0-12871 GCA_036478975.1 Robiginitomaculum sp. | reverse complement strand
CCGCCTATTATGTGGTGGCTCCGGCTGAGGCGTCATCTAATCTGGCGCGCTATGACGGTATGCGCTTTGGCCTGCGCGTTGACGGTGAAAACCTCGCCGATACTTACGAGCGCACGCGCACGGAAGGTTTTGGCGATGAGGTGCGGCGCCGCATCATGATAGGCACTTACGTCCTGTCCGCGGGCTATTACGACGCCTATTATCTGCAAGCGCAAAAAGTGCGCACTAAAATTGCCGATGATTTTAAGGCGGCTTGGGAAGTTTGCGACGCGCTCCTCTCCCCGACATGCCCGTCCGCGCCATTCGCCGTAGGGCGCAAGGTCACGGACCCAATTACTATGTATCTCAATGACATATTCACGGTGACCGCCAACCTTGCGGGCCTTCCTGCCATTAGCGTTCCCGTATCGCTTAATAAGGATGGCCTGCCGCTCGGCCTGCAAATCATTGGCCGCGCCCTTGACGAGGCCACCGTATTTACCGCCGCCAGCGCCCTAGAAAAAGCCGCTGATTTTAACGCCAAACCTAAGAAATGGTGGAACTAGATATGTTCACAGCAGAGCGCGTAGCAGATAAAAAAGACTGGATCACCACGGAGACGGGGGATTGGGAAATTATTATTGGGCTGGAAATTCACGCCCAAGTCGCGAGTAATTCCAAATTGTTTTCCGGGGCCGCCACCGAATATGGCGCGGAGCCTAATAGTCAAGTGTCCCTCGTGGATGCGGGCATGCCGGGCATGCTCCCTGTCGTCAATGTGTTTTGCATAGAGCAAGCCGTGCGTACGGGCCTTGGCCTAAACGCGCAGATTAATCTGTATTCGCGCTTTGACCGTAAAAACTATTTCTACGTCGATTTGCCCCAAGGCTATCAAATTAGCCAATTCGCCCATCCGATTGTCGGCGAAGGCGAGATTGAAATCGTGCCCGAAGACAAGGACGGCAATCGCGGAGAGCCGACCATTGTTGGCATTGAGCGTCTGCATTTAGAGCAAGACGCCGGTAAGTCTATCCATGATCTGTCCCCCGACGAGACCTATGTCGATTTAAACCGCTCCGGCGTGGCGCTGATGGAAATCGTTTCCAAACCCGATATGCGCACGCCCGAAGAAGCGTCTGCTTACGTTGAAAAAATTCGCGGCATTGTGCGCGCGCTGGGAACCTGTGACGGGGATATGGAAAAGGGCAATATGCGCGCCGATGTCAATGTCTCCGTGCGCCGCCCCGGCGGTGATTTGGGGACACGCTGCGAGATTAAAAACGTCAACTCCATGCGTTTCATTCGCCAAGCGATTAATTATGAGGCCCGCCGCCAGATTGTTATCATTGAAAACGGCGGCGAAGTTGACCAAGAGACGCGCCTCTTTGATAGCGTCAAGGGCGAGACCCGCACCATGCGCTCTAAGGAAGACGCCCATGATTATCGCTATTTCCCCGATCCGGATTTGCTCCCGATTGTGATTGAGCAAAGCTTTGTTGATAAAATCAAAGCCGATTTACCAGAACTGCCCGATGCCCGCGCCGCGCGCTTTGTCAGCCAGTACGGCATTCCGGAATATGACGCGCGTATCCTGACCGTTGATAAGGTTAGGGCTGATTATTATGACGCGCTCGCTTCTGGCCGTGATCCGAAAATTGCCGCGAACTGGATGATGGGCGATTTGTTCGGCGCGCTCAATAAGGCGGGCACGGATTTAAGCGATAGTCCCGTCAGCGCCGATGCGCTCGGCGGACTGCTTGACCGCATGGCCGATGACACAATTTCTGGTAAAATCGCGAAGGGCGTATTTGAAAAAATGTTTGAAAGCGGCGATAGCGCCGATGCTATCATTGAAGAGGGCGGCCTTAAGCAAGTCACCGACACCGGCGCGATTGAAGCCATGGTGCAAGAGGTTATCGACGCCAACCCTGACCAAGCGGGCAAGGTCGCGGATAATCCGCGCCTTATCGGCTTCTTTGTTGGCCAAGTGATGAAGGCATCCGGCGGCAAGGCTAATCCGAAAGCGGTGAACGAAATTTTGAAAGCGAAACTGGGACTATGAGCGATAGCGTCAATTACCAGCGCTCGGCAAAGCTAGCGCAAATTATCGCCATTAGCGGCGCGGCGGGCATTATGATTATGGCCGCCTGGGCCAGTTATCTGGTGAAGGGAAGCGTGCTGTGGTATGTGCTCGCCCCCGCCGCTTTTGCCGCCGCCTGTCACTATTTTGGCTGCGCCATGTTTGTGCGCCACTTTAAACGGCTCGCCGAAAGCGAAGGCAATAATGGCTAATGGCCATCCCAACCATGCGGGGCCGCTGCTGGGCGCGTCTTTGATTGGCGCGGGCATTGGCTATTTCATTTATAAAAAAACCGGCAATTGGCTGCTCGCCGCCTCAGCCGCCATTGGCATTACCCTTGCTGATTTTGCCGTCGTGATATTTATCAATAGATTTAAAAACAAATAGGAATCCGTTATGAGCCTCGATATTTCAAAATCCGCTAATGTCACTGCCGCCCTAGAGAGCCGCGTCACCGTGCGCGCCTTCCTCGATAAGCCCGTGCCAGAGGATATGCTGACGGCACTATTTGAAACGGCCCAGCGCACGCCGTCCGGCGGTAATCTACAGCCATGGCATGTGCATGTGATGACCGGCGATAAACTGGCCGCCTTCACTAAGGACGCCGTAGAGCGCGCTCAAGCCGGAGAGCGCAATGAGCCGACCCATCCGCCCTATCCATCGCCCCTATGGGAGCCGCAACGCTCTTGGCGCTATAAGCTCGGCGAGGACATGTATGGCCTGCTTGGCATTGAAAAAGACAATAAAATGGCCCGCCTGATGTGGCTGATGCAAAATATCAAATTCTTTGAAGCGCCTGTCGGCATTATCATTACTGGCGACAAGCGTTTAGAGACGCCGCAATATCTCGACATTGGCATTTATCTACAAAGCTTGATGCTACTGGCGCGCGAAGCCGGACTGCACAGCGCCCCGCAAGGCTGGTGGCGCAATTGGCATAAGGTCTGCCATGACCACCTTGATATTGCCGATGAAGATGAAGTGCTTGTCGGCATGTCGCTCGGTTACGCCGACCCAAGCGCCAAGGTCAATAGCCTGCGCGCAGACCGGGCGGATATGGCTGACGCCGTAAAATTTTATAGTTAGGCGAGGTTTGGGGCTAATACTTGCGCCTTAAGCCGTGGTTTTTCAAAGAAAAACTGTGCCAAACTAAGAAAAAACCGCCTAATTCAAATTAATTTCAAAAAAATGCGTCTTTTTTGGCGCTTTTTTTATGCTTAAAACGCCCTTAAAGCCCAATTCTATTCTATCACGCCGTAAGTATAGTTTTATTTATAATACATCTTTAACTGTAATTAAATTGAATATAAACACTTATTTACTTGATTTAACCAATATAACTACTTGTTAAACTTTACAGCTATTAACCTTATGTCAATCTGCACAAGTAAAAGTCCAGTTGTCGGTGAGGAGAACATCTCTTATCGGCACGCAATTCGGAAAACCGAAGGCGTTAGAATGAATGGATCAACAATTCGGGGAGGCAGAAATGGCCTTTACAGAGACAGAAGTAACACAAGCGCGCGAAGCAGTCATTGCTTGCGCAACACACCAAGACCTTTTTAAACTGGGTCTTATGTATTCAACGGACGTGGAAGATAGCGGCCCAGATTATGTGGAAGCGCATAAATGGTTCAATCTTGCCGCCATGATGGGCAGCATGCCCGCTAAGGCGTACCGCAGTGAAATCACGCAAGAGATGAGCCGCGCTGACGTCTCTCTCGCCCAGCGCGCTGCACGCGGATGGCTGTTAGAGCAAAAATCCGCCGCCGCTGACAAAGCTGAAGTAAAAGAAAAAGCGGCCCCCGTAATATCGGAAGCCGCCTAATTTCTTAAATTCTATATCGGCCCGATTACGGGCTGATTATTGGCTAATTATTATTATTACCGCCAATATTATAGCTAAGGCCGAGGGTAACGGGCAGGGCTTCACGCACATATTGCTGCATGAACAGGCCTATCTCGGAAATATTGCTACGCGGCACGAAAATGATGTCGCCGCGGCGAAGTTGCACATTATCGGCGAGGCTCATTGGGTTTTGCAATCCGTCCCTAAAGTCAATCGTGCGGGCCATGAAATTACCCGTGCTAGAGCGGCGCAGTATCACGACCTGACGGGTTTGCGAGGCCGTATTAAAGCCGCCCGCCATCAAAATAGCTTCCATTACGCCGACCGGACCGGGCAATGTATATGTGCCTTGCGTGCCGACTTGACCGCCAACAAAGACTTGCTGCGGGGCATAGGCGCGCGGGGTTATGTTGATGCGCGGATCAACAAGCTGCTTGGCCAAATGGCCGCTAATTTCTGTTTCAACCTGCTTAAGCGTGCGTCCCGCCGCCATTACTGGCTCTGTCATTGGCATGACAACGCGCCCGTCTGGGCCGACCGTAAGCGTGCGTGATAGCTCCGGGGCGCTGCCGACGACAATGTCGACTTGATCGCCGGGATAGAGCGTATATTGCGGCTCGACATTTTCCCAGCGCGCAAAACGGTCAAGCGGGTGGGGCATGCGCGGGGCCATTTGATAGGCGGGCAGACGTGCGCCGCGCATACGGTCCGTATAGCCGGCATATTGGGCTTTATCTGCGCCTCTACCTAAAATTTTACCGAGTAAGCCGGCGGGTTTTGCCGCGCGGCGCGGCTTTTGCGCTATGGGCGCACCGTAACGGGCTTGCGGGGCGCTAAATCCTTGCGGGGCAGGACGGGGGCGCATCATAACGGGGCGGGGCATAATTTGCTGACGCATAATGGGGGCGCGCATAACCGGCATTTGAGCGCGCGGCGCTTGAATGCGAGGCATCTGCATTTGCGGGGCGGCGTATACTCGCGGGGTACTATATCCTCGCGGGGTACTATATCCTCGCGGGGCGGGGCGGTACGTATTGGGCGCGCGAAGCTGCGGCGCTATGGGCATAATGCTCTGACAGGCTTGTCCCTGACAGGATTGCGCCTGATTCGGGATTTGCGCATTAACCGTAATTGGCGCCGCTAAAATTGCGATTGCACTCAGTGTTAGTCGTGTTTTCAGAGAATATGTCATTCGATTTGCCCGTTTTGCGAGATTTCTTAACTTTTTCAACTGTTAACAAAAATGGATAAGGAAATATTAATTTTTGACCTTCATTCATTAACCATAATGCATTTAAGTCAAAATTGCCTTGAGCCATTTGAACTTGCCCTGTTTAGGGATAGCTATTGGGAACTAAAATATGTCACATGCTGCAACGCAAAATAGTCATCTTCCACCGCAAGGCGGCGGCACGGGGAGCGGAATTAATGTCGCATCGGCGTGGCGTTCACTCCTGCGCAAGATACCTTTAATGGCTTTGATATTTCTGCCCTTGGCAATTGTTGGCTGGTATTTCGGCAGTCAGATTGATCGCACCTATACGGCCAGTGCGCGCCTTATGGTGCAAATCAGTGATGATTATGTGTTCACTCCGGCGGGCGGCGGCAATAATAATGGCGGTTTGACCCTTACCCCTGATTCCATCGCGCTTAATGAAATCGGCATTATCAATAATCCAGAGCTTATTGATAATGTGATGGCCAATTACATTACCCACCAAAAACTTTATCCGGAGCTTTACGGGAAATTCAAAACGGCGGAAAATCGCTCTAACCGTCTAATGGCTAATGATTACCGGGCGCAGATGATTAAAAAGTTTGAATCTAACCTGTCCGTGTCGGCGCGGCCCAAATCCTCTATTATTGAAATCCAGTTCACCCATGCGGATCCTGATATTGCCAAAGAAACCGTGTCGGCCATTCTTGTCGAGTATAAAATTGCCCGTAAGGACGTGTTTGTTAATGGAGTTTCTGACCTTATTAAAGAACGCCGCGAAAATAAAGAAAAGCAGCTTTTGACCGTTGACCGCGCTATTGCGCGCTTTTTAAAGAGAAATTCCATTGGCGACTTTACCAGCGAACGCACCGGCGCGCGTAAGCGCACCGAAGATTTGCGCGCGGCGATGAATACGCTGCAAGGCAATATTCGCCAAGCGGAAGCGGCGTTAATGTCGGTTGAAAATTCCCTGCGTAATACGCCGCCGACGATTGATTTACAAATTGATGACCGCGCCTCCCAGCGCATTGCCCAAGCGGAATTAGAGCGCAAGCAATTACTAGCTAAATATTTGCCAACAAGTGATCCGGTTAAAGCTAAAGAACGCGAAATCGTGGAATTACGTCAATTGATTGCCTCAGCCGGCGGCAAAGCCGTTGGCGGTCGCCGCGTTGGCCCCAATACGGTGTATCAAGCCCTGCAGACCCAAAGAAATACCTTCCAAGCCCAAGCCGATAGCTACCGCGAAAAAGAAGCGGTTTTGCAAGCCCAGCTTAATGCGGTTGCGGGTAAAACCGCGCGCATTGCCTCACTTGATCCACAATATCAAAATCTATTGCGCGAGAAGAAAACCGTTGAGACATCCCTCAGCGCCCTTAATCTGCGCGAACAAAACGCGGCTATTGATGCGGCGCAGGCCAATGAACAAGCCGAAAACGTGAAAACCATTAACGAGCCTGGTTTTGCGCGCAAAGGCCGCAATATGAAAAAGATTGTGCAATATGGCTCTATATTAGGGGCGGCTGCGACCGCGCTTATGATTGGCCTATTGAGCGTATTTCTTGACCCTAAATCCTACGGCGCACCTACGGGCATTAAACGGCCTAAAGCGTCCCGCACCCGTAAAACCGACAAGCGGAAGCGGAAGCAAAAAGGCCCTGCTATTCCAGAGCCCGTTCCCGGATATGCGACCCCCTATGAAACTCCAACTGGCCCAGTGCCCTATACGCCAATCCCAGAGCCGGTCACCCCTCAACCTGCCTATGCTGCGGCTGCGGCAGTTGGCGCGGCGGTAACAGCCCCTGTAGCCTATCCGCAAGCCGCGCAAGCCTATGGCGCCCCCGCGCAAGCGTATGAAGCTTATGGCCAACCGGTCAGCGCGGCGCAAAGCTTTGCCTATGAAGAACCTATGGCGACGGCGGAAAGCCTTCCTTACGCTCCGCAGAATTACGAAACGCCGGCGGTCCATGCACCAAGCCTCGCTCTGGCCATGCCTGCAGATGGTAGCCCCCAGCCCTATGACCCTGCCATTCATGGCGGCGGCACGGAATATGTGACTGGCCCCGCGGGAACCCAAGTTTTGGTACGCGGATAGTAAAGGACGGGCGGTAAAGGCCATGACCGATATGACGAGCGGATATTATGACGAGCCGGCCCTTGCCGCGGCTCCGCTCGGCGCTACGGAGCAGCGTAATGCCATGGCAAAAAAAATGCTTCTCTGGCTAGAGAGTGCTACGTTTTTTTGGTTGATATTGCATTTTTCTGGCGCGATTTTATCGCTGGTTTTAACCGACCACACCGACCTTAGCGCGGAAAATCCGTTCATGCGTCTGCTGTGGTACCCGAGTTACGTTTTAATCGCGATTTTATGCTTTGTCCATTTTCCAAAATTCCTCCGTATTACAGTATTTAACCCGCTTATTGTGGCTTGCGTGGCCTTGTGCGGGGTGAGCTTTTTCTGGTCGATAATTCCTGATGTTACATTGCGGCGCGCTATCGCCTTGCTGATGACGACATGCTTTGGCCTACTCCTAGCGGCGCGATTTGATTGGTATCAATTGGTGCAAATGCTCGCGGGGGCTTTCGCATTTCTGGCTATTGGCAGTCTCCTATTTGCTGTGGTGATACCGGAATATGGGCAAATGCAATATATTCACGAAGGCGCTTGGCGCGGCCTGTGGCTAGAGAAAAACTCCTTTGGCGGCTATATGTCTAAAGGCTTGCTGCTGATGATGTGCGCCTTTGCTATGCGCCCATCGCGCGGTTGGCTTTGGGTGCCTATGGGGGTTTTATGTTTTGGCCTTGTGCTTATGTCGACCTCAAAAATGGCGCTGCTCGCATCACTTGTGATGATAATTGGCTTTGTCTTTGTCCGTATTATGCGCGCCTATCCGATATTGCGTATCCCTGTGATGTACGCGGCGGTTATTGGCACGGCGGCCATGGCGTTCTTAATGGTGTTTGCCACCAATGAAATGTTTGCGCTTATCGGCAAAGACCCGACCCTGACAGGGCGCACGGATATTTGGGAGTTACTGATTAGCGCGGGCAAGGAGCACCCGTGGACGGGCTATGGCTATGGCACGTTTTGGGAAGGGACCCTCGGCCCCTCTTACTGGGTTCGCTTTAGTTTAGAATGGGGCGTGCCGACGGCCCATAATGGCTGGATGGAAACCTGGCTTTCGGTTGGGCTATTGGGCGTAGCAATGTTTGGCGTGCTGTACTTAATGACGGTGATTTTAGCCTTGGACCGGCTTGCGCGCGGCGGGGTCGAAAATTACTGGGCTCTGCTCTCAACAATTTTATTCTTAATCGTATCGCTTTCGGAAAGCACGATTTTACAGCAAAATAATCTCGACTGGGTAATTTTTGTTGCCACAACGGCCAAGCTGTTTTCTTTTGAAAGCGCGTTTTGGCGCGGCGAGCCTAAAAGGCCTTATTGGCAGTCACGGCCTGACCATATAGCTTCGGCTTAAAGGCTCCAAACCAACAGATTTTTCCTGCGCCCTGCCAAAGCTTTGACAAATGGCTGATATAGCGCGGACTGCCGGTAATTTTAGACAGTAGCAAAAGCGGAAAATAGCCAAGCATTTGCGCAGTGCCGACCAGCATCCATTTGATAACGCCCAAATAATTGCCATTATCATGGGCCGCTTCGCTTGGGCCTTGGCCAAAGGCAAAACTGCGTTTTTTAATATAACTTGGGGTCGCGCGGTGGGGACGAATATCCTCATGGCAAATGGCGGCCTCACGCCACGCCATCGTCACCCCTTGGGCGACAATGAAGCTAAACAGCAAATCATCTTCGCCGCCGGTCTCATTGGCCTTGGGGTCAAATACGGGGCTGGGCAGCTCGCACAGGCTTAAATCCATGAAGGAATTACCACAGCCGTAAAATTCTTCGATGATGCCCTCATCAATGCCGGGGCCTTTGCGAGAGAAAAACGTCTCGTAATAGCCTGTATATTTATCCGCATCGGCAATGCGGGCATAGGTGGGGCTAAACACCATGGCGGCTTTGTATTTGCGCGCGGTTTCAAGGTAGTATTTGAGCCAGCCTTTTGACGCATCTTGGTCATCGTCAAGCCATGCAATATAACGCCCGCTTGCCTTGGCCAGCGCGCCATTGCGGGCGTTAGAGACGCCCGGCTCGGCTACATGCAAATAATGAATAGGCAGGCTAGCGGTTTTGGCCTGCGCCTCAACATAGGCGCGCGCGGAGCCGGCAGGGTCATTATCGGCGATGATAATTTCTACGGGCAATCCGCAATCGCTTTGGGCTAGTAGGCTATCAAGGGCGATTTTAAGGCCTTCGGGGCGGCGAAAGGTTGGCATAACAACGCTGATTAAATCGGTTTTATTGGGCATGACGGCTCTCCAATTGTTTGATGGCCTGCGTGATAGGGAGCACCTGCGCTCCGGATTTTTGAATGGCGGTGAGTAGGCGGTCAAATTCGCCTTGTGTGCAGCCCCACTGGGTCGGGCGCTCTTGTATGTCATGGGTAAACAGGGTGAGCCAAGCCGGGCGTGCGGCAAGCGCCTCTATTTGCGCAATTACCGCGTCCGCCGTGCTGCTATAAAAGCCATAGGACTTTAGCTCATTGCGGTCAGCGCGACCCGTATGCACGCCGCCGCTTATCCCGCGCAGGGATTTAAAGCGCGGCTCTAATGCGCCCTTAAGCGCGCCGGTAGCCGCCCCGAACGGATAGGCAAAGCTTTCAATGTTTCCGGCCACGCCCATGGCTTTAAGGGCGGCGATGTTTTTATCAATTTCGGCCAAAACTGCGGGTTCGGATAGGGCTGCGCAATCGGCGTGGCTATAGGTATGACCGCCAATTTCATGGCCGCGCGCCTCAAGCTCTAGCAAGTCGCCCGGGGAGAATTGCGGCCCGTGATGGTTAACGCTGTCTGCTAGGCCCGCCGCCGTATAAAATGTCGCGGCCCAGCCGAGCACCTCCATTTTGCGCGCGCCAATGGTCATGGCGGTTTTCGGGAAATCATCAAATGTAATCGAGACAATAGGGCGCTCTAAGCTGAAATCCAAATTGCGCGTATTTTTATAAATGCGCAGACGGCGCTCTAGCTTTTTAAATACGGAATTTTTGGGTTGATAGGTCATGCGGCGCGCTCCTTAAACGGGGGGCGCGCGGCTTTAAAACTTTGCGCATACCAGCTCGCGCGCCAGAGCTTTAGGGCGAGCAGGCGCAGGCGCATGGGCACGATTTTAAGGCGGTTAGCGACGAGCATAGACAGAACGGGGCGCATCAAGGCTTGTCCCGGCACAGCGCCCAAACGGCGAGTCATTTTATAAAGCGTCAAGCTTTGCGCTAGCTCTTGGTGCTTATCGGTGAAGCGCCTATAATTGTCCGCGCTATCACGAAAACGATTAAGCAGGGTTTGCGTGCCCTCTAGGCCCAAATGATAGGCGGCATTATCAATGTGCAGCAAGCGGTAGGATTTGGCGATGCGCGCCGCCCATTCACTATCCTCCCAGCCCCAGCCCTTAAAGCCCGTATCAAAGGGCTCTGCCTTAAGAACGCTTGCGCGCACGGCAAGGTTAGAGCTGCACACATATTGCGGTCCCTTCTCACTGCGTTCCTGCGCGGATAGGCAGTCAGAGGTTTTGGAAAAAGCATGGTGTAGCGCCGTATCTGGGCCCTCCGGCTTGTCGCTCATTTTAAAGCCGCCAAATATCACGTCACAATTTTCGCCCTTAATGGCGCTGAGATAGGTTTGCAGAAAGCTATCAGTCTCTGGCATCATATCGGCGTCGAGAAACAAAACCCAATCGGACTTTGCGCGGGCAAATAGCGCATTACGCGCGGCGGATCGGCCCTTATTGACCGCCTCCAACATCAGCGTCACGGGCAGGGCGCTACCCTTGGCAATGGCGCGTAGGCGCGCATTCACCTCGGCGTCACTTGTGCCGTCATCATAGAGCAGCACTTCAACGCTTTGCTCTACGGTTTGACTAATCAGCGCACTAAGCAGGCTTGTCGGGTCATCGTGGTAAAACGGGATAAGGATAGAAAGAGCAGGGCGTTTGGTCATTTACGCCTCCGCCAGTTTATCGGCTTTACGCGCTTTTAACTTACCCAGTAAATCCTTGACCAGATCACGGCAATTTGCGGTATTGGTGGCGAAGGCTACCAATACATAAACCGCCCCGCCAACGGAGCCTTTGACTATAAGTTCGATAATATCCGGCGTGTTTTCTGGGATTGGAAGCGCAAGAACAATGCCCGCCATTACGGCGCAGGCGAATGAGGTTTGCAGAAATGCTTTTACGGGAACGGGCAGAGGGAAATAGCGCCGCGCGACAATGAAGCTTAGCACAAGGCCGATGCTATAGGCCGCTAAGGTTGCCCAAACCGCGCCCATAATACCGTATTTAGGAATCAGTATGAAGTTGAGAGAAATATTGACAATAACCGGCGGCACTAATGTCATGGCCAAAACCCCAGTGTTTTTACTGAGCATAAAGGCGCGCTGAACATAGTAGGAAATCAAGCCATTCATAAGGCCGGCTATGGCAATCCATGGCATGATTTTAACCGCTTCAGCGCGCACGCTTTCGCCAAGAATAAAACCGGCAGGCTCTGCCACGAGGGCAATGCCAATGGAGGCTGGCATGACTAACAGCAAAAGCGTTGCGCCATAGTTTTTCATGATAGCTTTGGCTTTTTCCGCGCCCTCTTGCTCTAGAGCCGTCACAATAATGGGGGTGACGGCCATGCCTACCCAAATAAACACCATGTCCAATGTGCGGTTAGCCAGATTATAGCCCGCATTATATTGCCCGACCAATATATCCGCCGCTTCCGGGGTTTGGCGGAAGATATATTTGATAATGAATAAATCCCCTTGGGAGAGCATATAGGCAAGCATGAGCGATATGGATATTGGAAGCCCGTAAAGGAAATAGGTTTTAGTGCGCGCACTCTCTACTTTGCCGCCCTTCATGCGTTTGAGCATAAAGGGTAAGTCGATAGCGAGGGCAACAATATTGGCAATAATAATGCCTATAAACGGCGCTTGCTCACGTAATGGGGTGAGCATGATGAGGCTAATCCCAATGACAAAACCGATAAGACTTTGGGAGGAATGAATGGCGCTATAGCGGCCAATGCGGTGACCGGCGCGGTGGGCCTCCATGCCCAAATTATAGATTAAAGTAAAGCAGGTGGATGTGAGCGCAAAGCCGATGAGGGTCTTCATTAGCGGCTCTAGGGGCAGAGCAAATACTAAGGCCATAAAGCCGCCTAGGCCAAGGGCGGACATGATAATGCCGGATATATAAAGAGTTTTAAGATGCGAGGCCATGTCCTCCTCGCGCTCGGCGCGAGCATAGAAACGCGCCATAGCGGCTTCTACCCAGGTGAAGGTCGCCATATGCATGAAATGCATAGTGGCAATAGCCAGGGCATAGCGGCCAAATTCGGCTCCGGATAGGATACGCGTCAAAATCGCAATCGTGCCGAAGCTGATGACTAAAGCCGCGACATTAACCGGCACATATTTGACCACTTGTTTCCAGATCATAATGGAGCCTTAGCGGATGTTTTCGCTATCGCCGAGTAGGCAAGGAATGGTTTTTGCCATGATGACGAGGTCAAATACGGCGTTGGAGCGCTCAATATATTCCACGTCTAGGCGGATACGGCGCGCCACCGAGGCGGCGTCATGCAGCGGGCCGCGAGAGCCGTTAATCTGGGCCCAGCCGGTCATGCCCGGCTTTACTTTGTGG
>JAZGFA010000004.1:0-7006 GCA_036478975.1 Robiginitomaculum sp. | reverse complement strand
CGCGAGGAAAGCCATGTGCGTGACCTCGCAGCCCGCTCCGGCGATACCCCCGCCCAGCTTGTTTCCACCATTATGGCCGAGCTGATGAGCGCCAGCCTCGCCCTGCAAGGGCCGATGCGCCTGCATGTGGCCTTAGAGGGCGACGCGCTGGCGGCGTGGTCGCTCGTGCGGGACCGTTTCGGCGGCGCGCTTCCCGCGATTTCTTATCCGACGACGAGCGCCGCGTTGACAATGGCGATAAGCGAGTCTGAGGCCGTGGCGATTTTGCCGGCTCCGGGCGGGATGAATTTATGGTGGACGGCCCTGTGCAAAGGCGGAGCGATGGAGCATTTGCATATTCTCGCGGCCTTGCCGCGCACGGGTAACTGGGACTGGCCCAAGGCGGTGGCCGTGGCGGACGCCGATATTGCCAGCTCTGGATCAGACCAAAGCCTGATAGGGCTTTTAACCGCGCAGGCGGCCCAGCTTATTAAGGCGCTCCCGCAGGCCAAACTGCAGACCCAAAGTGACAGCCATAGCCTATTTGTAACGCCGGATTATATTGCGCCGAACGACGGACGCCTTGCCGCTATTGATAGCGCCAAAATCATAGGCGTTTTGCCGCGCCCGCTCGGAGTGTCCCCGTGACAGTAATTTATCAAAACATCCTCATCATTGGCGGCGGGCTTATTGGCTCATCCCTAGCGCGCGGGGCGCGGGTGCGCGGCCTTGCGGGCCATATTGCAATGAGCGATAAAAGCGCCGAGGTCTGCGCGCGCCTAAAAGATTTGGGCCTCGCCGATAGGGTGGAGAGCAACACGGTTAGTTTATGCGCTGATGCGGATTTGATTATTATGGCCGTGCCGACCGGCGCCATAGCGCCTTTGGCGGCGGCGATAATTCCGGCGATGAAAGCGGGGGCGACCCTCACGGATGTGTGCTCCGTGAAGGGGGCGGTGGTTGACGCGGTCACGCCGCTATTGCGCGGTGATATTCATTTTGTCCCTGGACACCCGATTGCTGGCACGGAAAATAGCGGGCCGGACGCGGGCTTTTCCGAGCTGTTTCATGAGCGCTGGTGCATATTATGCCCTGATGATGAGAGTGCATCTGCGGCGCTAAATTTGCAAAAGTTTTGGGAAGGGCTGGGCAGCCAGGTGGCCTTTATGCCCGCCGCCCGCCATGACGTTGTGCTGGCGGCGACCTCCCATGTGCCGCATCTTTTAGCCTTCACCCTTGTTGGCACGGCGGTGGATATGGAGACGGTGACCAATAATGAAGTTGTGAAATTCTCCGCTGGCGGGTTTCGTGATTTCACCCGCATTGCCGCCTCCGATCCGGTGATGTGGCGCGACGTGTTTTTAACCAATCAGGACGCGGTGCTCGAAGTGGTGGACCGTTTTATCGAAGATTTATCGGCGCTAAAACGCGCCATACGCTGGGGCGACGGGGAGCAGCTGTTTAAACATTTTGAAAAGACTCGCGACATTCGCCGCCGTATTATTGACGCTGGCCAAGACACTGCCGAGCCAAATTTCGGCCGCGACGGCGAGGGCTAGTTTAGGACAAACCGCTGGCGAGATTGGCTTGCAGGAGCGGGCTAAAGCCGTAATGGGAGAGCCATCGTGGGTCGGCGTTGAACATGTCACGCAAATCGGGCATGCCGTATTTGAGCATAGCAAGGCGGTCTACGCCCATGCCAAAGGCAAAGCCTTGATAGACGTCCGGGTCAAGGCCGCAGGATTTAAGCACATTAGGATGCACCATGCCGCAGCCTAAAATTTCCATCCATTTTTCGCCTTGGCCAATGCGGATTTCATCACCTACCCGTTCATAGCGCACGTCCATTTCCGCGCTCGGCTCGGTGAAGGGGAAATGGTGCGGGCGGAACTGCACATCGACATCGGTTTCAAAAAACGCGCTGACAAAATCCATCAAGCAGCCTTTGAGGTGGCCCATGTGAATAGCCTTGTCGATGACCAGGCCTTCGACTTGGTGAAACATCGGCGTATGGGTCTGGTCGCTATCACAGCGATATGTACGGCCCGGCGCGATAATGCGGATGGGCGGGGTTTCGTTCATCATGGTGCGAATTTGCACGGGGCTAGTATGGGTGCGCAAAACCTTGCGAATACCTTCGGCATTTGGCGGAAAGAAAAACGTATCATGCATGTCGCGCGCCGGATGTCCGGGCGGGAAATTAAGCGCGGTGAAATTATGAAAATCGTCCTCAATGTCGGGGCCTTCTTTAATGCTAAAGCCCATATCGGCGAAAATGACCGCCATTTCTTCCATGACTTGCGCCACCGGATGCAGCGTGCCTTGCGCGATATTCACCGGCAGGGAAATGTCGAGGGTTTCCGTAGCTAGGCGCGCATCGAGGGCGGCTGTCTCTAGCGCGGCTTTGCGGGTTTCAACGCGGGCACCAAGTTCATTTTTAAGACCGTTAAGCGCCGGCCCCATGACTTTTTTCTCATCGACGCTCATTTTGCCAAGCCCGCGCATCAGCATGGAGACTTCGCCTTTTTTGCCAAGGGCGGCGACGCGAATATCGTCAAGGGCGCTAAGGTCAGCGGCCTGCTCAATCTGGCTGGCATATTTATCTTTAAGGGCGCTAAGAGCGGTCATGTCGGTCATAATGTTATTTCGTTTTTAAAGTTAAGCCTTTGTAGGGCGCAGAGCTTGCGGGTCAAGCTTTGGCGGTGTTCAAATCGTAAGTCTAAGTCTTCAAGTCATAGGTGAGCGCCATAAAGACATCTTCCAAATCCGGCTCTTCGGTTTTTAAGTCGCTAATCTCAAGTCCGGACTTTTTCACATGCTCTAAAATATCGGTGATGGAATCCGCCCCGCTACGATAGCTAATGCGCAGGGCTCCGTCATCGGTCAGGCTCGCGTCTAGGCCAGACAATGCGCTTGGCACGGCGGTCAATGGCGTGCTGGCGGTAATCAGCAGGGAACGCGCATCAAGGCGGCCCATCATGGTTTTTTTATCCTCGTCGGCGGTGATGCGTCCGTCATGGATAATGGCTATACGGTCACAGAGCGACTCGGCTTCCTCAAGGTAATGGGTGGTCAAAATTACCGTCGTCCCTTGATCATGCAATGTGCCGACATAGTCCCAAAGCTGTCGGCGCAGTTCAATATCGACGCCGGCGGTTGGCTCGTCCAAAATCAGCACGGGCGGATTATGTACAAGCGCCTTGCCGATAAGCAGGCGGCGCTTCATTCCGCCGGACAGTTGGCGCACATATGCGTCGCGTTTTTCCCAGAGGCCAAGCGCCTCTAAAATTTCCGCGCTGCGGCGCTCTTGCTTCGGAACGCCGTAATAGCCCGCTTGAATTTCGAGCGCCTGCAAGGGCGTAAAGAAAACATCCATGGCAATTTCTTGCGGCACAATGCCGATAGAGGCGCGGGCATTGCGGGTCTGGCTATCAATGTCAAAGCCGCATATTTTAGCGCTGCCTTCGCTTTTGCGCACAAGGCCGGCAAGAATATTAATCATTGTCGATTTGCCCGCGCCATTAGGGCCAAGCAAGCCAAAGATAGAGCCGCGCGGCACGGTCAAGTCAATGCCATGCAAGGCGGTTTTAGCCGCGGCCTTGCGGGTCTTGGCATAGGTTTTTTTAAGACCTTTTATTTCAATGGCTGGAGCAAGAGGCGTAGAAGACATAAACGGCTTTCCTATTGGGCGTTAGCAGTTTAACTATGCCTAAAGCGGACTTTATTCAAGCGCCGCGTGACATAGCAAGGCCTTATTATGACATCGCAAAACCCCTCCGCCTCGTCCCAAAGTGAAATGACATATGTTTCCAGCCATCGCGTGTCCTGCGCAGGCGGGGAAAATGGCAAGGGCGGCGCGGCGGGCCATCCTAAAGTCTATATGGATATGGGACAGGCCAGCTCTGTCACGTGCAAATATTGTGGCCGCGAATTTGCCTATCAAGCGCCGGCAAAATAGGCCCCATAAAATAGGCATACGTCTAATCTTCGATTCTAAACCTATAATCTTGCGTGCGGCCATTGGTCGGGGAGGCTACGCCGTCAATGGTTTTAGGATGGAAGCGCGTGCGTTTTGCCGCGCGCACGGCGGCGCGGCCAAAGTCGGCCGCATATTTCCCGCTTGCCGCTTTGATGACCCGCGCATCTTTCACTTTTCCATCTGCGCCAATATCCATTGAAACCGTAACCATGGCTTCTATGCCGCGGGTTCTGGCGCGGCTAGGGTAGCGCGGCCTAGCGGATTTTTTAACCTTAGCTTCGACGATAATGGCGGCAGGGGCAGCTGGGGTGGTTTCTATCGGAAAGGTTTGCGCGAGGGGGAAACGTGTCTGCGGCTGCGGCTGCGGCGCGCCGCCCGCAAGACTGTCGGAACTTTGCGCCTGAAGCGAAGTGGTGTCTTGCGCTGGCAAATGAATATCCGAATCCGCTAGGCCGGGAACCTTGCCCGTGGCCTCATTGATTGTGCGCCGTTTGGGCGCGGCCTCTTCAATTTGCGCATCCATGCGGATAATGTCATCGGCGTAAGTGCCCCCGTCCCATTGCGCGCGAAAGGCGCCCAGCGCCTCGCGTTTGATGACCGAGGACTTACGTACATCGTAGAAGATTTCTGAAACGGCCAGCCATTGCTCATGCTCCGCTGTTTCTAAGGTTTCAATTTGCTCGCTCGCCAGGCTGGCTTGCTCCGTGTCCGGATAGGCGGCGGCGAAATTGCGCAGGGCGCGTAGGCGCAAGGTCGGCGTTTCAATTGCGTCGGCTTGGGCGTAGACAAGGGCGGCAGGCCGAGTGGGTATGCTGATGCGGGTACCGGCATCCTCGGCCGCGCGGTCAAGCAATTTACTAAAGGCAAAACCAGCCAGCGCTATGGCCGTAATAATGGCAAGCGTAAAAGCATAACGCGTGCGACTACCGTCTCCGCCTTTGGAAGCTGCCTGTGATGGCTTGGCCTGTGACGGCTTAGATTGGGAACTAATGTCGATTTCGCGGCTCATATGGTTGTAACTAGCCTATGCGTAACCGAGAATAAAGGCTGTTTTACGGCGAAGCGGCTCGGCGGCCGGGCGCGCATGATAATTGTGCGCTATAGTGAGCGCGCGAGATATGGGGGTAGTTTGGGCTTTAGCCTTGAACTGAGACGTCTGGGCGCGCAAAATGGGCGTGTTAAATGTAAGGAATCACCGCATATGCCCCATAGCCAGCCCGTAAATAAAGACTCCCATGTCGTGCTTGTCGATGGCTCTGGCTATATATTTCGCGCCTATCACGCCTTGCCGCCGTTAACGCGCAAGACTGACGGCCTGCCGATTGGGGCGGTGGCGGGGTTTTCCAACATGCTGTTTAAGCTTTTGCAGGAGCAAACCGACGAGGCGCGCCCCACCCATTTCGCGGTAATATTTGACGCCTCTGGCAAAACCTTTCGCAATGATATGTATCCGCTATATAAGGCCAACCGCTCTGAGACCCCCGAAGACCTTATCCCGCAATTTCCGCTGACCCGCGACGCGGTGCGCGCATTCGGGGCGCAAGCGATTGAGATGATAGGCTTTGAGGCCGACGACCTTATCGCGACCTACGCCGATGTTGCGGAAAAGCTCGGCGCGCGGGTGACGGTGATAAGCTCTGATAAGGATTTAATGCAGCTTGTCTCCGATCAGGTGTCCATGCTCGACACGATGAAAGATCGCCATATTAGCTATGATGAGGTCTACGCGAAATTTGGCGTTATGCCCAATAAGGTTATCGACATTCAGGCGCTGGCCGGTGATAGCGTCGATAATGTTCCGGGCGTTCCGGGCATTGGGGTGAAAACCGCCGCCTTGCTTATCAATGAATATGGCGACCTTGATACTTTGCTAGAGCGGGCGGGGGAAATTAAGCAAAAGGGGCGGCGCGAAAAGCTATTAGAATTTGCCGATAATGCCCGTATTTCGCGCGAGCTTGTCACCCTTAAGCGCGATATAGAATTAGAGGTCCCGATTGAAGCCCTCGCGGTGACCGACCCTGACCCAGAAGCGTTATTTGCTTTTTTGGATGATATGACGTTTCGCAGGCTGACCGCCCGCGTGCGCGCGGCGATTAGCTCCGGTGATGATGATGGCTTGCGGCTTTCTGATAGCGGAGGCGGCGCTATTGGCGCTTTGCCCGGAATAGGCTTTGACCGCGAGAAATATGCCTGCGTGCAGGATATGGACGCGCTGAATTTATGGATTGAAAAAGCGAAAAAAGCCGGCGTAATTGCCGTAGATTTAGAAACGGATGGCCTTGATAGCCGTGCCGCAAAAATGGTGGGAATTTGTCTGGCGACCGGGGTTAATCAGGCCTGCTATATTCCGCTGGCCCATGTGGGCGGCGGCGATATGTTTGGGGCGGATACACCCACACAAATTCCGATGCAAGAGGCGCTTAACGCCCTAGAGCCATTGCTCCACGATGAGACTATTTTAAAAGTCGGGCAGAATTTCAAATATGATTTGGGGGTTTTCTCGCGCTATAGCGGCAATGAAAACATCCTGCGCCCCGCCCCCTATGACGATACAATGCTGATGTCCTACGCCCTAGAAGGCGGCATGCATAGTCACGGCATGGACGCCATGGCCATGCGCCATTTTGAGCATAAATGCATTGCCTTTAAGGACGTGGCCGGCACGGGGAAAAAGCAAATTACCTTTGACAAAGTCGCCCTCGACGTGGCGACCCCTTACGCGGCGGAGGACGCGGACGTGACCTTGCGCCTGTGGAATATTTTAAAGCCGCGCCTTGCTAACGAGCAAGTGGCCAGCGTTTATGAAAGCCTAGAGCGCGGCATGGCCGTTGTTCTCGCGGATATGGAAAATGAAGGCATTAAAGTTGACCGCGCCGCGCTTGCCCGCCTGTCATCGGATTTTGCGCAAAAAATGGCGGGACTAGAAGCCAGCGCCCATGAGATTGCCGGCCACCCTTTTAATCTCGCTAGCCCGAAACAGCTTGGCGAGATTTTGTTTGATGATTTGGGATTGCCCGGCGGCAAGAAAACCAAAACCGGCGCATGGCA
>JAZGFA010000003.1:0-4580 GCA_036478975.1 Robiginitomaculum sp. | reverse complement strand
GCGAGAGGGCCGAATATGTTACATATTATATCATTTTACCTGCTAGCCGGAATGGCTATCGCCGCCGCCTTTATGGTGGTTGTGGCGAAAAACCCCGTGCATAGCGTGATGTTTCTCATCTTGACGTTTTTCTCGGCGGCCGGCCTATTTGTCATGCTCGGCGCGGAGTTTTTAGCGCTCTTGCTGATTATGGTTTATGTCGGAGCCGTGGCGGTGCTGTTCCTGTTTGTGGTGATGATGCTCGATGTGGATTTTGTTGAAATGAAGCAGGGGTTTTTGCAATATTGGCCACTGGGGGCTGTGGTTGGCGGCATTGTTTTTGTCGAAATGTTCCTTGTCGGCGCGCTGTATTTTCGCGGCAGTGACGTGGTGGCGAAATTGCCCGATGACGGGGTGAGTAATATCCGCGCCATGGGGAATGTGATTTACACCGAATATGCCTTCTTCTTTGAGGCGGTCGGCCTCATCCTTTTGGTGGCCATGATTGGCGCAATCGTGCTGACCTTACGCACGCGGAGCGGCGCCAAACGCCAAGACGTTAATAAGCAAATCGCCCGCACGCGCGAAGACGGCGTAGAGCTTGTGGAAATTGAAAGCGGCAAAGGATTGGGACTATGATTGGATTATCACATTACCTAACGGTTGCGGCTATTTTGTTCACCATTGGCGTGTTCGGCATTATCGTGAACCGTAAAAACGTCATTATTATTTTGATGTGTATCGAGCTTATCTTGCTAGCGGTGAATATTAATTTCGTCGCCTTTAGCGCCCATATGGGCGACATTGCCGGGCAAGTTTTTGCCATGTTTATCCTGACCGTAGCCGCCGCTGAAGCGGCGATTGGTTTGGCCATTTTAGTCGTTTACTTCCGTAACCGCGGCGATATCGCCGTGGAAGACATCAACCTGATGAAGGGCTAGCCGCCATGCTATTTCAAATAATTGTTTTTGGCCCTTTGATCGGCGCTTTAATCGCCGGCCTATTTGGCCGTAAAATCGGCGACACGGCGGCGCAGGGCGTGACCACGGCTTTGCTGATGCTCTCGGCTGTACTGTCATGGGTAGCGCTAGCGCGTATCGGCTATGGCCATACGCTGACCGATATAGAGATTATGCGCTGGATTGATGTCGGCGATATGAGAGCCAATTGGGCGCTTAAAATTGATACGCTGACGGCGGTAATGCTCGTGGTAATTAATACGGTGTCGGCGCTCGTGCATCTCTATAGCTGGGGCTATATGAAGGATGATGACGGCAAGGCGCGTTTCTTTGCCTATTTGTCATTTTTCACCTTCGCCATGTTAATGCTGGTGACCTCTGATAATTTCATCCAAATGTTTTTTGGCTGGGAAGGAGTGGGGCTTGCGTCCTATTTGCTGATTGGTTTTTGGTATAAAAAACCGACCGCCAACGCCGCCGCGATTAAGGCATTTGTTACCAACCGCGTCGGCGATGTTGGCCTAGCCCTAGGCGTCATGACGATATTTATGGTGTTTGGCAGCGTCAGATTTGATACGGTATTTGCCGCCGTGGCCGAGCATAAAGATATGGCTTTGCCGTTTCTCGGTATGGAATTTAACGCGATAGAGCTTATCGCCGGATTGTTATTCATTGGCGCTATGGGCAAGTCAGCCCAGTTCTTCTTGCATGTCTGGCTACCGGACGCGATGGAAGGCCCGACCCCTGTGTCTGCGCTTATCCATGCGGCGACCATGGTGACGGCCGGAGTATTTCTTGTGTGCCGGTGTTACCCAATTTTCCAAGAGGCGGAATATGTCTCCGCCTTTATCACGGTTATCGGCGCGCTGACCGCCTTCTTTGCCGCCACGGTTGGCCTAGTGCAAACCGATATTAAGCGGGTCATTGCCTATTCCACATGTAGCCAGCTTGGCTATATGTTCTTTGCAGCAGGGGTAGGGGCGTATAGCGCCGCCATGTTCCATTTGTTCACCCATGCTTTCTTTAAGGCGCTTTTATTTCTCGGCGCTGGCAGCGTTATCCATGCCCTGCATCACGAGCAAGACATGCGCAAAATGGGCGGCATTTATAAAATTATCCCGATGACCTGGATATTCATGATTATCGGTACGCTCGCCCTTACCGGCGTCGGCATACCGGGCACAAATTTTGGCTTTGCGGGGTTCTTTTCCAAGGACGCAATTATCGAAGCCGCCTACGCCGCCTCTGATGGTCAGAGCATTGCCTCGGCTACTTTGGCATTTTGGGCCGGACTTGTGGCCGCGCTAATGACCTCGTTTTATTCTTGGCGTCTCTTGTTTCTCACTTTCCACGGCAAACATCGCGGCGAGCGCGAAGTGCTAAACCACGCCCATGAAAGCCCTCCTGTTATGATGATACCGCTCGCGATACTCGCCATTGGCGCGATCTTTGCGGGTTGGTTCTTTAAGGCGCGTTTCCTTGGCGTATCCGACCCAAATATTGCGGCGCAGTTTTGGGCTAATGCTTTGCCGATTGAAGGCGCGCAAGCGGCAGTCAGTGGTCATGCTCCGGTTCACGGCGAAGTCGCGGCGGGTCACGCTCCGGCTCACGGCGAAGTAGTTGAGAGCCATGGCGGCGGCCATCATGACTTCCCGAAATGGGTTATTTGGGCGCCATTTGTTGTCACCCTGTCGGGTTTCATCATTGCGTGGTTTATGTACATATTCCGTGACGGCGCGCAAAAACGCGTCAACGCTAAGGGCGGCGTTCTCTACCGCTTCTTGCTCAACAAATGGTATATTGACGAGATTTATGAGGCGACCTTTATTAAAGGCGCGCGCAAGCTCGGCGATATATTCTGGAAAGTCGGCGATCAAAAAATTATTGACGGGCTTGGCCCCAATGGTTTTGCGGCGCTCGCGGCGGGGGTCGGGCGCAAGGCGTCTAAGTTCCAGTCCGGCTATCTGTTCCACTACGCCCTTGTTATGCTCGTCGGCCTTGCTGCTATTATCGCGCTCGTCTTTTCAAAAATGGGGGGTTAGCCCATGCTCGAAACACTTCATATTCTTTCCATCATTACATTTATTCCGCTTATCATGGCGGGGCTGTTGATGGTAATTGCCAAATTCTCCAAAGAGGGTGGCCGCGCCCAAATGGATAAAAATGCGCCTGTTGTGGCCCTTTGGGTGTCGATTATCGTGTTCATTTTATCCTTGATACTCGTGATGAATTTTGACCGCACAACGGCGGAATATCAATTCGTTGAGGTCGCTGACTGGATGGGCAATGGCATTAAATATCGCATGGGCGTGGACGGTATTTCTGTGCTGTTTATCCTGCTCACCACATTCCTAACCCCGCTAGTTATCCTCGGCAGTTGGAAGTCGATTAAGTCGCGCATGCTCGAATATATGGTGGCGTTTCTTATCCTAGAAACCCTGATGATTGGCGTGTTCTGCGCCCTTGATTTAGTGCTGTTCTATCTGTTCTTTGAAGCCGTGCTTGTGCCAATGTTTATCATTATTGGCGTATGGGGCGGGGCCAACCGGATTTATGCCAGTTATAAATTCTTCCTCTATACCTTGCTCGGCTCGGTCCTAATGCTGGCCGCCATGCTGTGGATTTACTTCTATTCCGGCACGGTGCTCGGAGACCGGACTACGGATATAGCCGTGCTGTCAAATGAGCTTTCCATCCCGCATGGCGCGCAAATCTGGCTCTGGCTCGCCTTCTTCGCGAGCTTTGCGGTCAAGATGCCCATGTGGCCCGTCCATACATGGCTCCCTGATGCCCATGTGGAAGCGCCCACTGGCGGCTCGGTTATCCTTGCGGGTATTTTGCTTAAGCTTGGCGGCTATGGCCTGCTGCGTTTTTCTATCCCGATGTTTCCTAATGCCAGCCAAAGCCTCGCCCCGCTTGTGTTTTGGATGAGCGTTATCGCGATTATTTACACATCTTTAGTGGCCTATCGTCAGCACGATATGAAAAAGCTAATCGCCTATTCCTCCATCGCCCATATGGGTTTTGTCACCATGGGTATTTTCGCCATGAATGTGCAGGGCGTGCAGGGGGCTATCTTCCAAATGCTCTCCCACGGGGTTATTGCCAGCGCGCTGTTTTTCTGCGTTGGCGTAATTTATGACCGTATGCATACGCGCGAGATTAGCTTTTACGGTGGCCTTGCCAAATCCATGCCGATATTTGCCGCCGTGTTCATGCTGTTCACCATGGCCAATGTTGGCTTGCCGGGCACGTCCGGCTTTATCGGGGAAATCCTGACCATGGTCGGCGCGTACCAAGTTAATCCGTGGATTGCCTTTGGCGCGGCCTTTGGTATGATTTTATCTGCCATGTATGCGCTGCACCTGTTTCGCGAAGTGATTTTCGGTGAGGTGACCAATGATAAGCTAGAGGGCATAGCCGATATGACGGGGCGCGAAATTCTCGTGCTGGCCCCGCTGGCGATTATGGCCATTGTGCTCGGCGTTTACCCGTCACTCATTACCGACATTACCGCCGTCAGCGTTGACGCGCTTATCTCTAATTATGACGCCGCGCTTGCCGCCGCGCCTACCGGTTTATAGGAGCCGTTATGTGGACTTATATCCAGCCCTTTTTCGGGGAGCTTATTTTGGCCCTCGT
>JAZGFA010000002.1:0-18046 GCA_036478975.1 Robiginitomaculum sp. | reverse complement strand
TTGAAAGCGAGCCGGGCTTATTTGAGCTTGAGGACACATTGCCTTTGCCGGGCATTGAGTGGGAGCTAAAGATTGACCGCGCAGAGGCCGGGAGGCTTGGGCTTGACGTGTCTAAAATTGGCGCGGCGGTGCAGTTCCTTACGGAAGGGTCTTTGGTTGGCCAGTACCGGCCGCTTGATAGCGACGAGGAAGTCGATATTCGTATCCGTTTTCCTAAGGGTTCGCGCGACCTCGCTAGTCTTGATAATTTGCGCATTATGACCCCGCGCGGCGCTCTGCCGATATCGGCGGTGGTGGAGCGGGTTGCCCGTCCGCGCCAAGATAAAATCCAAAGCCGTGACCAGCGTCTCTATTATGAAGTGCGCGGCAATACCCGCGAAGGCTTTGCCACTAATATCCAAGTGGAAACCATGAAGAAATGGCTCGCCGAGGAAACGGGATTTCCAGAAAATGTCGACGTAAAATTCCTTGGCCAAGAGGAAGAAAATGCGGCGGCTGGACAGTTCTTTAAAACCGCTGCCGTGTCTATCATGATGATGATGGGCATTATTTTGTTGTTGCAATTTAACAGCTTTTACCATGTTTTCTTGACCTTGCTCGCCGTGGTGCTGTCCGTGTTCGGCGTATTGCTGGGGCTGACCTATTATAGCTATGTGCCAATGGTGCCGACGATTGTCGGGATTATCGCGCTGGCGGGGATTGTGGTGAACAATAATATTGTGCTGATTGATACCTATCAAAGGCTCAAAGCGCGCGGCTATGAGACCGTGGACGCGGCCATTCGCACGGCGGCGCAAAGGCTGCGGCCGGTGTTTTTGACGACGGCGACGACGATTGTCGGGCTTTTCCCGATGGTGCTAGGCTGGCAGGCGGATGTTACGACGGGAATACTCGACCCCAATGGCAATATTACTTCGGATATATTCGCGCCAATTTCCTATGTGATTGTGTCCGGCCTTGGCTTTGCGACAATCCTGACCTTGATTATTACGCCCGTCCTATTAGCCATGCCGACCGTGATAAAACGGCGCATGCAGAAATACGGGCTGTGGAAACGCACGCCCGCGGCGCAAAGTTTTGAAGAGGCAGAGTTTACGGGATAAAGGCGACCGGAGAATAGAGCAGGGTATGCTGCACGCCGCCGCCGTAAAGGGACCGGCTAACAACCCAATTATCTTCGTGAAAAGCGGGCATGATTTTGACGCCGCTTTCGCCTTCAATTTTCTCTAAATTGCGCCGCTCAAAGGGTAGCGGCATGGAGGCGCTAACCTTACCCTTATCGTTATCGTTAAGCCGCTGCACGGTTAAGGTATAAAGCCCGCGCGGCAGGCTCGCATTAGGTATCAGAGTCCAGCTGCCATCCGCCGCTAGGCCCGTTTGCCCGACTAGAGCATTATTGGCGAGTATGCGAATGATGCCTTCGCTTTCAGAGCGGCCAGAGAAAATCACCCCACCCGCATTATCATAGTCCACGGCGCGCAATGACAGCCCATTAATTTCCGGCGGCGCGTCAAAGGGAAAGCGAATAATTTGGCTGGCCCCGCCAGGGGTTGCGATGAGAACGGCATGGGGCGTTTCGCTAGTAATTTCGCCGAGTTTGTCATCCTGCATGCTAATGATAAGTAATGTTTCATCGGACTTTACGTCCGTGCCATCGGGTAGCTTTGTAATAATTTCTACGGCGAGGGCCGAAGCGCGCGCAGGCAGAAAAAGTTGCGCAGACCAATTACCTGCCTTGTCAGTTTTCACGCTCGATAAAGGCGCGCTTTCAATAAAAAGAGTGATGGCACTATTGAGACTGCCTTCGCCGGTAAGGGTCAGTGTGTCGCCTGTGAAAAACGCGTCGGTGAATGTTGCGGGGGCGTAGCGCACTTCTTGGCGCGGGGACAGCGCGCCGGTTTGCGCCGGAGCGGTAAGGCTTCCCGTATTGCGCCATGTGACAAAGCCCCATGTGGCGAGGCTTAGCCCGCAGGCCGCTATTAACATAAATATTAATCGAGATTTTAACATGATGTCCGTTCATTGCCCCAGTTGAATCAGGTGTATGTTAGATATACGCTAGCCGATTAAATCATCGCAAGTGCTGACATCGCCTTTTCGGATAGATTTTACCGTCCAGTAATTGGCGTTAATCGGACCTTTGGGTCCGGTGACTGACGGATCGTACCCATAGAGACAGGTTCCGGCTTCATAAATAACAAAGCAGTGAACGCCGGAGACTTCCGTGCTGTCATATTGATAGCAAATGCGATTGTTAAAGACCCGCCACTGCCCGTGCAATTTCATGTCGCCTTCGACATAATAGGTGGAGCCGTCCGCCTTGGTGTTTTCGTGAAATTTATTGGTGCCCGTGCGCTCGCGCAACTCTTTATAGGTTCCGTAATGGGTCTTGCCAGAAAAGACGGCGGTAAGGGCGTCACCGGTTAGGGGGACTAGCTCTTGGCCATTAATGTAATTATCCGCGCCGATTTTCGGGTTGGAAATTTGCGCGCTGGCAGTGGGAAAACAGAGCAGGGTGGGAAAACAGAGCAGGGCGCTGACACAAAATATTAAAACCCGCATTTACAAACCTCTCTCAAATCTTCCATAAGGCTAGCATAGGGCAAAACCGCTGACGAGGACAAACCGCATATGGATAATAAACCTGATGAGCATAAGGCCGCGCAGGGCCGCAATCGCCCTTCCGAGCGGATATTTCGCCGTAGCCGCGCCGCCCGCGCCCGCCGCACGGCCAGTAATAAATCTGACTTTAAGCTCATCACTTTGTTATTGCAGCTCTCAGTCTTGCTCGCCCTCATATTAGTCGGGCTAGGGGCGTGGGCAATGAAACAGCTTGGCCGCGCGGATAGCGGCGCAAGCACAAACGCCGATATGTCAGCCGCCCTGTCTAACTGGGCGGATCCGTGGCTATTGGGACTGTCGCGCATTGAAATTATCGGCATATGCGCCCTCGCAGCGTTTAGCCTATTTATGCTACGGCGTTGGGGCAATGCGGGCCGTAAGTAGGGATTGCAAAATCGGCTGTGCTAGCGTACACCGCCCATCGAGTTTAAACCGTCCTTATGGAGAGTGAAATGGGCTATCGTTACGCGGTTATTGGCGCGACAGGCAATGTCGGCACGGAAATGCTAGAAATCCTCTCCGAGAGTGACCTTGAGATTGATGAAATTTTTGCCGTGGCCTCGCGCCGCTCCGTGGGTCGTGAGGTCAGCTTTGGTGATAAGCTTATCAAATGCCTTGACCTTGAAACCTTTGATTTTTCCAAAATTGATGTGGCGCTGATGAGCGCGGGCGGGGACATATCGAAAAAATGGTCGCCGATTATCGCTAAGGCCGGCGCGATTGTGATTGATAATTCTAGCGCGTGGCGCATGGACCCGGACGTGCCTTTAGTGGTGCCAGAGGTCAATGCCGACGAAGTGCTAAACGCCAAAAAGGGCATTATCGCCAACCCAAATTGCTCCACTATCCAAATGGTTGTCGCCCTAAAGCCGCTCCATGACCGCGCTAAAATTAAGCGCGTTGTCGTTAGCACCTATCAATCCGTATCCGGCGGCGGCAAAAAAAATATGGACGAGCTATGGGAGCAAACTAAATCGGTCTTCCATCCGCAAGACACATTCCCGCCGGTTAACTTCCCCAAGCAAATCGCCTTTAATGTCATCCCCCATATCGACGTATTTATGGATAGCGGCGACACTAAAGAAGAGTGGAAAATGAAGGCGGAGACTAAGAAAATTCTTGATCCAAGCATTAAAGTCACGGCGACCTGCGTGCGGGTTCCGACCTTTGTTGGCCACGCCGAAGCGCTTAATATTGAGTTTGAAAATGAGCTTTGCGCCGATGATGCGCGCGATCTTTTGCGCGAGTCTCCGGGCCTTATGGTGATTGATAAGCGCGAAGATGGCGGCTATGTCACCCCGATTGAATGCGTCGGTGAATATGCCACATTCGTCTCGCGTATTCGCGACGACTCCACCCAAGATAACACCATTAATTTATGGGTAGTGTCGGATAATTTGCGCAAGGGCGCGGCGCTCAACAGCGTGCAAATCGCCGAATGCTTGGTTAATCGCGGCGGACTTAAGAAGAAATAGCCTAGCCGGCTTTAAACTCGCAGGGCATGGCGAGGAGGGCATTTTGCTCCCTGGCCGCGTCCATTGTGACGACGGACAGATTGGGCGTGAAGGCGGGGTCATAGGTGACCGTAACCATCACAGCTTGCTCTTGCGGCGTGCCCCGGCGCGCGGCGGTCTTTTTATAGGCCGTATAGATGCGCGCGGCTTTGGGTGATGCGGGGACGTTGCAGGCGCTCAGCGCTCCGGGCGCTTGGGATTTACTGCCGTAAGCTAGCCCGTTCATTTCCCCTGATAGGCTGACGGTAATGTCCATTTCAATGGCGGCGTTTTCACTGATAATGGCAAAACTGCTATTGGTCGCGACCAGAAAGCTTTTCACCCCCGGAGCCGTGCCCGTTTGCAAGACCACGGCGGTTTGCGGGATGGTGAAGCTCACCCGGTCCTTAAGCACGGCAAAGGCGGGCAGGGCCAATGGCAGGGTTAAAAGCTCCATACCGAGCCATCCTAAAAGCACTTTTGACCGTAAACGCATAATCATCTCTCATTTGCCGCTTATTCTCCTGTGGGGTGAGTCCCAATGTTGAACAAGTCGTAATAAGCGTTTCAAGGTCCATGCCAAAACAGGATATGGGCAAGGCTGATGCAAAAATTTCCAAGATAAAACTCGCCACTAGCCCCATTACCCGTTGACTAAAGCGCGGCTGCCTTTACTTTGCCTCGCACTTAAGGGAGTCCCAATTATGGCCTCAGGCTGGAATGATAAAAGACCAATGTCACCGCATTTGCAGGTGTGGCGTTGGCACCCGACCATGTTATCGTCAATATTGCACCGTGCTAGCGGGATTGCGCTCTATTTCGCCATACTCAAATTATGCCTGTTTCTGGCTTTGCTGGCCGCTGGCCCGAAAGCCTTTGGCAAAATGGCCGGAATTATTTTTAGCCCGCTCGGAGCCTTCGGGTTTTTCGTTGTATGCGGCGTGATTAGCTTTCACCTTTTAAACGGTATTCGCCATATGTTATGGGATAGCGGGCGCGGCCTAGAGCCTAAAACGGCGAACGCCGTCTCTATCGGCATTATCGCCGCCGCGGCCCTCCTCGCCATTGCGCTGACATGGCTGATGATTTCAGCCGTAGGGGGCGCGTAATGGATTATCGCACCGATATGAGCCGCGTACGCGGCCACGGCTCTGCCAAATCTGGCACCCACCATTATATTAGCCACCGGGTTAGCGCGGTTATCCTCGCTATTTTAACGCCGCTAATTATCTGGGGCGCCATCCATGCGGCTCCGGGCGGCTATGACGGCTTTCACGCTTGGGTAGGCTCGACCTTCGGCGCGTTGACATTGCTCGGCTTTATTAGCGCGGCCTTGTTTCATGGGCGCTCTGGCTTAACCGAGTCGATTTTGGATTATACTCAAGGCGGCTTGCGCATGGCGCTATTACTGATTGTGACCCTTATCTCGCTCGGCTTTTGGCTACTCGCGGTGATGTCTATTCTTAAAATTTGGCTTGGAGCCTAAAATGTCTCTTAAAAAAGATTACGAGTGGGTTGACCACACATTTGACGTTGTGGTTGTCGGCGCGGGCGGGGCGGGGCTTCGCGCTACCCTCGGCTCGGCGCAGGCAGGGCTAAAGACCGCTTGCATCACCAAAGTGTTCCCGACGCGTTCCCATACGGTAGCGGCGCAGGGCGGCATCGCCGCTAGCCTTGGCAATATGTCCGATGATACGTGGCAATGGCATATGTATGACACGGTTAAAGGCTCTGACTGGCTCGGCGACCAAGACTCCATTGAGTATTTGTGCCGCGAAGCGCCCAAGGCGGTTTACGAACTAGAGCATTGGGGCATGCCGTTCTCGCGCACCGAAGACGGCAAGATTTACCAGCGCCCCTTTGGCGGCATGATGCAGAATATGGGCCAAGGCCCAGAGGCCCAGCGCACCTGCGCCGCCGCTGACCGCACCGGTCATGCCATGCTGCATACGCTTTACGGACAAAGCTTGCGTTATGACGCAGAGTTCTTTGTCGAATATTTCGCCCTCGACCTGATTATGGAAGACGGGGAGTGCCGCGGCATTACGGCGTGGAAACTTGACGATGGCACTATGCACCGTTTTCGGGCGCAGAAAGTCATTCTGGCGACCGGAGGTTATAACCGTATTTTCTTCTCTTGTACTTCGGCCCATACCTGCACCGGCGATGGCAATGCCATGGTGCTTCGCGCCGGTCTTCCCGTGCAAGATATGGAATTTGTCCAGTTTCACCCCACCGGAATTTACGGCGCGGGCTGCCTGATTACCGAAGGGTGCCGGGGTGAGGGCGGCTATCTAACCAATAGTGAGGGCGAGCGTTTTATGGAGCGTTATGCTCCGTCCGCCAAGGACCTCGCTTCGCGTGATGTTGTCTCGCGGGCTATGATTATTGAAATTCGCGAAGGGCGCGGAGTTGGGCCTAAGAAAGACCATCTCTATCTGCATCTTGACCATTTGGATCCGGCTATTTTGGCCCAGCGCCTGCCGGGAAGTTCAGAAAGCGCGCGGATTTTTGCCGGCGTTGACGTGACCAAAGAACCGATTCCGGTTCTGCCAACGGCCCATTACAATATGGGCGGTATCCAAACCAATTATCACGGCGAAGTCGTCACCCTTAAGGGTAAAAACCCTGACAGCATCGTGCCCGGCCTTATGGCCGTCGGCGAAGCGGCTTGCGTCTCGGTTCACGGGGCTAACCGTCTTGGCTCTAACAGCCTGATTGATTTGGTAGTGTTTGGCCGCGCGGCGGGTTTGCGCTGTAAGGAAACCGTGGTGGCCGGCGCAACGCAAAAGCCATTGCCCGAAGGGGCCGGCGATAACAGCCTTGCCCGTCTTGACCATTATCGCCACGCGCAAGGCAGCGTAAAAACCGCCGATATTCGCGATAAAATGCAGCGGGCCATGCAAGACCATTGCTCGGTATTTCGCACGGAAGACAGTCTGAATGAAGGGGTCGAAAAAGTCACCGAGGTGTTTAAGGGCATGGCGGATATTTCCGTCACCGACCAAACCCTTATCTGGAACACGGATTTGATGGAGACGTTGGAGCTTGATAACCTCGTCAGCCAAGCCATGGTGACGATTACCTCCGCGGCTAACCGCAAGGAATCACGCGGCGCCCACGCCCATGAGGATTATCCCGACCGTAATGATAAGGTGTGGATGAAGCATACTCTGGCATGGCTAGACAGCGAAAAGGGCAAGGTGAAAATCAATTACCGCCCCGTCCATGATTACACCATGACCGACGGCATTGAGTATATCGTGCCGAAAAAACGGGTTTACTAAAAAGGCGGTGAGGATTATGCAAAAACTGTTTAGCCTCACCGCCAGTTTACTCCTACTCACGGCCTGCGGGCCAGCGGATTTAAACGCGCCGATTGACAGCGCGCCCGATATGGAGCCTAGCGCTCCGGCTCCAAGTGCAGAGGCTTCCCCTTCGCCTTCCTCCTCCCTTTCCTCGGGGCCGGCGACAAAACCTGACCGCGCCAGCGCGCGCGCCTTTATCACCATTTCTTGCCAGCGCGGAAATTTGCCGGGGCAAAGCGTGGCTATCCTGCCGTTAAAGGCGAAGCTGCTTTTAGCTGATAATGATTATGCGGAGCATTTCACCGCGCGTATGATGGACAATATTAAAAACGATATTGAGGAAGATTTGCAGCTTGAAGGGCAGGGCGGGGATGACGGTTACGCCTCTATACATTTAGTCACCGACGGTAAAGTGCGCGCGGCCATACTGCCCGACGATGCGCGCTTTGCACTGTCTGCTCCTTTGTCCAACAATGAATGGGCGCGGGTAGATTTGCAAAATGGCAAAACCGTCAAATTTAACTTTGTTATGAGCCAAGCCTATTGCGATAAAGGTCGGACAATGCGGGCCATTGACCCCAGTTCCTACAATATTCAAGTCAACGGGTTTAGCGCGGATTATGATGATGTGCGGCGGGTCGCTTTGGGCGTTGAGAAACTAGCGTATTTTCGCAGAAATGATGGCGACAAAGCCTTTCCCGCCGGCGAGCTTGCAGATGAGACCCATCATATGGTCATCAATAATGTGCAAAGCCACCGGCGCATTAAGCGGGTGTGCGGAAAGTCAGAAGACAGCCTTGATGTGACGATAAAGGCGGACGGGGCGCTTGGGGTGCAAACCTATGAAGGCACAATAGGTGGAAAGATTATTCAATGCACCGAGGCGTGGAACACATATTATCCTTTCACCTATACCCGCCACCGTAATAAAGAGGTTTACCCCGCCAGTGAGTGGTATTTGCGCAAGGTGGATAGCCATAATACGCGCGAGCGCAGCGACTGTCCCTATGAAACCCTTGCAAAAATTCAAACCCCTGGAACTAGCTATCCGCAGGCCTGCCTAGAAAGCTCCATCACCCATGTGAATGTGTTTGAAGCGGAGCAAGCCAAAGGCGTTTTTCCGTGGGGGCAATTGCACAAATTCTCCTACCGCACCGATTTGACCAAAGGCGGAGCGGTCAATGGAAAAGTCCCGCAGACTATTTTGCCTTAACCCCTAGCGTGCAAACCGCTGGTGTTCACGGGTGATATATGGCAATATTTATGCGGGCGCATAGGATTTGGAGGACGTAATGAAGCTTTATAAATTGATATTCCTGCCGCTTATTATCATGCTTATGGGATTTTCCGATGCCAAGGTAAGCTCCCGAAATGCGGAAAACCTTGATGCGTCCTTGCAAGTTTTACTAAAGCCTCTCTCTCAAAAAGAGCGGGTCGAGTTGATGGAATCGTTCTTCCTTGTGGCCTATGGTAATCACCCCGATGTGGAAATGGAGACCCTAGAGCGCGCCGTAAAGGGGCCGGCTAAAGTCTATATTACCAGCCGCCGTATGGATACGGATTACAAACTTGTCTATTCGGGTTATCTGTTTGGCAATGGGGTTCACGGTAATAATACGGCGGAGTCGTTTTTTGCCTTTATTGAAGATTTCGGCGATTATGTCGACGGTAAGAGCGGCCATGAAATTCTGCGCGAAGGCCGCGCCCTGCGGGAAAAATCCGGTAAGAAAGCTACGCAAGTTTTTGATGACGAAACCGCGAAATTGATTGCCGAGGTAGAAGCTAACCTTGAAAAATGGAATCGCACGGCGCCGCAATTTCGCGCGGCTATGAAAAGCTATTTAATGAAGCTTGGTACGCGGCCCGGGGCGAAGGGCATTCCCATGACTCAATGTGACGTGTCAATCGCGCAGGGAATATTGCATTTAGACCGCCTGCGCACGCGCGGAGATACAAACCGCGCTCCGGCCGTTAGTAAGACTAATGACTATGTTCGCGGCGATAGGCATTGCGCGGCCCGAAATTTAGATATGGTGAAAATGATGCCCGCTGCCGCGGCTATGTTTACGGTTTATGTTCCGGAAAACTCGCCGCTTCCCGCGGCCCTATCGGGAAGCGTTTCAGGCGCTGATGCCAGTGTGGATATGGCCGCCGTAAGCAATGCGCAAACAGATCGCGCTGCTAAGGCGTTAGGCTATATCCGAATCGTGGAGTATAAAAAATTTAAAATAACCACCCATAGGTCGAGTGCGATTGTCAAAATGGGAGCGCGGGTGAAGATACATAACCTTTCTGGCAAGCCTGTAAAACGTGTTCACTATGGCATTGCTATTGCGCCTAAATCTGACCCGACCGCAGTGATTACCCTGACGGGGAAGGCGCCCTCATGGAATGAGGACGGGCCGTTAACCGGGGTTTTGTTTTCCAGCACGAATACTCTATTGGCGAAAACTATTCCGGCTAGAGAGGGCATGTCATCAAATAAGGATGATTATATTTTTACGCCTTATGTGACGCTTATCCAATATGTTGACGGCACGATGGAAAGTTTTGTGCCCATAGCCGAAATGGAAAAAATTATTGGCGAGCGAAACGCGCGTTAAGCCCCTATGGTCCGAGCTAGGTATTTGGTTTCATTGCTACGGGCGCGGGCCTATATTTGGGCGCGCCGGCTTCTTCTAATGCGGCGGTGAGCTTTTCTGCTAGGCCAAAATAAACGGCGCGATCCCAAAATCCGGGGCGCGCTATTCCCGATGATATGAAGCGCCCTGTTATTTTATTGCATGCGCCATTGGCGGTTTCGCTAGGCGGGTCGGCGCTAAATGTCAGCAAATCTTGCGTGGTGACCACGTCGCCGGTCATGCCTAAAACTTCGGTGATATGGGTGATGCGCCGCGAGCCATCGCGCAGGCGTGATGTTTGCACGATAATATCAACCGAGCTGGCAATCATTTGGCGAATGGAGGCCGGGGGCAGGCTGCTCGGCCCCATGCAAATCATCGCCTCCATCCGCGCGAGCGCGTCACGCGGCGTATTGGCGTGCAGGGTTCCCATAGAGCCGTCATGGCCCGTATTCATCGCCTGTAGCAAGTCCATGGCTTCGGGGCCGCGAACCTCTCCGACAATGATGCGTTCAGGGCGCATGCGCAGGCAGTTTTTCATCAGGGCGCGCATGGTCACGGCCCCTTGCCCTTCCATATTGGCGGGGCGGGTTTCAAGGCTAATGACATGGGGCTGCTGAAGCTGCAGCTCGGCGGCGTCCTCTAAGGTGATAATGCGCTCTTTGCTATCAATGAAAGCGGTGATGCAATTGAGCAGGGTGGTTTTACCAGAGCCGGTTCCGCCGGACACGATAATATTGCACTGGCAGGCGCTAATAATCGCGAGCAGTTTCGCCCCCGCCACGGAGATAGAGCCAAAATCAACGAGGTCGCGCAGGCGCAGGCGTTCTTTGTTAAACTTGCGCACGGTCAAGACGGGGCCGTGAATGCTAAGCGGCGGGATAATCACATTTATGCGGCTACCATCCTCTAGGCGCGCATCGCAGGCCGGATTACGCGCATCAACGCTGCGGCCAACCTTGGCAACCATGCGCTGGCATATGTCGAGCAAATGCTTGTCATCGCGAAATTTAATGTCCGTTTTTTCAATTTTTCCGGCAAGCTCGATGAATATATCATGCGGGCCATTGACCATAATGTCGCCAATATCGCCGCGCGCCAGTAGCGGCTCTAGCGGGCCAAAGCCAAATAAATCATCGCAAATGTCAGAAACAATCGCCGCTTGCTCGGCTATGGATAGGCGCAATCCGCGTATCATAATAATTTCTGCAACGATTTCGCTAATTTCTAGGCGCGCCTGCCCAATGGGCATATTGGAGACAACGGCAAAATCGACGCTTTCCATAAGGGCGGCGCTGATTTGTGTTTTGGCAAATTTTTGCGCTTCGGTTTGTGATGGGGTAGGGGCGCTGGCAGCCTGTGTTTCGCCAGGGCGCTGGCGTCCTAAAAAATCCACATCCGTTATAAGCGTCTTGTCATGGACGCCAGAAATGTGAGAATTTGAAGCACGGCTTGGCGTGGGCGGCGACATGTTTTCTCTCGCCCGATGTGAGGCTAAATTTGCCGCCCTCAAATTAACTGGCGGCGTGCCCCTACGCCTATCTTTGCTATTCCCAAACATACTATCTCCTCTTTTTAATTGAGGGCGTATCATTAAATTACAACTAAAAGATGAATTTAAAGTGCTGCATTTTTAGCCAAGCCCTGAATGTTCCAGGTTTTCTGGCTGTAAATTATCGATAAACAATAAGGACTTGACTCTTTTGTCGTAAACCTTATTGATAAACAATAAGTAATATTAGAAAGGCTTCCCCCATGAAGAATATCAAAAATTTAAAACCCCTTATGTTTCCCGCCATTGCCATTATCTGTATAGGGGGCGCTGCCAATGCCCATGACCATTCAGGCGGCGAAAAACGGCGCGGCGATATTACGCAAAATTATCAACTCAGCGGCTTTGACGCCCTTGAGCTTGGCGGCGTGTTTGAACTTGACGTGCGCGTTGGCGGTGACTTTAACATTGTCATGAGCGGACCGGCCAAAGAGATGGATAGCCTCATCGTTGAGGTCAAGCATGGCGCCCTCGTGGTAAAGCGTAAAAAGGGCAAACATCACAGCCGCGGAAAGCGCGATAGCGTCAACCTGACCATCACCCTGCCAAGCCTAGATGAGGTGGATATTGGCGGCGTAGTTAGCGGCTCTATTGCGGGGATTAAAAGCGATTCCTTTGAGCTGAATGTGGGCGGCGTTGCGGACCTAGAACTAAACGGCACCTGCACGGATTTAGATATAGCGATTGGCGGCGTCGGCGATGTTAACGCCGAGGGCTTGGTATGTGAAGACGTTGACGCGGCCCTTGGCGGGGTTGGCAATGTATCGGTTTATGCGAGCAATAGCGTCGATGCGGCGATTGGCGGCGTTGGCGAAATTGATGTTTACGGCAAGCCAAAGCATGTGGAAAAAACCAAGGGATTTCTGTCCCACGTCAATATCCATTAACACTCTATCTGCGATTAGGTAAATCGGGCGCGAGAGGCTATGCTCCCCTTAATTCAATTTAAGGGGAGTTTCTATGACACAATCTACGCTCGATCGACGCGCCGTATTGGCGGCAATGCTTGGCTTGCCGCTCACCGCTTGTGGAACTTTGGACCCCGCGATTATTGACGGAATACTCGGAGCCGGCGGCGGCTTGGGGGCTTTGTCCCAGTTTGAAGCGGCTAAAGGCATACGCGCCGCCCTTGCTAATGGGGTGGTTAGCGCCATCACCCAAGTCGGTCATCAAGGCGGATATTTCAACGATGGGAAAATCCAAATTCCCCTGCCGCGTGATTTGCAAAACATTCATAATTTCCTAAGCCAAATCGGAGCCGGCGGCCTGCTTGACGATCTTAAGCTTGCCCTTAACCGCGGGGCAGAGCGCGCCGCGCCCCATGCCAAGGCATTGTTCGTCGACGTGATTTCCGGCGTGTCGATTAGTGACGCTATCAATATTGTGCGCGGCTCCAATAATGCCGCCACCCGGTATTTGGCCGAGGCAACAACCCCGCGCCTTGTGTCCCTATTCTCGCCGGTTATGACCGATGCTTTACAAGGCACGGGGGCTTTGCAGCTCTTTGACCAAATGGCAGGTAATATGCGCAATGTTCCGTTCGCGCCGCAATTGGGCGCGGACGCTAAGGCGGGCCTCATTGAGCATGGGGTGCGCAAAGGCTTGGGCGGCTTGTTCCATTATATTGGCGAGCAAGAGGCGGCCATTCGCGCTAATCCGGCAGAGCGCACTAGCGAAATTCTGCGCCGTGTATTTGGTGGTGCCTATGCGTAAATCAACGCTTTTAAGCGCCGCCCTATGCGCCGTTTTGACCTTTGGCGCGGCGTCATGCAGCCATGAAACCCTGCCGACCTTTAACGCAAAGGCGATGGATGATTTACTTAAAGGCGCGATTGCTGACGGGCAAACCCTCGGCGTGACCGCGCTTGTATTTGACGAAGGCCAGACCGTCTATCACGGCGCATTTGGCGTGCGCGACCGAGAACGCGAATTGCCGATGGATTATGACACGGTGTTTCGGCTTTACTCGATGACCAAGCCCATCACGAGCGTGTTGATATTGCAGCTTGCCGAGGAGGGGAAGCTATCCCTTGATGACGCGGCGGCGAAATATATTCCCCAGCTCTCCCAGATGAAAGTGGCGAGCCTTGGCGCTGACGGGAAACCTAAATTTGACGCGCAGACCACGCCGATGACCGTGCGCGATTTAATGCTGCACCGCTCTGGCATGGGATATGGAATTTTTGGCGACATTAATTCGGTAGAAACGGCATGGGGCAAGGCTGACTTGTTTAATGGCGACGAAGATTTATCGGTGAAAATGGATAAACTTGCGCGTCTTCCGCTCCTCGGCCAGCCCGGCGAAGGATGGTATTATAGCTTCTCCACCGACGTGCTTGGACGCATCGCCGAAGTGGTTACCGGCGAAGAGCTTGATGATTTATTTGACGCGCGCATTTTTACGCCGCTCGGCATGGACTCCACGGGATTTACCGTGCGCTCTGACCAGGTAAGTGATTTTGCCACCGCTTACCAAACCGCAGGCGGCGGCGTTTTTGGCATTCAAGATGACGCGGTAACATCTGACTTTCTGAAGGATAATGCCTACCATAGCGGCGGCGGCGGACTTGTCGGAACTCTTGGGGATTATGCCCGTTTTTGCCGCGCTATGCTTGACGGTGGCGCGCTTGATGGCAAACGTATTTTGCCCGAAGCCGTGGCCTTTTCGATGATGGAAGACCAACTTGACGCGGATGATAAATATCTCTTTCCCGCCGATAAGGGCGGGGCTGTGCGCTTTGGCTATGGCGGCGGCGTTGTGGTAAAAAATGACCCGAAGCTTAAATTTGAACACGGCCTTTCGCCGGGGCAATGGGGCTGGGGCGGGGCGGCGAAAACCAAGTTTTGGATTGACCGTCCTAATAAGGCTTTTGCCATTATCATGATGCAGCAATTACAGCGCGATGACCCGGTTTTGCACAAGGACTTTCGCGCCCTTGTCTGGAACCAAACCCGCAATGAAGGGGCGGCGGATTTGCCGCTTCCCGCGCCGAGTGCGGCGGAGTAAGGGGCGGGCTGTAGGCCTGCCGCAACCTTACCCTAATTTCGCCGTGCCCGCGCCTCTAATGCGCCTAAGCCTTGCCTTTATTGGGCTTTAACCCCAGACTCTTATTATTGTTTGATGAAAATGAGAGATTATGGAAACGCCGAAATTACCACTAAAAATAATACCCTCTGGGCGCTCGCTCGGATTAAAACTCCTGCTCGTTTGCGCCATGATATTACTGATGTCCGTGCCGCTATTATTTATTTCGATTATTAGCTTTGAACGCAGCAGCCGCGCCGATGATGTAACCCGCGAGGTTAGCCAAAGATATGGCGGCGACCAAAGCGTGCTTGGCCCTATGCTTGTCGCGCCTTATATTTCGACAACGGAAGTGGCGAGTGACGTAATAAATGGAAAACCAACTCGCAATGTCACGGCGGGGCAATATGTGGTGTTTGCGGAAAGTGGCCGCGTCGAAATTAGCGATTTGACTACGGAGCAAAAAAGCCGCTCGCTCTATAAGGTCACGACCTATCAAGCCAATGCTAAATTTACCGCCAGTTTTAATCTGCCGCAGGATTTGGGCGAGCTGGATGTTGGCCGTAAAATTGATTGGAGCCGAGCGCAAATTCTTATCGGCATGAGCGATGTGCGCGGCCTGCGTGATGATGTGTTTTTAATCGGGGGAGATGGACAACGCCGTCCATTTGAGCCTGCCCTTACCGCGAATATGAGCAGTTATGCTTCTCGTAATGTGGAATATAGCAAAGCTTCATTTTCCTCCATGCCGACGATGATAAGCTCGACTCAGTTTCAGTTTATGGCCGCCGATGCGTCCGATTTAATGAAGGCGCGGACGTTTAAAGTCAGCGCGACCTTGCCGATTAAAGGCGCGCAGAAACTTTCCATCGCTCCATTTGCTAAAACTACAAAAGCAAGCGTGGCCGGCGATTGGCCCCATCCGGGCTTTCAGGGCAAATATCCGCCCGACGCTAGCGAAATTACCGATACGGGCTTTAGCGCAAATTGGTCCGTGCCGTTTTTAGCGCGCGGCATGGCGGGACGAGGGCCGGCCGATACGCTCGGCCTAGGACAGTTTAATCAGCGCGCCATGGGCATTGATTTGGTGCAAATGGTCAACCCCTATCAAAAGGTCAACCGCGCCCTTAAATACGCCATCATGTTTATCGGCCTCGTATTTTTGTCATACTTCCTATTTGAAGTGATGATTGGCGTACGGGTCCATGCGGCGCAATATGTGCTGATTGGTTTGGCGCAATCTATCTTTTATTTATTGCTACTCGCCCTGTCAGAGCATTTGGGCTTTGCCTTATCATTCCTTGCGGCGGCCGGATCTACGGTGCTGGTGACGGCAGGTTACGCCGCGTCCGTATTTGGCGGGCGGCAATATGGCGTGCGGGCGGGCGCGATATTTGCCGGGGTTTACGGCCTGCTTTATGTGCTGATGCAGATTGAAGATTTTGCTCTGCTCGTCGGCGCGCTAACCAGCTTTATCGCGATTGCCGTGACCATGTATCTAACGCGAAATATCGATTGGTATGGGGCAGGGGATAAGGGCGATAAGCCTAACCTGTTGTAACGGATTTTTCCGGCGCGCTCTCGGAAGTTTCCGGGGGCGCGTCGCCTTTTTTATTAAGCCGTGAAATGCCGTGGGAGCCAAATTTTTTGCGCAGGGCGATGAACGGTTTTTCGACAATATAAAATGAAATCGCGGCGAGGGCGAAGCTAATCGGCAAGGCAATAAGCCGGCTTGATAGGCTGTCGCCAAGCGTGCGAATGCAAATATCAATGATAGGCACATGCCATAAATAAAGCGCGTAAGAAATCGTGCCAATCCATGCCAGTGGCCGCCATTCTAAAATGGCAAAGGCGAAATCAAGCGGCTTCCAGTAATACAGGTTCAGGATAAGCACGAACAGCGCCGCGCCCTGCACGGTGAAGCGCAGCGTATAGCGAAAGCTTTCATCGCGGATTAAAAAGCTGGCGAGTATCACGGCTAGGCTGCCAATAAAGGGCAGGGCGCCGATGAGATATTTAAGCCTAGCGGCGTCCTTAAACCGGTGCAAAAGCACGGAGAGTAAACAGCCCCAAGCCAGGCTATCAAGCCTAGCATCGGTCATCATGTAGTTATAATTACTCGCTTTTAAATCCGTGCCCATATGGATAAAAATGCGCCATGCCAATACGGCCATGATAATGCCAAATAGCGCGTAGCCGGCCCGTTTCCAATTGCCCTTCATCAAAACCATAAAGGCGGGAAAGACGAGGTAGAAATGCTCCTCTACCGCTAGCGACCAAAGATGGGTCCACGGCATGAAGGGGATGGATCCGCCCTCGCGCACGAAAACCTGATAAATATTTGTGCCGTAAAAAACCGCCGCGAGGCCTTCAAATAATTTCGGCCCGCCCCAATGGGCAAAGCCGTAAATAGCCGTGGTGACAATCACCATAAATAGCAGGGCAGGGTAGAGCCGAACGGCGCGCCTTATGTAAAATTTGCTTAGTCCGATACGTCCGCCAGATTCATGCTCTGCCAAAAGCAGGCGCGTAATTAGAAAGCCGGAGATAAAGAAAAACACCGTCACGCCAAAGCCGCCCGGCACAATATGCTCCAGCCCCATATGGGCAATAATCACGACAAGCACGGACAGGGCGCGCAGTCCGTCAAGCCCCGGAATATATCCGAAACGGGCCGTTTCCGGCAGGCGATGATTTGATATTGCGCGGCTCATGACATAGCCATAGCATAAGGGAGTTAAAGCGGGGTTAGCCGCATAGAAGGAAGTGCCAATGGCCCGCATACTCATTATCGTATCCAATATTGAATTCGACCCGAGTGAAGCCTGTATTCCGTGGAAAGTTTTAACCGGCGCAGGCCACGATGTACGCTTTGCTAGCGGCAACGGTGAAATGGCCCAGTGCGACCCCGTGACTTTGACCGGAGTAGGGCTGCCCAAGCATTTGCAATCCCTCGCCGCCAAGCCGGAAAGCCGCGAAATATACGTGCAAATGGCCGCCAGTGATGCTTTCCAAAACCCGATGGCATGGAGCGCTGTAAACGCGGATGATTTTGACGCGCTAGTCCTGCCGGGCGGCCATGCTCCGGGGGTAAAGCCTTATCTTGAGAGCGAGGCGGTGTTTGACATTTGCCGCAATTTCTTTGCCCGCAAAGCTCCGGTATCTAGCGTCTGCCACGGCGTGCTGGCGCTCGCGCGCGCGAAACGCGAAGACGGAAAATCCGTGCTTCACGGCTACAGCGTGACAGGGCTTAATAATTTCCAAGAAAAAATTGCAATTAAGATGACCCGCAAAGCTATGGGCGGTCATTATCAAACTTACCCCGAAACCGTGCAGGATGAGGTCAGCGCTGTGCTGGCGCAGGCCTCAGACTTTAAATCTGGCCCAACCCTCCCCGCCTATGGCAGCGCAAGCGCCCCCCATAA
>JAZGFA010000001.1:0-4475 GCA_036478975.1 Robiginitomaculum sp. | reverse complement strand
GAAAATTCTTCTAGCCAGCTTAGGCGCGGCCCGCCGTCAACCATGTAATTTTCCGGATGCACTTCATACCAAATGTCATGCCCGCTATCTTTATGGGAATTTGCGCCGGAATAACCCAAAGCGTGCTGATAAAAATCAGGCTTCAGGCCAATTCCGGCGCAAGGAGGTAATGTTGTCTGTGATGTCATTACCGTTATAAGGCCTTATTTAGGTTTAAGCGAACCCATGCCCGCAGGGGTCACAATCATCTCGCAACTGCCCTTTGGCACATACATCCACGCATCACCCTGCCAGTCAACACTAGCATTGCCAGAGCAGGTAATGCCGGCGCTGGATTTACAGTCACCGGACGCCATTTTGTCGCCTTTGCAGCTCATGCCGGCGCTAGACTTACAATCGCCAGACGCCATTTTATCACCCTTACAGCTCATACCGGCGCTAGCCTTACAATCGCCGGATGCCATCTTGTCACCCTTACAGCTCATGCCGGCGCTAGATTTACAATCGCCGCTCGCCATCATGTCGCCCTTACAGCTTGTGCCGGACGCCGCGCCGCAATCATTTTGCCCCTTAAGGGACACGCCGTAGCAATGCTCTTTGGCGTCTGAAGCCAGCTTTGCGCCGGAAACCCAGCTTGAATAGGCGCTCTGCACGGAGGCGGGGGCCGCGGCGGACAGGCTTAATTGCGGGCTTGGGCCAGTGCTGCTCGTGGCACAACCAACGCTAGCCGCTAAAATGGCGCCGACGGCCATGGATTTTGTTGTTTTAAGTACTGCTGACATAATGTCCTCCTATGCAGGGATTATCCGTTACTCGGATTTTATGAGTTTATCATGGGTGAGCAATAGCAAATCGAACACGCGCGTAGTGTGACGATTTAATCACATTATTGTGAGGGAGGAAAATGGCACGTGCCAATGATTGCAAGGGCAATCATTCCTAACGGCACTTATTGAACCGAAAGCTTTGCTCTCGGTTTTGGTGGACGATACTGGGATTGAACCAGTGACCCCTACAATGTCAATGTAGTGCTCTACCGCTGAGCTAATCGTCCTAACCAAATGCGGCCTCCTAAGAGAAGCGGTGATATATCCCCGCGCGCGGGTCTAGGCAAGGCTAATTTTGGCTTAGGCTGCAATCAATTTGTCAACTTCGCCGACAAGTTGGCGCAGATGGACGGGCTTGGATAGGATTGTGGCATTATCAGCGGTTTTCGGGTCCTGCATGGCCACGGCGGCAAAGCCGGTGATAAACATGATTTTAATGCCCGGGGACAGAACTTCCGCCTGTTTAGCCAGCTCTACCCCGTCCATGCCCGGCATCATAATATCGGTCAAAAGCAAATCGAACGCGCCCTCGGCAAATTTAAGCGCGCGCAAAGCCCGCTCGCCGTCACTACACGCAACCACGTCATGACCGGCCTTTTCCAGCGCTTTTTCAAAAAAGCGCCGCATGGCGTGGTCATCTTCTGCGTATAAAATCGTAGCCATATCCCGGTCCTTAATTGCATCATTTATAATGGTTCTGGCAATCCTTGCAACAAACTCGCCAGTTGACCGCAACCTCGCAAATGAGCATGAAGAAAGTATGTATAGAGGCCGAGTAAATCCTGTGAGCAAATTCCTCAGCGCCGAGCGCCACGCCCTGACCGCCTATGCGCCGCCCTGCTCTATCATAGAGCCAAACCCAAAGGCCGCGTCCACCCCGCTCATATTGGCCTCCCCCCATTCGGGCGCGCTCTATCCGCCTAGCTGGCTTAGGCGCTGCGCCGTCCCGCTTTCCGCCCTGCGCCAAAGCGAAGACGCCTTTGTCGATGATTTATTTCGCGCAGGGCCGCAGCTTGGCGCGCCCTTGCTGCGCGCCCATTTCCCGCGCAGTTTTGTTGATGTTAACCGCGCGGCGGACGAGTTGCCGCCGCAGTGGAGCTTGCAAGCCGGCGAGCCAAGCGCGCTTGCGCGGGCCGGATTAGGGGTTATCCCCCTGTGCATTTCCCGCGGGGTCAATATTTACAAACAGACGCCGCCGCCGGCCATTGCGGCCCCGCGCATAGACGCGCTCTATCACCCCTATCACACGGCCCTGCGCGGATTGATTGCGCGGGTCCTCGCAAAGCATGGCTTTGCCGCGTTAATAGATTGCCATTCCATGCCCGGCTTTGGCCCGCAAAATAGTCGCCACCCCGACTTTATCTTGGGGGACCGTTACGGCCGCTCTTGCCCGCAAAGCTTAACCGACCACACCGCAAAAACCCTCACCGCAATGGGCTATAGCGTCGGGCGCAATTCTCCCTATGCGGGGGGCTATACAACGCGCCATTACGGGGAGGGCGGCGACAATGTCCACGCCCTCCAAATTGAAATAAACCGTGATTTGTATTTAAACGCCCACAAAATGAGCAAAAAGCCCGGCTATGAAAAACTGCAAAATGACCTTGGGGTTTTAACCCAGTCCCTCATCACCCATTACGCGCAAAGCTCCCAATCCCTCGCCGCGCAATAGGTCACCCCTGCCCCATTACGGCACAGCTTTGCTTTTCTTGGCCCGCTTTCATGGCACACACTTGCGTAAATCGGGCGCGATAGGCGGTAAATTCGCTCGCCTATGGGGAGAACGCGCATAAACAGACTGGCACGGCTCTTGCTCCCCTTACAGGCGAAACCCGCATTTAAGGAAACGCTATGACAAATGATATTGACCTACACGTTGGCAAACGCCTACGCCGCCGCCGCCGCCTTTTGGGCCTGACCCAGCAAAACCTCGCCACAGAGGTTGGCATACGCTTCCAGCAAATCCAAAAATATGAATGCGGCGCCAATCGCGTTTCTGCGGCCCGCTTGTTTGAACTGTCCGAAGCGCTCTATGTGCCGGTGCAATATTTCTACGAAGGCCTATCGGAGCGCGACCATCCGGACGGCGTGTTTGACAGCCCAAGCCTTGCGCCGGACGTGCTGTCCAAAAAAGAGACTATGGACCTCGTGCGCGCCTATTACGGCATGGGCGAAGGCCCGCGCAAACATTTGCTCGACCTCGCTAAATCTTTGCAAAAGGCCGCTAATACTCCCGCTTTGCAGTTGATGCAATAACATAATTCTTCTGGCATGGGGAGCGGCCTGCATGGTAAGCCGCCCCTATGACCTCGCAGATTTCAAAAACAAATAAAGACATTGCCGCGCGCCTTACGCTGGCGCGCGCCATGGCTGACCATGCCCGCACTATCACCACGGCGCTATTTAACGAGGGCATGACGATAGAGAACAAGGCGAGCGGCGCGGACTTTGATCCGGTCACTAACGCCGATAAAATGGCCGAGCTCGCCCTGCGCAAAATGATTAGCGCCGCCTTCCCGAATGACGCAATAATCGGCGAAGAATTTGACGACGTAGCCGGCAGTTCTGATTTCCTGTGGACCCTTGACCCGATAGACGGAACCCGCGCCTTTGTCGCTGGCGTGCCGGTGTGGAGCACGCTCATCGCGGTCAGCCACAAGGATAAACCTGTCATTGGCATTATTGATTTACCGGCCCTAGGCCCAAGCGGTCAGCGCTTTATCGGCGGGCCTGATGGGGCCTTTCGTGAGGACCATAATGGCTCTGCTAAGATAAATTCTCGCCCGTGCAAGCGCATCAAAGACATCGTGCTGGGCTGCACGGAGCCGCTCTCCATGTTCACCCAAGGGGAGCGCGCTAGCTATGAAATGATACGGCGTACGGCGCGTTTCTCCCGCTTGGGGCTTGACGCGTTCGGCTACGCCCTCGTCGCTTCTGGCAAGATGGATATGATAATAGAGGCGAGCCTAAAGCCCTGTGACGTGCGCGCGCTTATCCCCATTATAGAAGGGGCGGGCGGCGCGCTAACCAATTGGCATGGCGGCTCTGCAATTAACGGCGGACGCGTGGTCGCGGCGGGGGATATTGACGTTTTAAATCAAGTCTATCCCTATTTGCAACGCGCCCTTGATACCAAGATTCAACCCCGTTTAAGCCCCCCATTTAAGTAAGCGTGGTTTCTACCAAACTGCCCTTAGTCAGCATTTTATGGACGGGGCATTTATCGGCTATTTCCACCATGCGCGCGCGCTGGCTCTCATCCAAATCCCCTTCAATGGTTAGGACGCGGGTAAAGACGGGCTGGTCACCGCGCACCTTATAGCTAACATCGACGCTTAAATGCAGGGCGGGCCAATTCTTCCGGCCCGCATACATGCGCAGGGTAATCGTCGTGCATGCCCCAAGGCCGGCGCAGATATATTCAAACGGGGCGGGGCCAAGATCGGCGCTGCCCAGACTTTCTGGCTCATCGGCGATAAGACGGTGGCGGGCGGTCATCACATCATTCGTGTATTTGCCCGCGCCCTTATCACCTCGGCGTTCTGATACGGTAATGGATTTGCTCATCGTCTTTTTCCTCTGGTTTAGGGTCAGTATCTGGGTCTTCATTTGACTCTGTTTTAGCGTCGCCTTTTTCAAGCTCAGCTT